>JBAZWG010000001.1:0-359504 GCA_041660505.1 Candidatus Paceibacterota bacterium
TCTCCGGCGCAGTCAGAATTTTTAGGCTGTGCATATATTTGACTGGGAATTTCAACCAAAAACTTTTTGCCTTCTCAAATTCTGACGCAACAGTCTCCCGTGAGCCCAAGTCGATATTGGCTAGGCGTTGTCTATATTCATCTTTAGAAAGTTGCTCGTTGTAAAAGCAATACGACTTATTACGCAGGCTCACACAGCCAAAACTATCGGAACAATTCACGCAATCTTTTGAAAAAAACACGTCACGACACGAATCACAGTCTACCGAATAGTGAGTGTTGAATGATCCTGATACGTTAACGTCCCAGTAACATTTCTCTGTCTTTGTAATCATATGACCGTCAACGGTATCTCTCGCATCGACTCCGCCAACCACTGTGTACATGCAATTCTCCGAACGGGTCGAGGAAAAAACCATGTAGCAGTCCTTCGGGGTTGTGATGTTCGCTGTGTACTCACTATTTATCGCGGGCTCGTTTATATAAGCGGAAGGCAACGGCACCTCGCTCAAGAGTTGTTTAAGCTGAACAAAGAACGGAATAGAGAAATCATAATCTCGCCCGTAATCAATCGCATTCCACTCATCAGAATTCCAAAACTTTTTATTGTATACGACAACCGGAGCCGAAGGTGATACGGTCGAGATAGTATCTTTTCCCGTCGCGTCATCACGGCGTTTGAAAATATTCGATTCACTTCGCCAGATGAGCCGCTGTATCAATCTACATTTAGGACACCAAGTTGGTGCTGGCACTTTTATTTTCTCGTAAAATGCGAAGTCCTCAGGTTCTATATTAAAATTCAGCTTACAATTTTGGCAAATCTTAGTTTCTTGATTCATAACTTTTTTCTTTACTTTACAGACTCTTTAATTTCTATTTCAGCTTTTGAATAGTTGAACTTGACGGTAAAAAAGTCAAAAAAACCGACCTGGCCAAGCAGTCCGTGCCCCCGAGTTGATAATGTTGGCATGAATGCTACCCGTGTTTTATATGAGTGGCCGCCAATAACAAGATGCACTTGATGAGAATAATACTTCTGCATTTCTCCAGTAGTGATTCCTCCTATTGTTCCCTCAAGTCCATCTAGAATGTTTAAACCTAACAATTCTGCAAGTTCTCCGGGGAATAAATTCAAATCAGCACCCGAGTCAATTAATGCATGAAAAGAAATTGAATTACCTTCCTGCATTATCTCCACCGGAATAATCGGCTTAAGTTTCTTCGGGCCAATTTTTTTATAAGGAAATTTCATGAGCGCCGGCAAAAGTAATAAATTCACTTGGCACTCGATTCAATATAGGGTTTGAGTATCCTCTCTCATTCGCTTTTCCAAGTGCCTCCTTTGCTGTATCACCGTTTGCAATCACGGTAATTTCGTCGCTCGCTAGAGCTATCCATTGACCTTTATATTTCTTATATATTTTAGTCCAGTCCATAATGTTAAGATTATCACCTTACGAAAGAACTTACAACTCGCTACGAGACCGGCTGGGCTAGGCGGACTATAAGGGAGACTAATGGATAGTACCAGCGGCGGTGCCAGACTATTTTCTCGAATGGGGTGGAATCCTCCTGCCACTTGCTTATGATTTTCTTAAGGTCGCGCACCATATCTTTTTTATTGAAGAATACGCCGGCTTCTTGATTGAAGTCGAAGGATAACGCGTCGATATTATGCGAGCCGATCATTGCTTCTTCATCATCCACAAGGAGGGCCTTGGCATGGTTCATTTGAGTTTGCAGAAAGAAGTGTATGCCGCAAGGCGTAAGCAGGTCCGCAATGTAATAATTGGAAATGTCCCCTATCGCCGGGTCGGTATGTTCGGGGATTATTATACTGACTTTGACACCACGATTGACGGCGGCAAGCAAGGCCTTGCGAAGCCATGTGTGGGGAATAAAGTATGGCGAGACTATAACGATACTTTTCTTCGCATGCTCGACGCGTTCTTCATAGAGCTCGCGGAGTCTAAGCTTACCGAAGATCGGCCAATGCTCGAAGAATTTGAGCTTGGTCTCGCGCACGGTTTTGCGCGTATTGCGCTCGGCGAGGACAGATTGGTCTCTGCCGCCGCACATGGCATATGATTTGGCGAATGAGTGGATCATCACCGGCAGGAGCGCACTTTCGGTCGTGCGTAAATGCAGGTCTAACCATTTGCGGTAGGCGTGGCCCACGTTGACGCCACCAAGGAAGGCTACCCTATCGTCCACAATTAGAAGTTTGCGATGAGTGCGCCGCCACCAGCTCGTAAAGAAATAAACTTCAACTCCGGCCTTCTTAAGATCTTCTATCGCTTCTTTTGCAATACCATAACTGCCGAGGCCATCCAGAATAAACACCACTTTTACTCCCGCCTTGGCTTTATTCTTAAATACAGAGAAGAAGTCATGCGTCAGGAGCAGATCGTTGTTGAAGATATAGCTCTCCCAATAAATAGACTGCTCTGCGTTCTTGACGGCGTAGAGCATCGCGTCGAAAGCTTTTTCCGAATGAGTATAAAGCTTGTACTTTTTCACTAGAGCCCTTCCCCTTTAAGCTCTTTAATAAGCTCGCTTGCTTTCTTCGAGACTTTACTGGGAAGTTTAATAATGAGGTGGATGAGCAGGTCGCCTCTGCCTCCACTGTGCTCGATGGGTACACCTTTGCCTCGTACTCGGAGTATCTCGCCGAAGGTAGCGCCGGTTGGAATTGTCAGCTTAATTTCACCGTCCAATGTCTTGACCGGATAGACGGCGCCAAGGAGTGCATCTGTAAGCTTAATTTCAAGGTCCATCTGCAAATTCTGGCCCTCGCGGCGGAATTGCTTGGACGCCTCAACATGAATTTTTATATATAAATCCCCCGTCGTGCCATGCGACACAGCCTCACCTGCCCCTGTCATACGTATCATTTCGCCATTCTGAATGCCGGAAGGAATCTTTATTTTAATTGTCTCATTGCGCTTAACTACACCTAGGCCACGGCATTCACCGCAGTGCTCCTCCGGTATCTCGCCTGTGCCTCGGCATTCAGTACATTCACGTTCGGTCATGATCTGGCCGAGGAACGATTTGCGAGCCTCGCGTATTCGGCCTGCACCGTTGCATTTCTCACACTTCTTTTTCTTCGTGCCCGGTTTGGCGCCGCTGCCTTTGCAATTCGTGCAGGTGTTTAGTTTATGCAACAAGACATCGCGCTCGGTGCCGAATATAGATTCACTGAAGCTGATCTGCAGGTCGATCGAAATATCCTTGCCGCGTGCCCTCCCTTGGCGCTGTCTACCGCCACCGAAGAAGTCACCAAAGATATCGCCAAAGTCCATCTCTTCGTAGCCGGATTGTCCACCGCCGAAGCCTTGAGTGAAGTTGGAGAAGTCGAAGCCCTCAAAACCGCCTCCATATCCCGCACCGCCAGGGCGCGGTCCGCCCTCGCCGAATGTTTGACCGTAGGTGTCGTACTCTTTACGCTTCTTGGCATCAGACAATACTTGATATGCCTCGCTCACCTCTTTGAACTTGGTATCGTCGCCACCGCTTTTGTCGGGATGATATTTATGGGCAAGCTTGTGGAACGCCTTCTTGATGTCCGCCTCCGAGGCATTCTTCTCGACTCCTAATATATTGTAATAATCTTTTGTGCTTGCCATATGTTGTACTTGGAAGCTAAGCTTCCTGGTTTTAGTTTTGGAAGCTTAGCTTCCAAGTTCGTAATTACTTCTTCTCCTCGAAGTCTGCGTCGCGCACCGGGCCATCTCCTTTCTTATCTTCAGCATCATTCTTTCCGCCCTCTGAGCCGGCGGATCCGCCTTTGGCGGACATCATCTCCTCGCCGATCTTAGACATTGCGGTCGAGAGAGCATCCGAGGCATTCTTGATGGCTGTTTGGTCGCCGCCATCTTTTACTTTCTTAAGCTCTTCTATCTTCCCGCTAACATCCGTCTTTATTGTATCACTAATTTTACCTTCCGCATCTTTCAAAGCCTTCTCGGCGGTGTGGACAAGATGCTCTGCCATATTGCGAGCCTCTACCTCCTCCTTGCGCTTCTTGTCATCCTCGGCGTGGAGCTCGGCGTCTTTCTTCATCTTTTCGACTTCTTCGGCCGATAGACCGCCACGAGCTTCAATACGAATGGACTGCTCTTTGTTGGTCGCTTTGTCCTTGGCCTTGACGCTTAGGATACCGTTGACGTTCACGTCGAATGTTACCTCCACTTGAGGCATACCCCGTGGCGCCGGTGGAATACCCTCTAGCATGAACTTACCAAGTGTCTTGTTGTCAGAAGCAAGTGGACGTTCACCTTGCACGATATGAATTTCTACAGACGTCTGATTGTCAGATGCTGTCGAGAATACCTGCGTGCGTGATGCCGGAATAGTCGTATTCTTTTCAATAATTTTTGTCGCGACACCGCCCATCGTCTCAATGCCGAGTGACAGAGGAATAACATCGAGAAGCAGCACGTCTTTAACGTCTCCCTGCATGATGCCCGCCTGAATGGCGGCACCGACAGCGACAACTTCATCCGGGTTGATGCTGCGATTCGGCTCCTTGCCGAAGAACTGCTTGACCGCCTCAACGATAGCCGGCATACGAGTCTGGCCACCAACCATGACAATCTCATTGATGTCGTTCTTAGAAAATTTAGAAGATTCGACGGCGCGCTTGGTGATTTCTATCGAGCGTTCGATAAATTCTCGCGAGAGTTCCTCAAGCTTCGAGCGTGTCATCTTGAGCAATAAATGCTTAGGTCCGTTCGCGTCCGACGTAATGAACGGAATATTTATTTCTGACTCTAACGTTGTCGAGAGTTCATGTTTCGTTTTCTCCGCGGCCTCCTTAAGGCGCTGGAGGGCGAGCGCATCGTTTGTCACATCAATCCCCGACTCCTTCTTGAACTCATCGGCTATCCATTTGATTATCTTCTGATCGATATCCTCGCCACCCATGTGCGAGTCGCCGTCTGTTGCCTTAACCTCGATAACATCATCGCCGATCTCCAATATAGAAATATCAAAAGTACCTCCGCCGAAGTCGTAAACGGCGATCTTCTCATTCTTCTTTTTGTTAAATCCGTAGGCCAGTGCCGCAGCCGTTGGCTCGTTGATGATGCGCTTAACGGTAAAGCCCGCGATCTCTCCGGCGTCCTTAGTCGCCTGGCGCTGTGAGTCGTTAAAGTAGGCCGGTACCGTGATAATGGCCTCGGTTATCTTCTCGCCCAACTTACTCTCGGCATCATCCTTTAATTTCTTTAGAATCATCGCTGAGATTTCTTCCGGACGGTAAAACTTTTCGGACATCTGCACCTTAACCTCGCCGTTATCCGCCTTCTCAAGCTTGAAAGGCACAACCTTGCTGTCGCGCACAATCTCTGCGTCGTCGAAGCGATGGCCCATGAGGCGCTTAACGCCATAGATGGTGTTCTTGGGGTTCGTGACCGCCTGGCGCTTGGCTAGTAAACCAACAAGCCGCTCGCCTGTCTTGGATATTGCGACAATAGACGGAGTGGTGCGAACGCCCTCGATGTTCTCGACGATCTTCGGCTCGCCACCTTCGACGATAGCCATTGCCGAGTTCGTTGTCCCCAAGTCGATGCCTAAAATTTTTGCCATGATAATTAGTTTTTAGTTAGTAGTTTTTTGTTTTTAAGATACTTTCAACTTATATACTTTCACATGCGCTGGTCTGATAATTTTATCTCCAATTTTATAGCCTTTCTGAAATACTTCGGCGATGGTGTGATCAAGCTTATCATCATCGGTTTCTATCTCTTCTATCGGTTGATGCATGCCCAGATCAAGTTTGTCTCCGACACTTCCGACTTCTGCCATGCCATTGTCTTTTAAAACTCCTACTAGTTGATGATAAATATATTCCACTCCGGTGCGCCAGCCTTTATCAATCTTCTCCCAGACCTCTTTGTTAATCATCGCAAGATTAAAACTGTCGAGAACTCCAATTAAGTCGCTCATGAGTCCGGAGGTGGCATACTTGATCATCTCTCCCCTGCTCTTATCCTCTTCTTTCCGAGCATTAATAAAGTCGGCTTTGGAGCGCTGCCAGCCATCTAAATACTCGGCTGCCTTGGCTTCTGACTCGGCAAGTTGTTGTTTGAGTATTTCGACCTCGCTCAATTCCCCATCTGTTTTTGTATCGTCATTCATAAAAAATTATTCTTACCCGCCTCCCCGGCGGGTCAGCCGATGAGGCTGAAATTAAAAAACACTACTAATTAAAAGTAGTATTAAAGATATACCTTAGAAACATACTATTATACTCGTTATCAAGCACTCGTGTCAAATAGCCTTATACCTGTGGATAAAACAACCGCCTTTTCGGCGGTTGTTTGGAGTGTTTTGATTAGCGCTTGGACCACTGCGGGGCTTTGCGGGCTTTCTTGAGGCCGAATTTGCGGCGCTCTTTTTGCCTTGAATTGCTCGTAAGGAGCTTGCCCTTCTTTAAGACCGGGCGAAGAGTTTTGTCCGTCATCTCCAGTGCTCGGGCGAGGCCCATGGCAACGGCCTCGGCCTGTGAGTGCATGCCACCGCCCTTGGTGTGAATACTAACTGTATAGTGCACGCCCTCAACGAGAGCGAATGGCGAACGCACTATCTTCTGGAGCTCTTCTGTCGGGAAGTAGACGTGGAGTTCTTTATCATTTACCGAGAAGTCCATCTTCTTGGCTGGAGTGATGCGCACGCGGGCAACGGACTCCTTACGGCGACCGAGACCCTCGTGATACTGTCCTTCTGATTTTTTTGTTTTTGCGGTAGGCATTGTATTTGGACTTGGACGCTCGGCTTCTTAAAACAAGACCCGGAAGCCGAGCGTCCAAGTGCTGATTAGTCTTTAATAGTTAAGCGCTTCATCATGCCCGCGCGGAGACGATTGTGCGGGAGCATACCGAAGACGGCAATGCGAATCACTTCGCCGTAGCCCTTCTTTAATATAGTCTCGCCCATGTTCTCATAGCGCTGGCCGCTCGGGTAACCGGAAAATGTTGTATAAACTCTGTCTTTAAGCTGTTTCTCCGTAATCTTCATCTTGCTGGCATTGGTGATGAGCACCTTGTTCTCCTGCGCTTCATGGCGTTCAAAGGCGGCAGTGTCTTTGCCCATAAGTAGCATTGCGGTGTTGCTTGCAATACGTCCGAGTGCTTTATTTTCTGCGTCAATAGTATGTGTGGTCATAGGAGTTTACTTAGTTTCAGAAATTATCTGGATGATTGCCATCGGGCTGGCGTCGCTTTTGCGTGGCGCGAGCTTCACGATGCGAGTATAGCCAGAGGTGCGAGTTCCTACAGTCTTTGCAGCCTTGACCACGAGCTCTGCGCGAGCCTTGGTACCGAGACGCTTTGTCAGCAAGCGTCGAGCCGCATCCGTATCTCTCTTACCGATAGTAAGCAAACGTTCGAAATAAGGGCGAAGTTCACGCGCCTTCGCATCGGTCGTGGTCATGACCCCCTTTGATGCCAAAGCCTCCGCCAGCGAACGCATCAGGGCGCGTCGCGCGTCGTTCTCGAGTCCGAATTTTCTGTTTTTGTTGTGGTGGTGCATAGATCGTTTCTAAATGCTTGATTACTCCCTAAGTGTTATACCGAAGTTGGCTAATGCACGCTTGATCTCGGAGATCCCCTTCTCGCCCAAGCCCTCAAGCTCGAGCAGGTCCTCTTCACGCTTGCGTGCCAAGCCACCGATGGTTCGGATGCTTGCCTCGGTAAGAGCATTGAGAGTTCTCGCAGAAAGTTCCAGATCTTCAACTCTTGTTTTAAGGATATCCTCCTGCTTCTCCTTTTGGTCGCCTGTTGCTTCCGGAACAGAATCGTTCATTGTTGCCGGGGCAGATAATTCTTCCGGCTCTGCTTCTTTGAATCCGACTATTGCCTTGAGCTGTTGGATCATTATTTCTATCGAGCGTTCGAGAGCGGTTCTGGGAGCAATGATACCGTCTGTCTCGATGAACATGCGAAGCCTGTTGTAATCGGTGCGATTGCCGACGCGCATGTTCTCAACCTCATAACTTACTCGTCTGATAGGAGTAAAGATTGCATCCATCATAATGGTGCCGATCTCCGCTTTTTCCTTTCTGCTAACCTCCTTCGGTACATAGCCCAAACCCTTCTCGACTACAAGCTCAATGCTGAGAGAAGCGTTTTTGTCTGTCAGTGTAGCGATGTGCTGGTCCGGGTTCATAATCTCGAGTTGTCCGGGGACAGTTATCTGTTTGGCGGTGACATTCTGAGAGCCCTTAACGTTGATGAATGCCTTAACGGGTTCATCGGACGACATAGAGAATCGAATCTTCTTGATATTCAAAAGGATCATTATGACATCTTCCTTCACGTTCTCGATGGTTGAGAACTCGTGCGGAACTCCCTCGATCTTAACGCTGGTTATCGCGCAACCGGGCATGGACGATAAGATTATGCGTCGCAAAGAATTCCCGAGCGTATGTCCATAGCCGGGATAAAGACCATCTATTTCATAGAGACCCTTGTTCCCGTCTTCTTGCAAAATCTTGGGCTTAGAAGGGAGCAAAATTGTATAATCAGCCATGTAACTTTTTGTTAAAAATGTTTAAATATAATACATTAATTTTGCCAAAATAGCAAGGGCGAGAAACCAGACTGCCTTATACTCGGCTATAGAACTCGATAACCGATCCAAGATTCAGACCCGCTTCACCCTTTGCAAAGACAGGCATGGCTGACACCTCCGTCGCAACTTTATCTTCATTGAATAAGAGCCATGTTGGGAATTTGTGCTTCTTAAGCTTGACGTCGAGGTCTGTAAAGAGCTTGCTCTTCGCGCTTGCTTCACGAATAGTGACGACATCTCCGCGTTTTACCGGGTATGATGGAATTGACTGACGGGAACCGTTAACAAAGACGTGTCCGTGGGACACAAGCTGGCGGGCAGCCGGTCGTGACGGAGTAATACCTGCGCGGTAGACTACGTTATCCAGGCGTGACTCCAGTAGCTCGTGCAAATTCTGTGCCGGGTTTGCCTTGGTCTCTTCACGCGCCTTCTCTACGTACTTGCGAAACTGCTTCTCGGTGACACCGTAGGTCAGACGGACCTTCTGCTTCTCGACAAACTGTGTGCCGAATTCTGTTCGCTGACTCGGTTTCTTTACATTGTGGGCCGGACCCTTCTTGGCAGCCGAGACAGAATACTTGGCCGTTTGGGTCTTTGGATGAATGCGGTCACCGAGGCGTCGGCTAACTTTGAATTTTGGTCGTCTAATCATTTTAAATTTTTAAATATTGAAATCTTTAAATTTAGGAGACTATACGCGACGAGGTTTCTTGGGTCTTGGGCCATTGTGCGGAACCGGCGTGGCGTCCTTGATAGAGCTGATGACGATACCTTTGGCGGTGAAGGATCTGATGGCAGACTCTCGTCCGGAACCGATGCCGCGGATGACTACATCAATCTCCTTCATGCCCATGAGCTCGGCCTTCTCGGCTAGTAACTCACCCACTTTTGCGGCCGCAAACGGCGTTCCCTTTTTGGCGCCCTTGAATCCGAGCGCACCGGATGATGACCATGCCAATGCGTTACCCTTCTCGTCTGTGAGTAAGAGTTGGGTATTGTTGAACGTGGAGTGGACGTGCAGTACGCCGGCGTCGAAGCGAGTGCGTGAAGATTTACTTAAGGAGCGCGCGCGAAGACCCTGGTCTACTCCGCTGTCGTTCTTGGTGATGATTCGTTTCTTTCCCATTTCTCTAATTTAAATGTTTAAATCTTTTTGTCGGGAAGGTTCAACCGTGAGCACCTAGAAGGTTGAACTTTATCCGTCGTTATTATTTCTTATCCAACTTCTTGCGGCCGGATGCCATCGTTTTGCGGACATTTCCACGGCGTGTACGCGAGTTGGTCTTGGTGCGCTGGCCGCGTGTCGGAAGTGCGCGAGCGTGGCGATCTCCGCGATAACTCTTGATATCCTTCAGGCGTTTGATATTGGCCGAAACCTCCCGTTTAAGATCACCTTCTGTCTTGCGCGACTCTACCTCCTTGCGGATTTTACCTTCTTGATCTGGGGTCAGGTCCTTTGCTTTGGTGCCATAATCTATCTTAACGGTGTCGAGAATTTTATGCGCGAGCGGTCGTCCGATGCCGTAAATAGCCGTGAGGGCTATCTCGATTCTTTTGTTGTCCGGTAATGTAATGCCAGAGATTCTCATGTCTTTTAAATATTGGAATTTTAAATGTTTAAATTTGCGCGTAGCGCGTAGTCTATCCTTGTCTCTGCTTATGTTTGGGCGTAACGCAAGTAACGAAAATAACACCGCGTCTTTTGACGAACTTACACTTCGTACAGAATTTTTTAACAGTTGATCGTACTTTCATTTGAAATATTTAAATATTGAAATATTTAAACTGGGCTCAAAAACGTCTCACAATTCTACCCTTCTCGCCATAGTCATCTAGCTCTACGGCGACTTTATCGCCGATAAGAACACGAATCTTATGCATGCGCATTTTGCCCGCCAGATAGACGATAACCGACTTGCCCCCTTCAAACTGCACCCTAAACATGGTGTTAGGCAAAGCCTCAGTTACAACGCCTTCTTTTATCTCCATATGACAAGTCTATGCATAGTAACAGAAAAGAGCCCTATAAGTCAAGCAATTTATGGGGCGGGGCTGTCCGCCTGTTTAACCTTCACGCTTATGCGGTCCTTGTCCGAAGGGAACGATGAAATAAACCCGGGGAATAGCTTGACCTCCGCGGTTTCTATACCGCTATATTTGCGGAAGACTTTAGCTCTTTCGGAATATGCTTTATTAAGCAGATCGGCAGTTAAAGGTTCTGCGGGTATATCCGCCACCAAGGAAGTGTTGCCCTTAAGAGAGAAAGTAAATGTCTCGCTACTATTAACGGCAAAATTGTTTTTGTTTACTATTGCGAACTCCAGGGTATTCAGGTCTTTTACGTGATACGAAGCGGCGTCTTTATTCTTAAGCTTATGATTAATCGTGTAGGCACGTAAATCCTCCTCGTTCAAAATAACCGCTCTAAGCGCTCCGCTCTCGGTTAAGGTGACCGTACCCTTGCTGTCTCCGTCCGTTTGTTTCTGGTCTGTCTTTTCCGCGAGATCAAGGAAAGTGCCGTCTTTATACATTATCCAGCCGGGTGGTATTGATTCGACAGCTTTTTTTGCAAGACTATCGGCAAGAGTTTTCTTTAGCTTAACTCTGGCATCTGCCAGCTCTTGTTCAGAGGCTATCAGCCTAGTCCCTATCAGGCCACCTTCTGTTGCCGTCTTCGATCGGCCGTAAAATTGGGAGAATTTAGCCGAGTTCTTGAAGCCGGGTATAGTGAAGTCTGTAAGTCCGCCATTATAATCAGCTCCGGGTAACGCCGCCTCAATCTTTGTCTCTATCGAGCCAGGCGTGAGTTTGCCGGAAACTGTCTTGGCGCCTGGTACGGTTACATTAGAGATTATGCGGTAAAGTTTGCCACCCGTTGCTTCGAGTCTCGTTCTTGCGACAAGTTTCTGGGATGTCGCCGTTCTATTATATAGTATAACGACTCCGGTTGCTTTGGTGGTTACCGACTCGCTCTTTGTGGCGCTAATGCTAGCGTTTGCCTCGTCTTTTACCGTCATAATTTGGAAGCCGACGGTATCTGTCGGCGTTGATGAGGCGCGCGAGGCGATTATCAAATCGTCGAAAACGACAGCCTCTCTGTGTGGCGTTATTATTATCTCGGCGCGCGAAGCGTATGAAATAATTACCCAGGCAACCAGATATACAGCAACGAGTGCCCCGGCAACCTTAAGGTAACGCTTAAATTTCGGTCCGCGTGAAGGGGCTCCGCCTATGATCGGCAATTTTGGCCTGCCGTGCAACGATTCTATTAATTCTTTTTTGTGCTTGGGGAATATTATATCCTGCATAAGTTTTTTGATTACTGCTCTTTATGTAGTGTATCAGAAAACAAGGCAGAAATCACTACTGTTGGATCGATAAATGCTGACTGATCCTTGGAGTCGCAAAAGGACCGTAGAGTCTTGTCCGCTATCTCGTGGACACGGAACTTCTGCCCGACGAACACATACCTATCATACTTCCCCGACTCCAGGTAGTTGGAAATAATCGGCGCTACGGACGGATGAGCAAGCAGGTAGACATCTTGAGGCAGAAGAGAATCGAGCGTCACATGTTCCAGCGCTCCAAGAAAAAGAGTATTCCAGCGCTGATTGCAGGCATCCAGAACCTGCTTTAGAGGATCGATAAATTCCGAGGACAGCTTGTTCGTGTGATACAGATGGAGCGAACTCTCCGCTATCTCTAGCGACACGTTCATTGTCTTAATTATTTCGCGCAGAATCATATTCTTGCCGAACGGGATAGAGATTGTTTTCTCCAATACTCCCCGCTTCGATATTATGATGTCGGTAATTTCGCCTCCGAAATCGACGCAAACGAAGTTGTCGTCATGTATCATGTTTCGCAAAACGGTAAATATCACGAATGATGTCGAATGGCTTAAAATGTCGATACCATGAAAGCCCTTGCCGATTTCGTCGGTTAGTTGTTTTATCAGTTCGGTATCAACCGTACTCGTGTAAATTGTCATCTCTAGAGAATGCGCCGTCTTGCCAACTGGATTCGTTGTCGGATAACCGTTAAGCTTTATCTGTATGAGTGCATGGTCAAGGATCTTTTTTGTTTTATCTATAGACGTCTGCTCGTTATCATTCGATTCGATTATCTTCTTTGTGATTAATGTTTCCGACTGATACTTCTCCATCCGAGTCGCAAGACTGACGTCGCACATAATAGACGATAGCGTACATAAGGCTCGCCTCGGCTTCACACCATTCAGATGATGCGTCAGGTCGTTAAGACAATCTCTAAGTACCGAGACCACCAAACTCTGGTAGCGAGCCGGCTCCACAGTTTCCTTAAAAGGAATCTCCTTGTAGGAGGCGTACACAATTTTCGGCTTGTCGGCCTCTTTTTCTATCAGTGCGCCAACAACTCTTGAGCTCCCTATGTCGACTACAATAAAATTTTCTCGCGACATTGTTATCTAGTATAACACTGCTTTTATTCTTCGTATACCGGCGGCGACCGCTTCTTCTTTCATAATCCTGAATGTTCCGGCTATTTCGGAAGTGTTGGAGACGTGAGGTCCGCCACAGAACTCGATAGAATCTCCTATCGTGTAGACAGAAACCATATCGGGATACTTCGCTCCGAATTCGTGTTCTGCGCCGAGTTTCTCCGCGACCTCTCGTGCCATCATTTTATGATTGACGGTGATATTCGTTCGAATCTGTTCATTTACGATTTTCTCGACTTCCAACTTTTGTTCCGGCGTCATCTTGGTTCCGTAAGAAAAATCGATGCGCAAACGTTCGCCTGTGATATTGGAGCCTCGCTGATGAACGTCCGAACCAAGCACCTTCTGTAACGCCTTAAGCAGAATATGGTGGGCTGTGTGATATTGAATGGTCTTCTCTGATTGGTCTGCCAAACCACCCTTAAATTTTTGTAGGGCGCCGGAACGCGAAAGATCCTGATGCGCCTTCATCGCCAGCTCGTAACCTATGCGGTCGACTGTCTTGCCTTGTTCCTTCGCCAGTTCTTCTGTTATCTCGATCGGGAATCCGTAGGTAGTGAATAATATAAATGTGTCTTGACCTGATATTTCGCTCCCAGCCAAGCTCTTGAAGTGCTTCATCCCGCGTTCCAGCGTTAGCCTGAACTTTGCCTCCTCATCTCGCACCAGAAGCTCAATTTCTTCTTTCTTTGCGATAACATCGTCATATACGCCGATGAACGGCGCAAGAGTTTCCTCGACGAACGTTGTTAATCTTCCCTCGGCCAGTTCAATACTGTCGGCATAACGAATCGCGCGTCTAAGCAGACGCCGCATAATATACCCTTGCTCTGTATTGGAAGGAATGATGCCGGCACCGGCCATAAAACAAACTCCGCGCAAATGATCAGCGATAATACGCATTGGATAAGCGTATTCAGAATACTTCTTCCCACTTGATTTTTCGATAGACTCGATAGTCTTGGTAAACAAGTCTGTTTGGAAAATATCGGGCGAATCTATCGAGGCCGCTGCGATACGCTCAAGCCCCCCGCCAAAGTCTATGTTCGGTCTAGGTAGTTTTTCAAAACCGTTCGCGCCTCGCTTGTATTCCATGAATACAGAATTCCCTATCTCGACAAATCTCCCACAGTCGCAGTTGGGGTGGCATGTCTCGCCAAATTTAGTATCGTGGGGCTTACCGAAGTCATAGAATACTTCAGAATCTGGTCCGCCAGGCTCACCCACGGGCATCTTGTCAGGAGTACCTGATCTGCTCCACCAATTTTTCTTCGCGGGATAGAAGTGAATACGATCCTCCGGGATGCCGAGCTGTTTCCAAATATCTGCCGCTACAGTGTCCCGCGGAAGGCCCAGCGTTTCGTCGCCTTCGAAGCAGGTCACAGAAATGCGCTCGGCCGGTATACCTACTTCTTTCGTCAAGAAATCAAAAAACCAAGGAAGCTGTTCCTCTCGGCCATAATCACCCAGAGACCAATTCCCGAGCATTTCAAAAAAGGTCGTATGGCGATTATCGCCAGCCTCTTCGATATCTTCTGCGCGGAAGCATTTCTGCGAGTTAACAAGTCGCACGCCTTCAGGATGTTCCTGGCCTAGCAGATAAGGCACCAGAGGTTGCATGCCGGAGCTTGTAAATAAAGTGGTCGGGTCATTCTCCGGAATCAAAGGCGCCGAAGGAATCACGGCATGCCCGCGAGTCCTAAAGAATTCCAGATATTTCCGCCGTATTTCTTTTGACGTCATGGGTCTAGATTACAATATATTATGATATTACGCCACTGCCAATTATTTTTTTGCCATCGTATATCACGCAAATTTGGCCCGGAGTCGGTGGATCGGCAGGTGTATCAAGAAGTTCTACATTATTACCCGATACTTTGCAACGTAATGCCTTCTGATGATATCGGCATTGGCAGGCGTATTCTCTACCTTCTTCGGGCTCTATAAACCAATTCGTTTGTGACAGGGTAAGGTTTCGCCTTACCCCTGTTTGTTGTTCGGAAACGGTAATAGTGTTATCGCTCAAGTTTTTTGAATTAATATAGAATGTTCTACCCGCAAGGCCCGAGTCGGTGATTTTGAAGCCATGGCGTTGGCCTAGTGTTATAAATTCCGCGCCGTTGTGCTCGCCTATTACTTTTCCAGATTCATCTAACACGTCGCCTTGTTTAGTTGGAATATAATGCGAGAGAAAATCTTCTATATTCACCGGACCCAAGAAGCACAGGCCCTGACTATCTTTCTTTTCTGCCACCGGTAACTTTGCTTTTCTCGCAATCTCGCGCACTTTTGATTTTAATAAATCGCCTATCGGAAATAAAATTTTAGATAGTTGCCCCTTTTTTATTCCAGCGACAAAGTAGGATTGATCCTTGCCAGAATCCTTTGCCGTGCAAAGTACGTGTTCACTTTCAACTTTCCTGCCTGCCGGCAGGCACGGCAACTTTGTACTTTCAACTATTCTGGCATAATGGCCGGTGGCGACGTAATCGGCGCCGTTTGCTATCGCGTAATCATAAAATAATCCGAACTTTATAAAATTATTGCAAAAAAAGTCCGGATTCGGCGTGCGACCGGCCTTATATTCGCTAATCATATAATCAGCGACTTTTTCTTTATACTCCTTCTCGCCGTCTATTGTTATGAGCGGAATGCCCAGATGGACGGCGACGCGCAGGGCGTCCAGCCTCTCCTCCCTCCATGTGCACGGCATCCAATCCGGCGACCAGGTTTTAATGAAAACTCCGGTCACTTCGTAACCTTCCTTTTGTAAAAGATATGAGGAGACACTCGAGTCCACCCCTCCGGACATGCCCACGTACACTTTTTTGATATTCATAATGTAATTCACCTCACCCTAACCCTCCCCGAAGGGGAGGGAAAGAATCCCCCGCATTTCCCCTCTCTTTCGGAGAGGGGCAGGGGTGAGGTTGCACTTTATACCGGCAGATTAACAGGCGGCTCGCCTCTCTTGGACTCTATACGGCCGAGTGTCGGAGTCTCAGAGACACGACCCGGGAAGTGCCATATTGTAGCGAGTTCCTCGACATTCAATTGCATCGGAACGCGTTTGTACGGAGTATAGAAATAAGAACGCTTGCGGTAGGCGTCGAACATTTGTCGGTACATCTTCGGTACCCGATACTTCTTCGGATACCAACCGCCCTGGAATGAGAATGGATGGTCGAAATCGGTATCAACTCTGATACTGAAGCTATTCATTTGCGGAGAGTTGAAAACACGGAACGGTTGGAAGGCGCCATATTTTCGCGGGCCGACCGCCGATTCCTTGCGGGCGATATACATCGAGCGAATGCCCACATCGTAAATCGGCTTCGCGAGTTTATTTTCAAGCGTCTCGGCAACCAGTCGTTCTCCCGGAGACGGCATTTCATTTACCATTATCTCGCCTTCGCCGAACGACACCGTCGCCTTCCTTCTAACCAGAGACGCAATAGCCTCCTTCAATTCCTCCTTAAGCTTATCTTCGCTTTCCTCCAGGAATGGCATAATCATTATCTGAATCCAGTACTGCTCGCCGGGGCCTATACTGCCTAATGTCTCAAGTATACCGAGCATTGGGTCTGTCTTAAACTCCTCCTTAGGATCTTTGCCAAGCTCGAAGTCTACATAGGTTTTAATCGGATAGCAGTCCGGTTTTTTAAGCTTAAGCTCCACGCCGAAGACGCTCCAGTTGTCCGGGTGTTCGAGATAGTCTACATTAAGCGTATAATCAGAAACCTCCCGAATCTCTATATCCGGAAATTGTGAATATAAATTAGTTTCTACAAGGTCTCTATATCTTTCCGGTGTTCTTATTACATAATGAATCGTCCCCTCAAGAGAAATAAGTTCAAGAGAGAACCACAGACGGTGACGACCACGAAAGAACTTGGAATACCAATTACCGGCGGAAGTCTGATAGAAGCCGTTCATCGCTAGCTCCATCGCCCGCGGCGACTTATTCATCTCGCGCGGAAGTTTAATTTCGATAAAAGTATACGGCTCCGATAGGAGCAACTGGGTGAGATTATGTCTTCTGTATAGGATCGCAGCGATAACAGAGAAAATTATAGGCAAAGATATTGGCAACATTATAAACATCGCCCATAAGCTATCGAAAATAGTCTGTCCTATAATGAGACGGATAGTGTCCATGCACCATTATAATACCACACTATAGAAATGAGGTGAATGTAAAGACTGTTTATAACGCGATCTATAATACGACGTACCTGCCGTCGTTGTCCCGGCCGAAGAGTCTGGAACTCTGGAGATTGACCATGATGGTGTTCTCCTTGACGTAACGTTCGCGCATGACTCGCTTCACTATGTCCTCTTTGGTCTGCGGACCATGCTTCTCAATGATAGTTTTAATGATATCTTTAACCGTCCCCTTCGAGTAGCCCCACTCTTTGAGCGCATAGAGACCACGGCCGACGAGCACGAAGCGGTTGTCCTTAATGAGTTCGTTGTGGCAGGTGGCAACATGGGCCTTCTTGCCGAAGACTTTATTAATCTGATTCGCAACCTCTGTAAAATGCATAGGAGAACCGTTCTTGCGGATAACCAAATATGCGAAGTCGCGGATGCCGCGGGTCTTGATGTTGGGCGACTTGGCAATACCCCATTCGCCGAGCGAGTTGCGCCCGATACGCTTACTAAGCTTGAGCCAGCGCATAACAGTTTCTCCGTCCTGGAATTCTTTATCCGTTGCATGTATCTCCTCCAGGAATTTAAGAGTTATCTCCGTCTCGGAAACGAGATCGTGTTCAGAAAGCTTTTTGTGAAGAGCATTTAGTGCTTTGTGAACAGATTCCTCTGCGACCGGGTCTACGCTCCAGCGATGATGGAAGTCGTCATCTTCTTTTATTCTTTTGAATTCTTCTCCTAGTGTTAAGAAGAAATTTATATGATTTTGTACTTTTTTATCGGCCGAGAGATGGGCGAAAAAATCCTTCTCCTGCACGATGCCCCCATACTTTTTCATTAAGTCCTTCAGCTCAACGAAGACATGGTCGATCTCCTCGAATACTTTTGATTTGCGAATATGATGTAATGAAAAATTCTCGATCTGACGGACGCGTTCGCGAGTGATACCGTACTCTGTGCCGATAGCCTCCAGTGTCATTTTCTTCGGGTCATTGCCGAGACCATAGCGCTTCTTGATGATGTCCTTGGCGCGTGTCGGCAACACTCCCAAGAGTGTTTGAACGACTTTCTTTGAATCGAACGAGATTTTGGCAGAAATCATGGTGTTATTTATATCATTTTATCTATAAATAGTCAAATTAGAGCACGATATTCAACAATCTGTCCGGTACAAACACAGTCTTCCTGGGCTGTCCTTCTACCAGCCACTTCTTTATCGATTCGTCAGAATACACCATATTTATAGCCTCCTTTTCGCTAATTCCTCTCTTCACATTCAATCGTCCGCGCACCTTGCCGCCTATCTGGATGACCAATTCTACTGTATCAGCTTGTAATTTTGCAGTATCGAAAATAGGCCACGATACTGCGTGAATAGATGTTGAATGGCCTAGCCCCCCCCAGAGTTCTTCTGTCACATGAGGCGCAAAAGGCGAGAGGAGTTGGAGCAGAACTCCGTAAGAATCTGTAGAAATTTTCGCCTCTTTTGCAAGTTCATTAACCAATATCATGAGACTGCTTATCGCGGTGTTAAACTTCATTTCTTCAATATCTTCACTGACCTTTTTTATAGTCTGATTAAGAAGAATTTCGATGTCGCCAATAGGTGCTTCTTTAGAAACTTTCTCGCTTAAATTTACTACCCTCTCAATGAATCTGTATACTCCAACCAAGCTATCCGTATTCCATGCAATCGCTTGATCGAATGGACCCATGAATAATTCATAAAGCCGGAGAGTGTCCGCGCCGAATTTCTGCACAAATTCGTCCGGGCTTATGACATTACCCTTAGACTTAGACATCTTTATCCCGCCATGGGACAGTATCATCCCTTGTGCCGTTCTCTTTATATACGGCTCACTCGTCGGCACCGCTTTTATATCAAATAGAAATTTATGCCAGAAGCGAGAATACAGGAGATGCAGGGTCGCATGCTCCATGCCGCCGTTGTACCAATCCACCGGCGTCCAGTATTTGAAGGCGTCTGCATAATTAGAAATTGGAAATTCGAAATTAGAAATTCCTTGCATCACATATGCAAGGTAGTACCAGCTTGAGCCAGCCCAATTAGGCATCGTATCGGTCTCGCGCTTGGCCGGACCCCCGCAATGCGGGCAGATAGTATTGACCCAGTCGTCTATGGCCGCGAGTGGCGACTCGCCCGTGTCTGTGGGCTGATATTTTTCTACGATGGGCAGAGTAAGGGGCAATTCCGATTCATCCAGGGGCACTATCCCGCAAATCAAACAGTGCACGACAGGTATGGGCTCACCCCAATAACGTTGGCGCGAGAAGACCCAATCGCGTAATTTAAAAGTGGTCTTTTCTGTCGCGCCGAACGAGACCGCTTGTTCCTTTGTCGCGAATGGAGCCTCGGGTTTTGAAGGCAGAGAATATTTCTTGGCAAATGCATTATCGCGGTCGTCGTGCGCTGGCACGGCCATAACTGCGCCCGTGCCGTAGTGGCCGAGCACGTAATCTGCGACCCAGACAGGAATTTCCTCGTTATTTGCTGGGTTAATTGCTTTTATCCCTTTAAGCTCCACTCCGGTCTTTTCTTTATCATCCGCAGTACGCTCCATATCCTGCTTATTCTTAGCTCGCTCTACATATTCTTTAACATCGTTGGAAAGTTCAAGTGTTTGCAGAAGAGCGTGCTCCGGCGCCAGCACAATGTAAGTAACACCGAATATAGTATCAATGCGCGTAGTGAAAACCTCTATATAGGTATCAACTTTCAACTTTTCACTTTCAACTTTAAACTTGATATTGTGCCCTTCGCTCTTCCCTATCCAATTGCGCTGTTGGGTAATGATTTTTGGCAGATAGTCTGTCTGATCAAGGTCGTCATAAAGCCTGCCGGCGTATTTTGTTATCGCAAGCATCCATTGCTCCTTTTCGCGCGTCTCTGTCGGTCCGCCACATCTGTCGCAGACGCCACCCACAGCCTCTTCATTCGCCAAGGTAATTTTATCCTTTGGGCACCAATTAACAGTCGCCTTGCCTCTGTAGGCCAGACCGTTCTTTAAGAGTTGTAAGAATATCCACTGCGTCCATTTGTAATACTTAGGATCCGAAGTATCGATCTCTCTATTCCAATCAAACGAATATCCAAGAGCCTTGAGTTGCCTCCGAAATGTATCTGTATTTTCTTTCGTAATATCCGCCGGTTGCCTGCCAGTCTTAATCGCGTAATTTTCTGTCGGTAAGCCGAAGGCATCCCAACCAATCGGATAAAGAACGGAGTAACCTTCTCTCCGTCGCTTCCGGCAGATGACATCCATCGCTGTGTAGCTCCGTGCGTGACCCGTGTGTAATCCATCGCCTGACGGATACGGGAATTCAACCAATGCGTAAAACTTTTTTTTATTTATATCTTCAGTCGCAGTAAATGAACCGTCCTTCTCCCATACTGCCTGCCATTTAGTCTCTATTGCCTTGTGGTCGTACGATTTCATTAGTAATGATTATACATATCACACTACCTATTGGCAAGTTTGTGTTATTTCTACAGTCAGGTATATAATAGTTAGCTAAGCTTTCTCGCCAGAGGTGAGAAAAAAGGAGGTGATTCTCATGCGATGGACTTGCATTATCGAGTTCAATCGTCACGATGACGGCAGTATCAAGCACCGCATCATCGGACTCGAGATGGATCTCGAGTCGGCAGTTCAAGCAGAGATCTCGAGGTATCTCGGTTCCGTCAAGGAGCCGCTCCGATCTGGAGCCAAGCGAGGCCATGTCCGCATCAAAGGAGGTGACGAGGACGTGGACTCGGCCAGCGTCAAGGTGGACGTGATTATCGCCTTGATAGAGCTGGTGCGAGCAGTGGTCGCCAAGGAGAGGACCAGAGTTCGGCTGATGATGCCAGCCGCATGAGACCCGAAAGGAGGTGAAGATATGGACTATGGTGGTCCTGCTTCACTTAACTCCCGCCCGCCGCGAGCGTCATCGCGGCATCTTGGTCTCTACTTAAATTTTAAACTCGATTACGTCGCCGTCTTTGACTATGTAGTCTTTGCCTTCGGTTTTTACTAGACCTTTTTCTCTGGCTTGGGCGTAACCATTATTTTCTAGCAAATCTTTCCAAGAGACGACTTCTGCTCGGATAAATTTATCTTTAAAGTCATTATGTATTGCAGTCCCCGCTTCCGGCGCCGTTGAGCCTTTCTTGATTGTCCATGCCCGCGACTCATCTTCGCCTGTTGTAAAATAAGTAATTAACCCCAGAAGCTCATAGCTCTTCTTAATCAAGTCATCTAACCCTTTCTCAAATATCGGGTCTATCTTAATGACTGTCCCCGGTAACTCTATATCTTTATTCTCGCTCGCTTCAGACGTGTTGAGTACATATAATATAGGCTTAGCAGAAAGTAAATTAAGCTGTTTATATAAAGACTTCTCGAATTCACTAGGAATGATTTCGCGCGCTGGTTTACCCGCCTCTAGCTTCTCTTTTATTTTCAGTAATAATTCTTTAAGCAATACAGCCTCTTTGTCTCCGCGCTTAAAGTCGCGTTCATTGCTTTGTAGGCGCTTCTCTACCACATCCATATCAGCCAAGATAAGCTCCATCTCGATGACTTCGATATCATCGTAAGGCGAAACCTTACCCGAGACGTGAATGATGTTAGAGTCTTCAAAAGTGCGGACGACCTGCGCAATGGCGTCCACCTCGCGTATGTGCGACAAGAATGCATTACCGAGCCCCTCGCCCTTCGAAGCGCCTTTTACCAATCCCGCAATATCAACGAACTCGATAGCTGCAGGGATTGTTTTCTTCGAATTAGAGAGTTTAGAAAGTTGCCAGAGTCTGTCATCCGGCACTTCGACAATTCCGACAGACGGATCAATAGTGCAGAAAGGATAATTCTCCGCCGGCACCGACTTCTTCGTCAGTGCATTAAATAATGTGGACTTTCCCACATTTGGTAACCCAACAATACCTATCGAGAGCATTTAGATTATTTGAATTTATCTTGCAGACTTTTGAATTCAGTCTCGTGCGACTTAATAACCTGCATTACTGCTTCTTGCTGGTTTATGCCGTTGTCTGTTTTACGCTTAACCTCCTCTGCCACGGTTTGGAAAAACTGCGGATTTTCAGTAACCAGTGCAACAAGTTTATCTATTGGATTATCGAGAATTTTTCCTCCAAGCTGACTTTTTATCAGCTTGCGCATGAGCATTTCTTTGAACATGATTTTCACCTCACCCTAACCCTCTCCGAAGGAGAGGGAACGGACGAGAATTTGAATTTGTTTTACTCCCTCCCCTTCGGGGAGGGCGGGGTGAGGTTATTATACCAGAAATGGAGCAATCAAGAGTGCAACAATAGTCGCAACTTTGATCATCGGGTTGATGGCCGGGCCGGCAGTGTCCTTGTACGGGTCACCGACAGTATCACCAGTTACGGCTGCTTGGTGGGCAGGCGACTTTTTGCCGCCGTAGTTACCCTCTTCGATAAATTTCTTGGCATTGTCCCACGCGGCACCACCCGATGTCATCGAGACTGCCACGAAGATTCCTGTGACAATCATGCCGACGAGGAGTCCACCAAGCGCCTGCGCACCGAGGCCGAAGCCGACAATAAGCGGGAAGACGAGCGGAATTAGAGCTGGCAAAATCATCTGCTTCAGTGCCGCCTTAGTCACAATATCAACTGCCGCGGCATAATCTGGCTTGGCCTTGTACTCCATGATGCCCGGGATCTCGCGGAACTGACGGCGAACCTCATCCACGATAGCACCGCCCGCCTTGGCCACTGCCTCCATCGCGAGCGAGCCAAAGAGGAATGGCATCATGCCGCCGATCAGTAAACCGATAATGACTTTGACGTCACTAAGGTCAAACGCGGTGTTGGTGTTAGTTAATTCCTGTGTATAGGCCGAGAAGAGCACGAGGGCGGCGAGACCTGCCGATGCAATAGCGTAACCCTTCGTGACCGCCTTGGTCGTGTTACCGACGGCATCCAATGGATCTGTAATAGCGCGGACCGATTCCGGTAAGCCTGCCATCTCGGCAATACCACCGGCGTTGTCGGTAATAGGCCCGAATGCGTCGATCGCGATAATAATACCAGAAAGTGAAAGCATGCTCATTGTGGCAAGTGCAATGCCGTAGAGACCCGCATCCTGACCGGCTGTCGAATATGCGTAATAGATACCGAGAGAGATGACAATAATCGGAAGGGCGGTCGCCTGCATCGAAACTGCGAGGCCGGAGATCATGTTGGTGCCGTGGCCTGTCGTGGAAGCCTTAGCAATGCGCTGTACGGGGCCGAATGATTTGGAGGTGTAGTATTCTGTGATGAGAACCATAGCAATCGTTACGAAGAGGCCGATCATGAGCGGCCAGAAGGCGTGGAGCTCCGGTGGGAGTGTGACGAGATTGTTGGGAGTCGTAAGTAGCCAAAAGAGTATCGCCTGCAATACCATTGCAACGGCGAGGCCCTTATACATTGCGGCCATGATACCCTTGGAAATTTTAACGAACAGTGTCCCGATAATACTGGAGAAAATCGCGAGTGCACCAATGAGCAGTGGGAACTCGACAATCATCACCTGGTCCGGGAATTTGAGCGCACCGAGAATCATTACGGCAATTGCTGATACGACGTACGTCTCGAAGAGGTCTGCGGCCATGCCCGCATCATCGCCAACATTATCTCCTACGTTGTCGGCGATAACGGCGGGGTTACGGGGATCATCCTCTGGTATACCTGCCTCAACTTTACCTACGAGGTCGGCACCGACATCAGCACCTTTGGTGAATATTCCGCCACCAAGTCTCGCGAATACCGAGATGAGCGATGCACCGAAGCCGAGCCCGACGAGTGCCTTGATGTCACCTGTAATATAGTATAAAAGTGTAACTGAAAGGAGAGCTAGACCGACAACGAAGAATCCTGTGACCGCGCCGCCTTTGAAGGCAAGTGAGAACGCCTGAGACAGACCCTTCTTCGCCTCCTCGGTCACACGCGAGTTTGTTTTAACCGCAACGGTCATACCTACATATCCCGCAAGCATTGATGCCAAGGCGCCAACAATGAATGCAACGGCGGTCACTTGACTAATGAACCACCAAAGCAGAATAGCGGTAATAGCACCGACGGCGAGTACGGTCGTGTTCTGGCGCTTGAGGTAAGCTTTTGCTCCCTGCTCAATAGCCTGCTGGATAGAGACCATTTTCTCGTCGCCAGGCGACTTCTTCATTATTATAGAGATGAGTATCACCCCATAGACGATTGAGACGATTGACGCCCCGATTGCCATTACCACAATAGTAGACATGTATAAAAAGCTAGTTTTTAATAATACTGGCTTATAATAACGTTTCTTTAGAATTATGCAAGCGCCTTCACGCTATGCATTAGGAGTGTGGCGACATAACCCCACTCGTTGTCGTACCAAGAAAGCACTTTGACCAGGTCACCGTCTACGACTTTTGTGAAGTTCAGATCTACAATTGCACCATACGGTTCACCGATAATGTCTGATGAGACAAGCTGTTCTGTCGTCGTCTTCATAATCCCATGCCAGCGTGGGTCGGCCTCGGCTTTCTTGAATATATTATTAACCTCATCGACTGTCGTTTGGCGCGAAGATATAAAAGTAATATCTGCAAGAGAACCGGTAATGACTGGCACACGGAAGGCCAAGCCGTCAAACTTCTTTTCTAATGCGGGAATTGCGCGGGTAACGGCGATAGCGGCGCCGGTCGTTGACGGCACAATGTTGTGCCCGGCTGCACGACCTCTGCGATAGTCCGTGCCATCCCGTACCGGAGCGTCGTTCGTGCTCTGGGTGTTGGTAATACCGTGAACAGTGCTCAATATCGCTTTCTTAATACCCAACCCTTCTTGTAAAATCTGCATGACCGGCGAAGCGGAATTAGTGGTGCATGAAGCATTAGAGGATATTGCGCAGGTCTTTAACTTACCGTCATTCACACCCATAAGCACGGTGGCACCGCCGCTTGTGCCCTCAGCATCCTTCGCCGGTGCAGTGATTATCGCGCGTTTGGCGCCGGCGTTGATATGTCCCTCTGCCTTCTCGAAGGATTCGAAAAATCCGGTAGACTCGATAGCGAGGTCAATCCCCAACTTGCCCCAAGGCAACATTGCCGGATCTTTCTCATTCAAAAACTGGATAGTTTTACCGGCGATAGTAAAGGTGCGATTGGCTTCGTCTACTATAATGTCATGATGATATTTGCCATAGACAGAATCGTGCTTCAGTAAGTAAGCAAGATTAGCGACACTGCCAAGATCGTTAATAGCGATAATATCAAACTCCGGCCGGCCGAAAGCTTGGCGGAAGAACAGTCTCCCAATTCTCCCAAAACCATTAATGGCAACTTTTTTCTTTGGCATAAATTTGCAAGTTAGTTACGTGTCATATATTGTATCAGTGACTAGAGTCAATTCCAAAAATATTATGCACAGAGAACTGCAAGTCGGTGTTAAAATTCTGCTAAAAAACAAATCAGGAAGGTATCTGCTTATTCGCCGTAACCCGAAAAAGTATCCGGAAATCGGTCCAAAGTGGGACATTGTTGGTGGCAGGATCAAACCCGGGACAGGCTTAGTGCCAAATTTAAAAAGAGAGGTCAAAGAAGAAACCGGTTTGATTCTAAAATGCAAACCCACGCTTGTTGCCGCGCAAGATATCTTGCGCATTCCGGAACGCCATGTTGTCAGACTTACCTATCAGGGTACAATCGTCGGCACACCAAAAATAGATTCAGAGAGCTTAGAATACAAATGGTTT
This sequence comes from Candidatus Paceibacterota bacterium, assembly GCA_041660505.1. Lineage (NCBI taxonomy): Bacteria > Bacillati > Minisyncoccota > Minisyncoccota bacterium. The sequence continues at coordinate 25,983 of JBAZWG010000001.1, forward strand.
ACAAAAGAGGAGATATTCAAACTCTCGCAAAAAGAGATTGATATTTATTTCAAAGAACTAATTAGGCTCAAGCTTATAGATTGGTAGTCTTCAGCTCAGCGATTTCAGCTGGTCGTTTGCCGGTGAGAATCGGGGAGGTGTTTACGTCTATGAAGAAAATCTCGCCGGTAGGCTTGACGCAATATTCAGTATAAATCGGATTACTCTCCTTGGGCTTCAAATGAGGGAATATGTATTTAAGCGCACGTACAGCATATTCTTTGCCATCTTGAAGGTCTTGGCCTTCACCCCCAGTCCAATTAAAGTGCATATCGGGAGCGTCTGGATTGAACTCTGCTTCGAATTTCTGACAGTCCGTCACATTTAGGTAGTGCGGTCCTTTCCACGTTTCAATATTAGTTTTCCCGGACGGTGAGACAATGATAGTGCCTGCCATAATCGGCTCGCAGTATTCCTTAACCTCTACAGTCCATGAAGCGAATCCTCCTGGCAGTTCTTCACCGAATTTACAAATCTCATCAAGGCTTCCATCTATTAGTCTCCTCACTTCACCCATTTCCTTTGATTTGCAACGAATGATGAAGTGTTCGTTTTTCTGTTCCAAAAGTTTTTCTTTGATGTCATCGATTGAATTAAACAAACCGTAATGACGCAACTGCGGCAGGCCAAATTTCCTCATCCCTTCCTCTTTATGATTATTCTGAAATATAAAATCGTCGTATACCTCTTGACTGATCCGGCCAGCTTCAAACAGGCTCTTCGCCCAAAAATCCAAACCCTGTTTTTCCTTAGTTCGCTCCTTTATGTTTACGTTTGTTTTCTGTTCACTCGATGTTAAATTGACCTCCCCAAATTGTTTTATTTCTTCCATCTTTCGATTATATCATAATAATCCATAGCCCGTATTTGACGCAAAATTTTGGGTGTGGTACTATGACGCCTTGTTTTTGTACGCACCCGAGACACAATACTGCTTTGCAGCGGAGGATTTATGTGGAGAATTGTTAGAGATGATTCGCGGCCGATACCCGCATCCCCAATCGAATTCTTCACTGAATTCATGAGGGACGATCCGGTTGCCGGCTGGGCGCTGGTTTTGAGCGCTGTCGCGCTCGCGATCAGTATCGCCGGCCAGTTTGCCGGCGTGGTTCATCCCTAGCCGCGTCCTCTCGGGCGCCCAATTCGACGGGAGCACAACACTCCCGTCGTACACAAAGGACATGTCGTTATCCGCGACGTGTTTTTTGTTTTTTTGGACCTATCGGGAGTCGAACCCGAACTCCATCCATGCCATGGATGTGTGATACCGCTTCACCATAGGCCCGTCAACGTTTTGTAAGTATAACAAAATTATGCTTAAATATCTAGACACGCGCAATAATATTGCGCACCCTTAGCTCAGTTGGTTAGAGCGCACGATTCACATTCGTGAGGTCTCAGGTTCGAACCCTGAAGGGTGCACACTCGGTGTGCGGCCTAACCTCGCAACTGCTTGCGAGGTGGCAGGGCGAGAAAGACTTTTCAATATCGCTAAGCAATCTGAAAAGTACCCGCGACGGTAGTCGAGAACCCTGAAGGGTGCACAGTCGCTCCATAAAAATACGAACTAACTCTTTTGACGGAGCATCTGATACGTGATATTATACATTTCGACTTCTTGTTCCTTACCAAGCTTACTGTAGGAGGAAAGCCGATGCCCGGTCACATGTCTAATTCTGAAGAGTTACTACCACTCCTCCCTATGCCGGCTGATAACGAGGTGTTCGAATTGACGCTCGACGGCGACCTCGCCACCAATCAGCCTAGCGCCATGATCGCCGAGTTCGTCAGTGGGCATGGGGAGTTCGAGTACAGAGGGCGACTTATCGTTGGCATAGAGACGCGCCGCTTCAGGTGGGTATCTATTGGCAGGCAGTTTGGCCTCGCCACAGTGAAGCGAGCACTGGCGGGGCAGAAAGTTCCTGAATGCCAATGGCTGAACGCCGTCGTGGCAAAGTACGAGATAACTCCGCACCTGCGAGGTATAGCCAACGCCTCGTGGGTCTCGCCCGACTTCCACGCCAACCTGTTCCCGTACATAAATTCAGGCGGGAACATCAGCCTCGAGTTTCCTGGTGTCCATATGGGCGGGTATTGGCGGTGGCTGGTCGAAATGGAGGAATGACCACCTGATTCTGGTCCTTGGTGTTGCCCCGCGTAGTCAGTTTGATACGCGGGGCTTCTGTTTATGGTTTCGCAAGTGCTATAATAAGAACTACAATTTTTATGTTCAACATTCCTAAACTTATCGCCGCTATCGGATACTTCGGTATCGGCGGGATTATCTTCGCCGAGTCGGGACTATTCTTCGGGTTCTTCTTGCCCGGTGACAGCCTGCTCTTTACCGCCGGATTCTTGGCCTCGCAGAACTTACTGAACATTTGGGCTCTCTTAATACTAACGTTCGTCTGTGCAGTACTTGGCGATCAGGTCGGATACTGGTTTGGCCGAAAGGCGGGGCCGAAGATATTTACAAAAGAAGAGTCTATCTTCTTTCATAAAGACCACATTACGCGCACGCAAGACTACTTTGCTATCCACGGCAAGAAGACAATAATCCTCGCTCGCTTCATCCCCATAATCCGCACATTCGCACCGATAATGGCAGGGGTCGGCAATATGGAATATTCGACATTTCTCTCATACAATATTATTGGTGGATTCGGTTGGACATTCGGCCTCACCCTCGCTGGGTACTTCCTTGGTAGTGTTATCCCGGACGTGGATAAATATCTACTGCCGATAATCACTGTCATTATTATATTATCGGTATTACCAGCAATTAAGCACTTCATCGTTGATGGCAGAAGAACGAAAGAAAAATAAGAACCTCCTGATTTCTCAAGGGGTTCTTATTTTCTAGAAGACTGTCTTATTGAGAGACTGTGGTTGTGGTCACAGGAGGAATAACTACTGTACCATTCTTCGCGGCGGCAAGAGCGGCATCAGCAGCCTTCTTCTCGGCGGCAAATGTTTCATTCGCCAACTGTATGGCAGCCTTGCGCTTCTCGTTCGCTGCCTTGATGGCGGCTACATGAACTTTTACCGCAGCCGTTATCGCTGACTTCTTTCCCTCGCGCTCGGCTTTAGCCTTATCTTGTAGCGCCTTTCTTTCCGTCTTTGCTTTTTCCAGAGCGGCCTTTTTATCTTCTCTCGCTTTCTCTGCTATCGCCTTTGCTTCTTGGCGCTTCGCTTCAATCTGTGCTTTAACGCTTCCAGCGTCCGGTGCGGCCGTTGTCTGAGCCAATACCGGTGCCGCCATAAGCATCAAACCTACTATCGCTAACTTCGATACATTTTTCATAAAAAAATAATTACTTGTAATACTTTAAGTATAGCACACTTCAAATAAAGTTTTCCACTTACAAAGTTTCTGCTACCTGTTATAATTATAAAGGGCATTAGTAATAAATTAGTAATAAATTTTTATGATGAACTATTCGAATTTTGGAACTATGGGATTCGGTTGGGTCGTGAGCCTAATTGGCACACTCTGGATTATACTTTTAATAGCAGCGATGATCGCCCTGATTAAATATCTTATGGGCGAGATTTCCGACACCAACCGCAAGCACCGTTCACCGATGGAAATGGTCAAGGAGCGTTATGCCAAGGGCGACATCGACAAGAAGGAATTCGACACCTTGCGCAAAGACCTGAAATAAAACATACTTGTCTTATGGACAAGAAGGATACAAGCTGGGAGAATGTGGCTGTCTGGTACGACAGCCACTTGCATTCATCAGACACTTATCAGGAGCAGGTTATTTTACCTAAACTTACGGAGCTACTAATGCTTGCACCGGATGACACTTTGCTTGATTTAGCTTGCGGTCAGGGTTATTTTTCTCACGCGCTACTCCCCTTTGTCGGACACGTTATCGGTGTAGATATGTCAGAGTCATTAATAGATTTTGCGCGCAAAGCTACACAGATCAAGGATCTCGAACGCATAGAATTCCATGTGAGCGAATCGCACAAGCTTGCCATGCTTGCCGACGCGAGCGTGGATAAAATTATCATAGTACTTGCTCTGCAAAATATCAGGGAGCTGGAAACGACGTTGCAAGAATGCGCCCGCGTTCTTAGGCCGTCCGGTAGTCTGCACATCGTCCTTAATCATCCTATGTTCAGAATTCCCAAATACAGCGACTGGCGCTACGACACAGCCAAGAAGGCGCAAGTACGCGAGGTGTGGCGTTATTATTCTGAATTCAGCTCGTCTATTATTATGAACCCCGGAGCGAAGAAGGATAAACAAACGACGGTATCGTTTCATCGACCGCTTGCATCATTTATAAAAGCCGGAGCAAAGGCGGGATTCTTGTTGTCGAATCTGGAAGAATGGGCTTCTAATAAAGAGAGTGAACCGGGTCCGAAAGCCCAACTCGAGAACATTGCCCGCAAGGAGATACCGCTCTTTATGTATTTGCAATTACAGAAGAAATAATCATGTCTAAATACTATTCAGGCAAACGCAGTAGAAATATTTATGAATCCGACTCGAAGACACCGTTCCGTTTGAGCCGTTCTAAAATAGATTTATTTTTAAACTGTAAGCGCTGTTTCTATCTAGACAGAAAGCTTGGCGTTGGTCAACCGCCCGGATACCCTTTCAGTCTTAACTCTGCCGTTGATACTTTATTAAAAAAAGAATTTGATATTCACCGTGCCGCACATACGCCACATCCGATGATGTCGGCTTACGGCTTGGATGCTATTCCATTTCATCATGAGAAGATGGATGAGTGGCGCGACGCGCTACGCGGAGGCATTACATATACTGATCCGGAAACTAACTTCTATGTCACAGGCGGAGTTGATGATGTCTGGCGTCATGCACCGGAAGGCCAGCTCATAATAGTAGACTATAAGGCCACGTCTAAGACGTCTGAAGTATCGTTGGATGCCGACTGGCAGATCGGTTACAAACGCCAAATGGAAGTGTACCAATGGCTCTTCCGTATGAACGGCTTCGATGTATCCGAAACAGGCTACTTCGTCTACTGCAACGGCGATACCGACAAAGAAGCCTTCGACGGTAAACTTGAGTTCAATATCAAGCTCATTCCATATAAAGGCGACCCGAGCTGGATACCTCAAACGCTCAAAGATATCAAATCGTGTCTCGAATCCGCAGATTTGCCAGATTCGAGTCCTGATTGCGACTATTGTCTATATAGAAAGCTAACTAAAGAATATGAAAGGTAATACGTATACCAAAGCAGGTAAAAAACAAGGCCGGCCGGCATTCCGCACCGCGTCAGTCTATCGCAATAACAAAGGCGTGAAGACTCGCGCGATAAAAGCCTCGTTCAACGGCTTCAGCGGGAATCAAAAATTTCCAAAATAACCTTCAAATAGAGAGTTGAACTCTCTGAAATTAAGGATAAAATAACTATTACATGAGCATACTATTGATTGTAGGAATAATTATAAATACAATGGCTTTTGGAGTAATGGGGTTTCGTAATCAGAAACTAGGCATAAAAGTACCAAAAATATTGCTAAGAGAAATATTTAATATTCCAATTACTGTTATTTACTATTTGAGTTTTGTAGTGATTTTACTTTCTCCTGATAGTTGGCTACAAAAAATAATAATAGCTTTATCAATGCAATTTTTGATTAACCACATTATCTGGGGATCTATAACTGGTATTGTTGCGGGTATAATAGTACGAAGGAATAAATAATAAGTAGTAATTCAGACTTTTCCACAACTAGAGAGTTCAACTCTCTATAATAAGGCTTTTTGTGATAAACTGATTTTATGGACAGGGCACCAATTGAAGAAGACACATTTCATCATGTTTATAACCGTGGCGTTGATAAGCGAACGATCTTCGAAGACGACGCAGACCATCGAAGATTTATCCTATACCTGAATGTCTTGAATGACACACAGATTGAGAGCCCAAACACCTTTGAGGCGCTCGAGCGACGACATAAAGATTCACCACTTGGCGAGCGGTTGGTGAATATTTGCGCATTCTGTCTTATGCCTAACCATTTTCATCTATTGCTACACGAGCGTACACCTGGAGGAATAAGCAAATTTATGCAAAGACTGGGGACAGCATACACACTATATTTCAATGAGAAACATAAACGGAGCGGTGCATTGTTCCAGGGCAGATACAAAAACCGAATTATTGACGACGAGGAGTACTTGCTCCATGTCATTGATTATATACATTGCAATCCTAATTCAATCGCCGGAGTCGAGGAATATTTATGGTCCAGCTACCATGATTTTTGCGGAAGCAAAAAGTTTAAACAATTACTGGGAACAGATGTATTATCCGAGTTTACCGAAATTCCAAAGAACTATGCTTCTTGGTTAAGGTCGCGAGGCAATTTTTCTGAAATAAAGCATATTACGATCGATGAAAGCTAAAATATCCTTTAAATAGAGAGTTGAACTCTCTAGGATAAGGTTATTTCTCGAGAAAGGTACGTGTGAAGGGCAAGTTAATTTCCAGCCAGGCTTTTATGCTTGCGGCGTACTCCCTTTTGGCATAGGTTGCTTCTGCTTTAGTGTTGGTTGATGAGGCCGCTATTCCGATCGAGCTTAGCCCGAGATTATTGCAGAGATACAGGGCTCGCGGGAGATGAAACTTTTGGGTTACTAAGATAGTATTCTTTATATTATAGACGGTAGCGGCGTTATAACATGAGGCGAAGGTTGAGTTGCCATTATAATCGAGAACAAGTTGGTCTGATTTGGCACCGTGCGCAAGGGCAAACTTTTTCATCGCGTCGGGCTCGTTGTGGCCAAGGTCAGAGGCGCCGGATAGGAGCAACTTCCCCACCTTACCCTGTTGCAAGAGTTCTATGCCCTTCACCACTCTTGCTTCGAGCATGTCACGCGGAGTGCCATCGGGCTTGAGCCCTGCGCCGAAGACTAACCCGACGATTGTGCTCGTCGCTAAGGTATCCTGCATAATGATTTGACTTGCGTATGCGGACTGGACGCGGAAAATCGCCCCGAGTATAATAAGAATGAGTAGCAAGGCAATAAAGCCTAGCAACTTAATTATCAATTTCATTAGTATACTATACCAATATGAACGCGTATAAGCCAGTAGTCACGAGCGTTGTATCCGGCGTAGTCGGAGCGCTCATCGTGTTTCTCGGGGGTCTTTGGTTGTTATCGACTAACCCCCTATTGTTTATTAACTTGTTCGGTAACCCAAAATCAGTAAGCGCAACAGCAAGCAGTACGCCGGAGAATACAGTAAAAAATATTTTCTCCAAAGAAATATACACTCAAGAATCATTTGTTATCGATACGGTCAAAGCAACAAAGGGTGCCGTGGTATCAATAGTGATATCCAAAGACGTACCGGTAATGGAACAGTATTATAGCCAGGTGCCTGGGATTGATCCGAATGATCCATTCGCACAGCTCTTTGGCGGTGGATTTAATTTTCAGATCCCCCAGCTTCGCCAGAACGGCACTAAACTGCAACAAGTCGGTGCGGGCTCCGGGTTCATTGTTTCGCCAGACGGTCTTATTATTACCAACAAACACGTGGTGGCCGACAAGACGGCGGAGTATGCCGTGTTCCTAAACGATGGCAAGAAATATGCGGCGAAGGTTGTCGCTCGAGACCCTGTTAATGATCTCGCCGTTCTCAAAATTGGGGGGGTAAAATTACCCTATCTCAAATTCGCAAACTCCGACGCCATACAGGTTGGCCAGACCGCTATCGCTATCGGTAATGCGCTCGGCCAATTCAATAATACGGTCTCGGTTGGCGTTGTGTCGGGCTTAGCTCGCTCGGTCACGGCCGGAAACATGTCGGGCATGTCGGAACAGCTCGATAACGTTATCCAAACCGACGCGGCGATTAACCCCGGTAACTCCGGCGGGCCGCTCCTAAATCTCGACGGCCGTGTAATCGGCGTGAATGTCGCCGTGGCCCAAGGTTCGCAAAATATCGGTTTCTCATTACCTGCTAATCTTGCAAAGAGCGTCGTCGATTCGGTACAGAAGAATGCAGGCAAGATAATTCGCCCATACCTTGGGATTCGCTACACCGCGGTTACGCCGGAACTTAAAGATGCGAATCATCTGATGGTTGACTATGGTATGCTCGTGCTCCGCGGAAGTTCTAAAGACGAGCTCGCCGTGGCCCCGGGCTCACCGGCTGACAAAGCCGGTATCCTCGAGAATGACATAATTCTCGAAGCCGACGGCAAGAAATTAACAAGCGACGTCAGCCTGTCTAATCTGGTTCGTGATCACAAGGTCGGCGACACTATGGCACTCAAGGTATTAAGTAAGGGTACGACCAAGACTGTGAAGATTAAGCTAGAGGCAATCCCGACATTGCAGTAAAACACAAGACCGCCTTCTGCGAATTTCGAGAAGGCGGTCTTGTGTTTTTGATTTTGTATTAGTTGGTCACTTTGTCGTAACACGACCAGTGATATTCTTTGTTATTTGCAAGCGCCCACATGGCGAGTTTGATGCTGTCTTCGTTGTTGTAGTAGTCGAGATCCTCACCCATTTTAGCAGAGAATTCCTTGAACGTCGGCTTATGGAACTGGAATGTACCGTAGGCCTTACCATTATCTCCAAAGACATTTCCTCTGATATTAGACTCACATTGCGCGATGGCAAGGGCTAGCTTCTTGCTGACGCCATACTTCTTCGCATAGGCAGTAATGAGAGCTGATATGCATGCGCGCGATTCAAGCTTCTGACCTTCACACACCGGCAGAACGTCGCTAACCGTTTCGGTCGCGTCGCTTTGCTGGCTGACTTCTTGGATGGTTTGCGCATTATTGGCGATAGAATTAATTGCTTGCGGAGCGAAAGCGAAGTTGGCGGCGAGGAGAACCCCTGCGACGGACTTCGTGGCGAATAATGATAAAATAAGCCTATTCCTAATGCGTTCCGGACTGTTCTCATTACCTGGCGAAACCGACTAAGGATCACCTGGCTTTGCAATGCTGGGTCCCGTGCTGACGGGGTTTAATCGAAAACAAGCTCGAAAGCTTGTTGAGAAATATCATATCATATCTAGTATCTCCTGTCAATACTAAAACCCACTTTATCCACCCTGTCAATATCATAAATATGGCTATATATATAGCTAGAATAGCTGGAAATATAAGCCAACATTTGTACCCGATTTGCAACTCCTGTATACTGCGAACAGATTATATAAGTTAATTTAAGAACATTATGTACGAAGAGAAAAAGTTTGCCCTCGGGAGCCTCAAGGGGCTCTCGGAGAAACAGGTTAGTGAGCATCTTAAGCTCTATTCGGGGTACGTAAAGAATACAAACGAACTTCTTTCCAAGCTCGAAGCCGGCATCTCTTCCGGTTGGGATGCCTACACTTTGGCAGAGCTCCGGCGCCGAATGGGTTTTGAGTTCAACGGTATGCGTTTACACGAATATTACTTTAAGCAATTCGAGTCTGGCTCGGTATTCGATGGCACAGCACTGAAGGATGCCGTTTTGGCTCAATACGCATCGCTAGATAACTGGAGGTCACAGGTCAGCGCGGCGGCGATGGCACGCGGTGCCGGCTGGGTGTTACTCCTCCGAGATCGTGCAATAAACAAACTTATGATCCAGTGGGTCAGTGATCACGATATGGGGATGATCGCCGGTGTGGATGTGATAATGGCTCTTGACGTCTGGGAGCATGCCTATCTTTTGGACTATCTGCCGTCCCGGCGTAAAGATTACATTGCCGCATTCTTTGACAACCTTAACTGGTCGGTGCTAGAGTCTAGGTTCGAGCGAACTGATAAATAACTAATGGCACACAAGGCGGTCTTCTGGGGCTCGCAGAAAACCGCCTTGTGTGACAAAAATATATGGAACCAAACCAACAGCAGAACTACTCTATACCGATTGCAATCGTGATTGCCGGTGTAATCGTTGCCGGAGCAGTGCTCTGGAGCAAAGGTTCCGGCCCGGTGCCGGTAGCACAAGTTCAGGGTCAGGGACAAGCACAAACAGCCTCAACCGCTGAGCTCATAAAGAGCATGCCGGCCGTTAGTGCTAAGGATCATGTCCTAGGTAATCCATCTGCCCCTATTACAATAGTAGAATACTCCGATATCGAATGCCCCTTCTGTCGTCGATTCCATACCACTATGCAGGAAGTGATGTCTCAATATGGAGACAGCGGCCAGGTGGCGTGGGTGTATCGCCAGTTCCCCTTAAGCATCCATCCCAAGGCCTATCCGGAAGCTACGGCAACCGAGTGTGTGGCATCGCAATACGACAACAACACTTTCTGGAAATTCCTCGCCGCTCTAATGGAGACTAAAGCCGATGCAGATGGTAATCAGATTGCTGTGATATCCGACGACTTTACCGCCGAACAGCGCATCGCCGAAGCATCAACAAAGCTCAAATTGGATGGTGCAAAGATAGCTTTGTGCGTCTCCGCCGATACATTTAAACAAAAATTGGAGAGTCTAAGAGGGGAGGCGATGAAGGCAGGCCTTGGCCAGAACGAAACAGGCACGCCGTACAGTATTATCGTAGCCGGCAATAAAAGATACTTCATAGACGGTGCCCAGCCCTACAGTGCGGTCAAAGCGCTTATCGATACGGCGCTCAAAGGCTAGTAATTCAACAGTCTTTTGGCCTTCTGGTGGTAGCGAATTTTTTCGTGAGCTTTGGCTTCTATTTGGCGGATGCGTTCGCGGGTAACGCCGAACTCTTTGCCGACTTCTTCGAGTGTACGCATGACGCCGTCTATGAGACCATGGCGCATTTCTAATATCTTGCGCTCTTTGGGGGTCAGGTCGTTCAGAATTTCTTTGATTTGGTCGGCTAGGATACGGCGCGAACTTTCTTGATCGGGAGAAAGAATTTTATCATCGGCGATGAACTCGCCCAGAGTTGACTTATCGTCGCTCGAGTCTCCTATCGGCGTTTCCAGCGAAACAGTGCTCTGGTCTATCTTTTCTATATTATAAACCTTCTCAACCTCGATACCCATCTCTATTGCAATTTCCTCCGGCAACGGATCGCGCCCCAAGTCTTGCGAGAGTCTGCGCACTACTTGCTTATACTTCGCAATAGTCTCTACCATATGCACGGGTATGCGGATTGTGCGCGATTGGTCAGCCAAGGCGCGAGTAATTGCTTGGCGAATCCACCAAGTGGCATAAGTTGAAAATTTATAACCCTTAGACCAGTCGAATTTCTCTACGGCTTTGAAAAGGCCAAGATTTCCTTCTTGAATTAAGTCTAAAAGGGTCAAATCAGAACTACGGCCAACGTATTTCTTCGCAATAGAAACCACGAGACGCAAATTGGCTTTTACCAGAATGTCCGACGCCTCACGCTCGCCGAGCGCTATGCGCTTCGATAGTTCACGCTCTTCGGCGGCAGAAATAAGACGATACTGGCCGATCTCGCGCAAGTACATCTGCACAGAATCCGGCATCGAGCCTTCGCGTCCTTTACTCACTCGTGCGTGGGCGATATCCTGCTCAAGTTGCTCGTCAAGAAGTCCGCCACCTTCTAATACATCAATATTCGCTTCGTCGAATTTCTCGTACAACTCATCCAAAAATAGAATATCATTCTCGATAGTCGGAAACTCTTTTAAGATCTCATTATAGGTGACGAAGCCTCGCGACTTGGCCTTCTCGATAAGCAGATTAATCTTGCGAGCCTGAAGACCGCTCTCTTTCTTAGCAACTATCGCTGTCCCGCCCCTCGGCTTGGTCTTTGCCTTCTGCTTTACAACCTTCTTCTGCTTATTTTTGGCAACAGACTTTTTCGCTTTAGGTGCGTGCTTCTTCTTTACTATCTTGTGCGTTTTCTGCGCCTTCTTTTTTTTATTTTTCATTTTCATAATATTGTACTAAAAATTAAATTAACTTGCTTTCAAATTTCTTTAGAACTTCAAGCCTTGAGCCCATCTTCTGACATTCTTCCAAAAGGGTTTTTGTTTCCGCTTCGCTTATACCGGACTTCTTCAAATCACTCATGCAAATATAAAATTTCTTTTTTAGAATTTCTGTTTCGAGAGAAGCGAACAGGCGATCAATCTCTTTGGAGATTTCTGCAGAACCGGCGAACTGGGCTTCTGCCTCGAACATAAATCTCTCTCTGTTGTTGATAAGCGCTTGTTCTCGACCGGCTGCTTGCTCACCAAATATGTCAGCAAACAATTTCCGCACCGTACCGGTATCAATTGTCGCTTTTGCCGGTTCGCTCTCTTGCCAGAAGACTATCCCGAGAATTTTCTCTATTATAGCATCTTCGCGTGTGCGAGTAGCTTTTGTTATATAGGTCGTGTCGGTCTTATATGACATATCGGACTTATGCAACCCCATAGATCTTATACTCTCTCTGATAACATCTTCTTTCAAATCGATTCTGTCGGCGATAAGCGCGATAAAATGAGCTTGATCTATATGGCTTCTAAGCCGCACGACGAGCGGGAGGACTTCATGTTCTACTCTTTTGCGCAATTCACGCAAATCCTTAGTCTTTTCTCTTATAACCTGCAGATAATACTCTATAACATGAATGCTATTTTTTACCGACTGCTTCCACGCCTCCGGATTCTCTTTTATGCTATCAGCCGGGTCTTTGCCATCTGTCACAACCGCAACGCGGACATCCATATCGAGATCAAGTGCCATCTCTACGGCTCGACGCGATGAAGCCACTCCGGCCGTGTCGGCATCGAATGCTAAGATTAAATTATTGGTCAACCGTTTAACAAGCATTAAGTGATCATTAGTAAGTGCTGTACCGGATACGGCGACTGTATTCGTAAGCCCTGCCTGGTGAGACATGATGGCGTCCATTTGGCCTTCCACTAAAATGCAGACGTTCTCTTTTCTTATCGATACCTTGGCCTTATCATAGGCATAAAGCACGCCGGATTTATTATAGAGCACCGTCTGGGGAGAATTTACATATTTACCTTGAGTCGAAATATCGCGGACAGTAACAGACTCACGATTTGTTTCCAATATTCTACCCGTAAAAGCGACGACGTGGCCAATACTGTCTGCTATCGGGAACATGATACGCTGGCGGAATCTATCGTACGATGAACCCGACTTGCCAACCGCAGATAATCCAACCGAGTCTATATCCCTATTCTGATAACCTCTCGCAAGCAGATAATCCAAGCACTTCTTCCAGCTATCCGGCGCGTAACCAATACGGAAATTATTTATTGTTTCTTTTTGTAATCCCCTCTTAAGCAGATAATCCATAGGCTCGTTATCTTCCTTGAGTTCCTGCTGATAGAAAAGGGTCGTTGTCTCCATTATCTCGCGCAAGATTTTATGCGGATCGGTATGTTGCTCTGGGCCTGTCACAAGTATTACTCCGGCGCGATCGGCCAAAAGCGTAAGTGCCTGCCGGAAGTCAACACCCTCTATGTCCTGCACGAAGCTAAATATGTCTCCGCCCTTATTACATCCAAAACAGTAATAACTCCCGCGTGCCGGAGACACGAAGAAAGAAGCCGTGTTTTCCGCATGGAAGGGACACTTAGCCTTTAAGTTCGCGCCGGCGCCATCAAGCTTGAGATACGAGCCTACAACATCCTGAACTCCAAGCCGCGCCTTTATCTGTTCGACGACGGATGACATTCTTTATTTATTTTTCCTATTCCTCTTCTTCTTTTGATTCCCTGTCCTGGACAGATTGTCGAAAGCCGGTGCCCGCCGGGATAAGTCTTCCGATAATAACATTTTCTTTGAGACCGCGGAGATGGTCTACGCCTCCTTTGACAGCCGTTTCGGTCAATACGCGAGCGGTATTCTGGAATGATGCGGCAGACAGGAACGACGGAGTCTTAAGCGCAACCTCCGAAATACCTAGGAGCAATACGTCAACCTTTGCCGGCTTGCCACCTTTAGCCTCCGCGCGCTTGTTCGCGTCTGCGACTGTAGAAATATCTACAGTTTCCCCCGCCACCAAGCCTGTGTCGCCGGAATTAACAACGTGTCTCTTTGAGAACATCTGTCTTACGATAACTTCTACGTGCTTACGGGCAATCGTTGCGCCTTGTGTCGCGTAAACGCGGTTAACTTCGTTCACGATATAATCTTCAACAACGACCTTCCCACCAAACTCGAAGAGCTCCGCCAGATTAGCTGAACCGTCGGTAAGGAGATTACCTTTCTTAACTGTATCCCCTTTACTCACCTTGACCGAACGAACTTGCGGAACGATGTATTCTTTAGTTTTTGAATCGGTGCTTGTCGTGCGAGAGTCGTCCGACAACACTTCGATAATCTTATCACGGCCGACTGATTTAACATCTACAACGGTACCGTCAATCTCGCTAATAATAGCCGGATTCTTGGGTGCGCGTCGCTCGAAGATCTCCTCTACGCGCGGGAGACCCATCGTAATATCTCCGCCGGCTTGCGCCACACCGCCAACGTGGAAGGTACGCATTGTGAGCTGGGTGCCCGGTTCGCCGATAGCCTGAGCGGCGACGACACCGACTGCTTCACCGAGCTCGATCTGCTTGTTACGGCCGAAGTCGAGACCATAACACTTGCGACACATACCGCGAGTTGATTTACAAGTCAGCGGAGTGAAAACCTGCACCGATTCTATCCCTGATTGGTCAACGATTATTGCGTCCGCTTTATTAAGTAATACGCCTTTTTTAAATAGGATTCCGCCGTCCGGATTAACAATATCTTTAGCAATAATACGGCCACGAACGGCATTGGCGATTCCCGGTTCCAGGCCGACTACATGTTTGCGCTCGATAGCGCGTCCGATTTGATCACCGCAATCTTCGTGTGTCACGATTGAATCCTGGGCGACGTCAACCAAGCGCCGTGTAAGATAGCCGGACTTGGCGGTGTTAAGTGCCGTGTCCGCGTTACCCTTACGCGCACCGTGAGTGGTGATAAAGTATTCGAGCGGAGAAAGGCCTTCGTGCCAAGACGGGATAACCGGGAAGTCAAGTTGGCGTCCTTGAGTATTGACGATAAGGCCGATCATTCCGGCCATCTGCGTTATCTGACTCATAGAGCCGCGCGCCTTTGAGATAACCATGTCGTGAACGCTGCCCGTGGGGTTCATTGCAATCGGCACCATCTTCTCGACATCATCCTTAACCTTACGCCAAAGCTCGATCATAATTCGATAACGCTCCGTTTCCGAAAGCAAGCCTTCGGCATATTGATCATCCACGACTCTGGCCTCTGCCATACCGCGTGCGATTATCTCCGGCTTCTCCTTCGGCACAACGACATCATCGATACCCCAAGTGATACCAGAACGCATCGCGTATTTATAACCAAATGATTTGATACGATCGAGCAGAGCAGGAGCGGCCTCGGCACCGTAATGAGCGATGAGCTCTTCCACAAGTGCGGCAATTTCCTTGGCGCTAATCTCGTAGTTCACGAACGGGTAGTCTGATGGGAGAATACTATTGAAGAAGACTCTGCCGACAGTAGTCTCTACGAGCTCACCCTTAAATATAGAATACTTCTCGCTAGTGCCTCCGAGTAATTTGACCTTTGCCTGCAGGCTGACATCACCGAATTCATAGGCCATAATAGCGGCGTTCGGACGAGCGAAATACTTGCCTTCTCCTTTGGCGCCCGGAACCATCTTTGTCATCCAATAACAGCCGAGTACCATATCCAACATTTTCGGCGTCGTGGTCGGATTACCGTTACCAGGGAAAAGCAGGTTCTTGTCGGCGGACATTAATCGGCCGGCCTCCTCTTGCGCCTCGTCAGAAAGCGGAACGTGGACTGCCATTTGGTCACCATCGAAGTCTGCGTTGAATGCCGGACAAACCATCGGGTGAATCTGGATAGCGTTGCCTTCGATAAGAACCGGCTTGAAGGCCTGAATACCCAAGCGGTGCAGGGTCGGCGCACGGTTAAGAAGAACGTATTTATTCTTGATAACTTCTTCGAGTATTGCCCACACCTCCGGCGCGCCTTCCTCGATAAGCTTGCCGGCACCACGGATGTTAAACGCGAGCTCTTGTTCGAGAATCTTGGAGATAACAAAGGGACGGAAGAGCTCTAGAGCCATGTGCTTAGGCAGACCGCATTGATTTAGTTTAAGTTCCGGACCGACAACGATAACACTTCGGCCTGAATAGTCTACGCGCTTACCGAGCAAGTTCTGGCGGAAGCGGCCTTGCTTACCCTTCAACATATCCGCCAAAGACTTTAACGGGCGGCGCTGGGCTTGAGACACCGCCGAAGCGGCACCGTTACCATGGCGGATAGAGTTGTCGATAAGAGCATCAACTGCCTCTTGGAGAATACGCTTTTCATTGCGCTGAATAACTTCCGGCGCGTTTATTTCTACGAGCCTCTTCAAACGATTGTTACGATTAATAACGCGGCGATACAAATCATTAATATCCGACGTTGCATGACGGCCACCATCCAAGGCAACCATCGGGCGCAGGGCCGGAGGAGTTACTGGGATAATAGTCAAGAACATCCATTCCGGACGGACTCCAGCGCGGATAAGCGACTTCACAAGCTGTAGGCGCTTATTAAGTTTGAGTCTCTCCGCAGTTCCCGCCTTCTCAAGTCTCGTTTCAATCTCACCGACAATGCTCTCGAGATCAAGTTCCTTGAACTTCTTATATATAGCCTCAGCGCCGATCTCGGCATCGAAGAGAGTTCCATAACGCATCGAATATTTATGATAAAGCACTTCGTCGAAGACGACACCCGGCTTAATAGAGTCTATTTCTTTCTTAACTTCTGAAAGAGAGTTTCGAATGGCCTCTTTGGCCTCCTCTGAATTCGAAGATTTAATCTTAGACCTGAATTCGCTATCAAGATCTTTTAGAATTTTCTTTTTCTCTTCATCATTTACTTTCGTAACCAAGTAGCCGGCAAAGTAGATTACTTTTTCAAGATCCGTAACAGAAAGGTCCATCAAGAGTCCTATGCGAGACGGTACGCCGCGCACAAACCAGATATGCGCCACAGGCGCGGCAAGCTCGATGTGCCCCATACGCTCACGGCGAACGATAGAGCGGGTCACTTCAACCCCGCACTTCTCACATATGATATCTTTATAACGAATGCGACGATATTTACCGCAGTAACACTCGTAATCCTTTTCCGGACCGAAGATCCGTTCATCGAAGAGGCCGGAACGTTCACTGCGTTGAGTGCGGTAGTTGATTGTCTCTGGTCTGGTAACTTCACCATGAGACCACTCTCTGATGCGTTCGGGTGATGCCAGCTTCAGGCTGATAGCGTTGAAGTCGAGCGGAGCATTTTTTGAATACATTTTTTGTTCCATATATTTATGTATGTTTTATTCTTCGTCCGACTTTTGTTTATCAAGCTTTTCTAATTGCACATCGAGTGCCAAACCCTTGAGCTCGCTTAAGAGAACATTAAATGAAGCCGGGATATTCGGCTCGCGGATTTTCTCGCCCTTTACAATAGCATCGAAGGTCGCAGAACGGCCGACGATATCATCGGATTTGATAGTTAGCATTTCGCGAAGCATGTGAGCGGCGCCATAACCCTCGAGTGCCCACACCTCCATTTCTCCGAATCTCTGCCCGCCACCTTGCGCCTTACCGCCCAAAGGCTGTTGGGTGATAAGCGAGTATGGCCCGATTGAGCGCATGTGAATCTTGTCCTCAACCATGTGGTGGAGCTTAAGAATATACATGACGCCGATGGCGATATCTTGTTCGAATTTCTCGCCGGTTAAGCCATCATAGAGAGTGACTTTACCTGATTCCGCCAAACCGGAGCTGACTAGCTCGTCTTTGATCTCTTCGGTTGTTGCCCCAAGGAAGGTTGGCACAACGGCCTGGTAGCCGCCTCGCGTTGCCGTAAGACCCATATGCATTTCGAAGATTTGGCCCAAGTTCATACGAGAAGGCACACCGAGCGGAGTCAAGATAACATCGATTGGCGTTCCGTCGGCCATGTATGGCATATCCTCCTCCGGCAAAATTCTGGAGATGATACCTTTGTTACCGTGACGTCCGGCAAGCTTATCACCCACCGACACACTGCGGAGTTGAGCGACTTCTATATAGACTTTCTTAATGATGCCTGATTCGAGTTTGGCGCCTTTATCGCGGGAAAAAACTTTGACACCGATAACGCGACCGCGCTTGCCATGACCCATTCTTAATGAGGTATCCTTTACGTCTCTGGATTTCTCGCCGAAGATAGAACGCAAAAGTCTTTCTTCTGGTGTCAGCTCCGTCTCACCCTTCGGCGTAATTTTACCGACAAGAATATCGTTCGGGCCAACCTCGGCGCCAATACGGACAATACCGTCTTCATCAAGATCTTTGAGCTTCGATTCGCCGACATTTGGAATATCGTGGGTGGTAACCTCCGGCCCAAGTTTGGTGTCGCGAACGCTTATCGAGAATTCCTCAACGTGAATCGAGGCGAATTTGCTGTTCTTAACTATGCGTTCGGAAATAATGATAGCGTCTTCATAGTTCGCACCACCCCATGACATGAAGCCGACAAGGGCATTTTGGCCGAGAGCGATCTGGCCTTGATCGGTCGACGATGTGTCGGCCAAAACTTCGCCCTTCTTAACCTCCTGTTTGAGTGACACGATTGGGCGCTGATGAAAGGCCGTGAAGTCGTTGGTACGGGCAAAATTTACGAGCGGATATTCGTCTCTGTCGCCTCCATTGGTCTTTACCACGATCTTGCGAGAGTCCACCTTCTCTACAACACCATCGTTCTTTGCAACAACGAGGCGGCCCGTGGCTGTCGCAATCTGTGCCTCCATACCAGTCGAAACAACAGGATATTCCGGAACGATACAAGGGGTTGCTTGGCGTTGCATGTTCGTACCCATGAGCGAACGGTTTGCGTTGTCATGCTCAAGGAATGGAATCATCGAGGTTGCCAAGGAAAATGCCTGATTCGGCGCAACGTCGATGAAGTCAATGTCGTCTCTGTTCGCCATGCCAGGGTTAGCCTTGATACGAGCCTCGACTTTTTCTTCTGTAAATTTGCCCTTCGCATCATAAGCGACGCCGGCGTGAGCAATGTTGTAACTCTCTTCTTCTAGCGCATTCAAGTAAACAACCTCGTCGGTTATCTTACCATTCTTTACTCGGCGATAAGGAGCCTCGATAATACCGAGATCGTTGATGCGCGCGTACGATGAAAGCGTAAGAATGAGACCGATGTTCGGACCCTCCGGCGTCTGGATAGGACAAACTCGGCCGTAGTGAGATGTATGTACATCGCGAACTTCGAAGCCGGCGCGCTCGCGCGTGAGACCTCCGGGACCAAGCGCAGACAAGCGGCGCAAGTGTTCGAGCTCCGACAAGACGTTCTCCTGACCGGCCAATTGTGAAAGTTGGTTGGTAGTAAAGAATTCTTTGATACGTGCCTGGAGTGGTCGCGGATTGACGACTTGTACCGGCATAACCGTACCGGTGTCGATAGTCGACATTCTGTCTTGCGTGTTGCGCTTCATCTGCGCCAGGCCGAGACGAACCTTGAGCTGGAACATTTCTCCAACGGGGCGAACACGGCGGAGACCGAGGTGGTCTATATCATCCGGCAAAGCCTCCGGATTGGCATTTAGCTCAAGAATATGGCGCACAGTGGCCAGAATATCTTCATAATTAAGCGTGCGCTTGGACATTGCCTTAGCGCCCATATCCATTCCGAAGCGCTTATTGAAGCGATATCGGCCGACGTGCGACAAATCATAGCGATCTTCTCCGAATAACGATTCTATATATTCCTTGGCGCTATCGGCGTTCGCGAGGTCATTATCGCGAAGGCGTTTGTACATTTCTACATATGAGTCCTCAACAGTCTTGGCATGGTCTTTGGCGAAGGCAAGCTCGATCATCTTCAAACCGTCTGGGAGGTCGGCAAAATCCTTTTTGATCTCCTCATCCTTCTTGCCAGAGAGAACGCGTAAGAATGAGCTGACGGGAATTTTGCGGCGTCTGTCTACGCGCACATACATAATGTCATCAGAATCGGTCTCAAGCTCAATCCACGAACCGCGAGCCGGAATAACTTTGGCACCGAAGAAATTTTTGCCTTTAATTTCGAGCGCGGTGAAGAAGATACCGAAGCTTCTGGCCAGCTGGGGCACGACAATGCGCTCAACGCCGTTCACTACGAATGTGCCATGCTCGGTCATGAGGGGAAAGTCCGTCAAAAATATCTCCTGATCCTTCTCCTGGCCAAGAACTTTGTTGGTCAAACGGACGATGGCGCGGAGCGGAGTCTCATAACTTAACTTATTTTCTTTAGCGTAAAAATCGTCATATTTAGGCTCATCAAGTTTAAAAGAGACGAATGAGAGGTCGAACTTCTTGCCGGAATAGTCGTGAATGACGGAAAATTCTTTAAAGACTTCTTTAAGACCGTCCTCGAGCAACCACTTATACGAGTTTCTCTGCATCTCGATTGGAGCAGGCAGATCGGCCAACGGCGGTTTGTATTTCGAAAAATATTTCTTAACGATGGGCGTGGATGATGCCATAATGAAATATAGTTAGATAACAAATAAAAGCACGAGTGGATAACTTCTCGTGTCGTTCGTGTTATTAATTAGTGGTGATAAGTGTATGCAAAGTACTTACGCGATACTTGTACACTTTAATAAAGACTCACCACTCGCCCCCAGCCAAAACTCAATCTTGCAAGTGTTGATAAGTAGTATAGTAGAAAAGCCCAAATATGTCAACACTTATCCACAGTTTAGGGACTTGACTGGCCTAATGCGCCTTTTTCCACTCGTCAATTTTTTTGTGATTCCCCGAAGTCAAAACAGCGGGGACTTTATATCGTTTCTCTTTCCACTCCAGAATCTCCGGCCTGGTATAAACATCGTGAGCACTTACTCTTTTCTCTTCTATAGAACTTTCGTTGCCTAAAACACCAGAAATCTGTCTGGATACGGCATCTGCGACAATTAGCGCCGGCAACTCCCCGCCTGTCAGCACATAAGGCCCGACAGAAATTTCATCACCCTTTAATATTTTCTTAACGCGCGCGTCAATGCCTTCATACCGCCCGCAAATTAAAACTATATCAGTATATTTTGTATAACCTTTGGCGATAGTATTTGTAAACTGCTTCCCCGCCGGCGAAAAATGAATTATCTTGAATTTATTATATCCTTCTCCACTTTCCACTTTCGACTTTATACTTTCAACTGTCCGCAGGACAGGTTCCGCATACATCACCATCCCCGGGCCGCCGCCATATGGTATGTCGTCGGTCTTATGATGCTTGTCGGTCGTAAAATCCCGCGGGTTGTAGAAAGTAATCGAAATTGCGCCAGAGCTTTGTGCTCGCTTCAGTATGGAGTCTTCGGTATAAGGCCGAATAATCTCCGGAAATGTAGTGATAATATGAAAACGCATCTGCAAAGAATAGCAGTTTTTTGTACTTAACGCCATCTAGTGGGCAAACACAAATTTCTCCACTTTGTCCACTCTTTCTACTAATTCCTCGTGATCGAGAGTACTTACAGAGTTTACTTTAAGAAAAGCGACGTCGCGTTTGACCTGTGTCATATCTGCTTCCAGATTTTGCAGACGCTCGTCAACCTTGTCTAATCTCTGATTAACGCCAGAAAATCCGTTCGCCATCATGACGGCAAGTTTGTCTACGGTCTCCTCGATATGACTTATTTTTTCTTCGGATGCTTCGCTCATAACCATCATGATACTCCAGAGCAAAAATATAACAAGTTGATAACAAAAAACCGCCCGGAGGCGGCTTCTTGGTTCCAGAGGTTGAACCTTTCCTACCCCCGGCAGGCGCGGTTGATGCTTAAGGTTCAACTTCTTCCAGTCTTTATTATAACTTAAGATCTGCCATGGCTTCATCGACCGTCTTGGTCGGTGTAGTCTGGGTGTTCTGTAGCGGGCGGTTCTCTATGCCGACACCCAAATCGTCTTTCTTAATACCGCCTGTGCCGCCTATCGGTTCGTTGATCTTAAGATTAACACGAGCGTTATTCTTGAGGCCGACAATGCGGAGCAAAGTGCGGATAGCCTTGGCGGTGTTGCCACTGCGACCGATTATCTTACCCATGTCCTCCGGATGCACATCGAGCGTGAGCAATACGCCCATCTCGTCAACTGTCCTGTTCACCTTCACTGACTCCGGATGATCTGCAAGCGCCTTAATGATACTCTCCAGAAATACCTGATCTTGTTCCATACGTGATATTAGAAACTAGTAATAACTTTATAATGTGCTAACTATACATGAGTGCTCGCCATCCTTCAATCAAGACTGTGAATATCTGCGCGCTAAGCGGCAGGAGCGGCGGCCTTGGCCTTCGGGTCAACCTTCTTCTTGCCAACCTTCGAGACCTTCTTGGACTCGATGAGTTTGTGATTAACCAGGATATTGTGTACCGTATCAGTCACCTGTACGCCTTGCTTGAGCCAGTGCGCGATACGTGTTTTGTCGAGCTGGGCTTTGCCACCTCGAGCATTATATGAGCCAACCACTTCTAAAAATCTGCCGCTTTTTGCCGAATTCTGCGAATCGGTCACAACCATGCGGAATGACGGATCGTTCGCTCTGCCCACACGTGATAATCGTATCATTAACATAATCGTGCTATACTACCGAAAATATTAGGATATGTCAAAGCATAAACAAGAGGAAACACACAAAATGGGAACAATAGCCACGACCGGTAAGGGTCTAGGCTTCGTTGCCGTTGAGGGCTTCGACGATGATGCCATGATCCAACAAGGAGAGCTCAATTGCGCTCTGAATGGCGATACTGTCGAACTGGAACTTCTCCCACGAGTTAGCAAACGTGTAGGGGCTAGGGTTGTGAAAGTACTCGCACGGAAGAAGACAACATTCGTCGGCACCGTTGTGCGCGTAGGCGACAAGAAAAGCCAGAAGCCTCTTTATGATCTCATTCCGGACGATACGAAATGTTACGTGCATTTCGTTATCACTAATACCGACTTCCCCGACCTCACACACGAAGTGAAGGCGCAAGTTGAGATGAATGCGTGGACTGACCCGAGCGTTCCGCCGACCGCAACCGTAACACAAGTCTTCGGCTCTGCCGGCACGCACCGTGCCGAGATGGGCGCTATTATCGCCGGCGCAGGCTTCGATAATTCATTTACTAAAGATATCGATGCGGCGGCGGAGAAGCTTAAGCATAGTTACGCGCAGGATCTGGAAAATGAACGAGCTAAACGCCGAGATTTTAGCAACGTCCTAACCTTTACCATCGACCCGTTCGACGCGAAGGATTTCGACGACGCACTGTCATACCAGAAGCTCGCAAACGGCCAGCACGAGATTGGCATTCATATCGCCGACGTGTCGCACTTCGTCCGCCCCGGCACAATATTGGATGAAGAAGCTTATCGAAGGGCTACTTCTGTCTACCTTGTCGACCGCACCATCCCAATGTTACCGGAGGCTTTAAGCAACGATATCTGCAGTCTTAAGCCGCACGAGCCAAGACTTACCTTTTCTGCCGTGTTCACCATGGACGACAACGCAACTATTCTGAACTCGTGGTTTGGCCGAACTATAATTAACTCCGATCACCGCTTCACTTATGAGTCGGCACAGGAGGTGCTCGACCATCCCGGCAAGGATGAGAAGTTCGGGCAGATTCTCGCGCGCATGAACAAGTTCGCCAAGCTCCTTAATGAGCGCGGGATGAAGCGCGGTGCGATATCATTCGAGAACGATCGCGAGGTCAAATTCGAGCTCGATGCAGATGGTAAACCAATTCGCCTCATCAAGAAAGAACGCACCGATTCGCACAAACTTATCGAAGAGTTCATGCTCCTCGCCAATCGCAGAGTAGCGGAATATGCCTCTGCCTTGGGTTCCGAAGCCGGGCCTCTGGGGGCTCGAGGCGCGGCTTCTGTATCCAAGCCGGTAGTCTTTATCTATCGTAATCACGATATCCCAAATGTTGATAAAGTGATGAACCTGAAGGAATTTCTCGGCTCTCTCGGCCACAAACTGCATATCAAGGGCAAGAAGTTGCGGGCAGAAGAACTGAACGAGGTATTGCAGTCTGCAGGCGACGATCCGGCGCTCGGCGCGCTTATCGAGAAGAGTATCCTACGCTCGATGGCCAAGGCAGTCTATTCCACAAAAAATATCGGCCACTATAGCCTCGCCTTCGAGCATTACACCCACTTTACCTCACCCATTCGCCGCTATCCGGACGTGATGGTGCATCGCTTGCTGTTTGAATATCTGGAGGACCGCCACCCTGATAAATCAGAATTAAAGGCGTACGAAGAAAGATGCCTGCATTCCTCTGTGCGCGAACGCGAGGCAATGCATGCCGAGTGGGACTCGATTAAGTATAAACAATCAGAATATCTGGCGTCGCATGTGGGCGACGAATACGAAGCGGTCATCACTAGCGTAACCGACTGGGGCATGTATGTAGAAACGATAGAAGAACTCTGCGAAGGTCTCGTCTCTGTAAGAGACATGACTGACGACTTCTATGAACATCACGAAAAAGCCTACGCCTTAGTAGGCCAGAAAAAGAAGAGGAGATTTAGAGTCGGTGACACATTGAGAGTAAAAGTTAAAGGCACCGACGTAGCCAAAAAGCAAGTGAACTTCGTCCTTGCATAATTGTACCAATGCGCCGAATATGCTTAAATGCATTCGGAGGTGATCGCGTGAGAAAATCGGAAAATAGGTTCACTAGTCTGTTTGTTGCGATTCAGGAAGTACTTGTTGGCGATACTGCCAGCGAGGAAATCATGGACGCAATCGGCCAGATTTTTAGACAGAGACATTTTTACCATACCAGCCTTAAACTCGAAGAACTGGACGGTGGCGGTCTTGAGGCCAAATTCACGATCTACATAGGCCGATGTTTTGCGATTCCTGACGACCAGGATCTGTCCCAGTTCAAATCCTTCGCGGTCACATCATTTGCCGCTAAGGAGATATCTCACGCAGAAATGTTAGAGGTATCAGAGGACTTCAAGGCGGAAGTTGAAACACTAATGTGAACGCCCTATTCACGCACGAAAACTCCGGTCAATCACTGACCGGAGTTGCAGTTTCCATGACATTTTAAAAACATTAATTAATACTAATACATCATTTCTGTGCTATAGCAGATATCTGATGTAATAGTAGTTAGTTGAGTTTGAAGTGGTCGCGCAATTTATTATCGGGCGAGATATCGGAGCGCATATAATAGACATGTTCCGGAATATCGAAGTAGTTAATAACAAAATTGATCTCATTTTCACAATCGAACGGAAATACAAAAACGCTTTTCTGGAACTCCTTGAATCCAAGTCTTTTTAGAGTGTGCCTTAGCGCGTCACGCGTCCTTTTGCTCTCTTCTGGAACATCGAACAAAACTACGCGCCAGCGACCGTCCCACTTCTTCTTCGGCTTAAGCTTTAAATTTTTGAACTCCTGGTCTAGGAAATATGCCCTCCCTTTATTCGTAAGGCGCACCTCCTCAAGATTATTCGTCTTTATCCGCTCAACAAGTCCGCGCGCTTGATAGCGTTCGAGTAATACATAGAGCTTCTTGCGATCGATCTTATACCAGATCTTATCGCAAACATTAGCCATTCGCCTACGCTCATAGTTCGTTCGTTGAAAAGCGAGAAAAGACTTAGCCGCCAATAGTGAAAGTATTTGAAATGAAAACTTGGTCGAGTCTTTAATGTCTTTGACTATCATAATTCGATTCTATCAACTACATCATCCCTCTGCTATAGCAACGAAGTGATGTATGTTGATAACTGGAGAAACGGGGGCGGGGCGGGTAAAAAATGCGAAGGACCAGGTCCTCCGCGGGTCTAGTCCTTGTTCGGTTCTGCTCTCAAGCTCAATCCTTGAACGTGGCTACGTATGATTCTAGGAGAGCTAGAAACTCTTCTGGTGGCCTAGGTGATTGGTGGGTCTCGACGTCACACCTGCAAGGACCAATGAGTCCCCATTTATCACTACTGTTTATGTCGTTCTCACAATATGAAATGTGGACTCTACGACCAACCTTAGTCGCAACGCAAAAAATCACCGTAGCCCCGTCACTTTTGATAAATCTCAAGAGCTCACCTCCGTTATCAATCACAGTATACAGTCTTTCAGACAATTAATTCAACTTCAACCGTTTAAGCAACAGCGAGTTGCTCACCACCGAGACACTGGATAGTGCCATGGCGACTGAGGCGAAGATGGGGTTCATCACTATATGCCAGACTGGGAAGAGAACGCCCATTGCTACGGGTATCAAGATGATGTTGTAACCGAAAGCCCAAAATAAATTCAGCTTGATGGTGCGCATCGTACGCTTGGAGAGTTTGATAGCGCCAGCGACCGATGACAAGTCTTTATTAATGAGTGTGATATCGGCGGCCTCTATCGCCACATCGGTACCTGTACCCATCGCGATGCCGACGTCGGCCGCGGCGAGCGCCGGTGCATCATTGATGCCGTCACCAACCATTGCGACCACCTTTCCTTCTGCTTGGATCTTCCTAACTTGACTCTCCTTCTCGGCCGGCATGACTTGGGCGAGAATCCTCGTAATACCAACTCTTGCGCCAATAGCCTTGGCTGTGCGCTCGTTGTCGCCCGTGATCATCACCGGCTCAATTCCCAGAGATATGAGCCGCTTGACCCCCTCTACTGCACTCTCTTTGATGGTATCGGCTACGGCAATCATACCCGCAAGCTCGCCTTCTACGGCAATGAGCATGACTGTCTTGCCTTCGCTCTCGAGCTTCTCGATCTGTGCCGTAATGCTCTGCACCTCGATATTCTGGCTTTGCATCAAGCGCGTATTGCCGAAGTAGACAGCCTTGCCATCCACCTTACCATAGACGCCTTGCCCGGCTATTGCTTTGAAGTTCTCAACTCTGCCAATAAGTAATTTCTCTGCGTCAGCTTTGTTCATAATACTTTCTGCAAGTGAATGTTCAGAACCTTTCTCGACAGAGGCGGCGAGTTGTAAAATTTCTTTTTCTTTAATATCGCCTAACGCAATAATTTCTGTCACTTCCGGTTTGCCTTTCGTTAACGTGCCGGTCTTGTCGAATATCACGACGTTCACTTTGTGCGCGGTCTCTAGACTTTCTGCATCTTTAATAAGTATGCCGTATTCTGCGCCTTTGCCGGTGCCCACCATTATCGCTGTCGGCGTCGCCAAGCCCATCGCGCACGGGCAAGCAATAATAAGCACGGCTATCGTATTGAGTATCGCATAAAGCAACGCCGGTGCTGGGCCGAAGACATACCAAGCAACGAACGTAATTACAGCAAGCATCATCACGATAGGCACGAAGTATGATGAGACCAAGTCAGCAATGCGCTGGATTGGCGCCTTACTCCCCTGTGCTTCTTCCACCAGCTTGATGATTTGCGCGAGCAACGTGTCAGAGCCGACCTTAGTCGCTGTGAACGTAAACGTACCTGATTTATTTATCGTCGCACCGATGACCGTATCACCTTTTGATTTATCAGTCGGGATACTCTCGCCGGTGACCATCGACTCGTCTATTGATGACTCGCCATCAATAATCGTGCCGTCGACCGGGACTTTCTCGCCGGGACGGACACGAATGATGTCGCCGATGACTACTTCTGCAATCGGAATGTCTAACTCTTTATCACCCCGAAGAACACGGGCGGTGCGAGCTTGTAACCCTATTAATTTCTTTATAGCTTCTGAAGTTCCAGCCTTCGCTCGAGCTTCAAAATATCTGCCGAGCAATATCAGGCCTATAATAATTGTCGCGACGTCGAAGTAAGGCATTGGCTCTATGCCTACAGACTGCACCACTTGCGGCGCCACTACAACGAATACCGAATAAAGATACGCGACAGAAGTACCGAGCGCGACGAGCGTATCCATATTGGCTGTGCGATGCTTAAATGCAGGAATAGTGGCACGGTAGAAAGTAAATCCTGCCCAGAACTGCACCGGTGTTGCAAGTAAAAGTTGGAACCAGAAATTCTTGAGCAATTCGGGAGCAGTCTCCATCAGCCCAGGGAAGCTGCCCCAGAGCACAAGAGCGCCGAGCACCAAGCTCACAGTGACGCGAATAAGCAGAGCGCTAAGTTCGCGCTGTTTCTCCAGCTTCTGCTCATCGTCAGTTTGCACGATACTATTAAGTACAGCTTCGTAGCCAACGTTTGCAACCGCGCCGGCCAGATGTTCGTCGGTAACTATTGCAGAGTCGTAGGTGACCGTAGCCTTGGTATTCGCCAAATTAACATTGGCCGATTCTACGCCCGGCACCTTCTTGAGCGCGTCTTCTATAATGAGTACGCACGAGGCGCAGTGCATTCCCTTAAGTGGAAAAGTCTTCTTGGTAGTAGCCATATCTATTCGACAATTATTTTACCTTTATACATATTCATCCCGCACGAGTAGACGAATGTACCCTTCTTTTTCGGTGTTATCTCGATAGAGACCTTTTGATTCAAGGGCAAAGTCTTGCGCACGTTAAAGTCGCCAAGCACCACTTCTTCCAAGCATGATGTCGGATCTGTGCGCGTGAAGTCGAGCGTGGTCGTTTTATCCAACGGAATTTTTACCACCTCCGGCGTATAACCGCCATCGACTTTAATTTCTATTGCGCCAGATGTGGCACTTACTGCTTGCTCGTTTTTTTTACCAAGGAAGAATTTATAGACCGCACCGATAACAACAATCCCGCCAATCACTATTGCGATTTTATCTGGAGTCATAATTATGTATTTTTTAACTATTCAATGACTTCAATGCTACCACGATACATACCCATTGAACACATAAACGGTATTGTTCCTGTCTTGGTCGGCGTGAATTCCGCAATATTTTCTCCTTCTTTAAGTAACCCTCTGATACCGAGACTCGGCACGATGAATGACGCGGCGCAGGAGTACGGGAACGTGGCGTTAATAATCCAGCGCACCGGAATTCCTTTCTTCACTACCAGATTATTAGGCACATAGCCAGAACGTTCCTCGTTCATTCTTAATATCTGTATCTGTTTGCCGTTCTCTGTGATAATCTCTGCCGAAGTTGCCGAGGTCGAACCTCGGTTATCCACAGGCCAGACAATCTTTGGCAAAGTGATATTAATTCCATTCTGCGCCAAGCCGTTACTTATACTTAAGAAGCCGAAGATGATGACCGCGATGCCGGCAATACGGAAGAAGTATCTGCCGACTACACCTTTTACATAAGCCGAGAGCCAGCCGATACCCATAAGCATCGGTAACGTCCCAAGCGCGAATATGCCCATTATCAATGCACCTTGCACAAAGCTTCCGGTACTAACAGCATAGAGCTGCATTGCTTGTGTGAACCCGCAAGGTAGGAAGAACGTCGCTGCACCCATGAGAAATGCTCCGGTGTGTGAATATTCTTTTCCGTCTCTGTGAATACCAAGCATTTTACTGATTCGTTTTGGCATAAAGGCGATCCCGCCTGATATGCGCGGGAAGATTCCAACAAGTGAGAGGCCAAGCACAAACATAACAATACCGACAACGATTGTGATGCCGCCAAGCAGGCTTTGCGACAATAAGAATACCGAGCCGAGGTAGCCGATAACTCCGCCAAGCAGTGTGTAAGAAATAATTCTGCCAAGGTTGAAGAAGATATGCGGGCGGAAGTTCTGGAGCGAGGTCGCTTCGGGGTGCGCCACAGCGTGCTCGGCAGATAAGCCAAGCACAAGCCCGCCAACAAGCGCCATGCATGACGAGATACCGGCGGTTAGGCCAATTATCAGCACTGTGAGCAACGACGCATTACCCTCATCCTTTATGGCGACATCAAGCAGGCCGGTCGTGGAGAGTACTGCGTAGAGCAACAAGACAATAGCGCCAGAGGCGGCCAGCTCGGCATAGTCCATCGGATTATTCGAGAGCCACAACTTGGAAGCAGAGCGTCCAAGTGAATATCCTGCAGATTTTACAGCCTCCTCAACAACAGTCATATCCAGATTCTCACCGTCATAGGCAATCTGACAGACACCAGTTTTGTGACTGATGTGTATGTTATGGATGTTCTGTATAGCGCGCAGCTTATTCTCGATAAGCACTTCGCACGATTTGCAGTGCATCCCCTTAATTGAGATGGTATGTGTGTTATTCATTAAGCTTAACTCTGATGTGTTCGGACTGTTTATTTTTTAAGCAGGCTGGAATTGTGCATCCAGACGTAATACCAAGCGAATATCCATGACACTATAAACACAAACCCTGCCCCCCAGACGATACTCGTAGGGTCACCCCAGGTGAAACCGGGGATAAGCTCGAATAGCGAATTATGCAGGGCTAGTGCGCTACCAGTGAGAAGGCTTGCATATGCCATACATGCGAAATACACTACCTCGCCACCCAACACACACTTCCACCCGTACGACTTAAGAGACAATTTGTCCATATTTGATGTTAGCTTTATTAATTTCTAGATTATACATCACAACCGTGATGGCAAAAAGCTGGCTATTAACAATATCTATCTCATCATTTCGCCCATCGATGCACTTGCACCTGATGCCTCGGTATTTTCCTTCACATATTTCGCACTTAAGACTTCCGTATCCTTACCCATACTTGTTAGCTTCTCATCTTTATACTTCGCTCCGGCCTCTTGCATCATCAAGCCGTCGTCCTTCATCATCTTACTCATCTCTCTTATGCTTGCCGTTTGTTTTTTCATCATTGAGACTGCTTCGGCCAACTTTTTGTTCTGTGCGTTTGTGTCTAGCATTTGATTGGCCGAGACATATCCGACAACACCGCCAATGAGTAATGCGATAACCATACCAATACTTGCTGTTTGCGTGTTCATGATATATTTTTAGAACTAATAAACTTGCTAATAAATTTAGAACCCGGATTCATTCTCATTCACCTTCAATGCCGCTTTCCTGCCGAACTTGTAGAACAAGGCCGGGGTTAAGAAAAGCGAAATAATAGTCGACGAAACCAAACCACCAAAGATAACAACTGCAAGCGGGTGGAGCATCTCCTTGCCCGGCTCGCCACCGCCGACGATGAGCGGTATCAGTGCGAGCGCCGTCACCAAGGACGTCATAAGCACCGGTACAACACGATCGAGCGTGGCCCTTACTATTGTCTCCGGAGTAAACGGTAATCCCTCTTTCTGCACCAGTGTAAGCGCTCTGCCGATAAGCATGATGCCATTTCGGGACACAATACCAGCAAGCGAGATAAAGCCGACCATATGGGCCAGATTGACCGACCCGCCCGTGAGCCAAATACCAGCCATTCCGCCGATAAGCACAGTCGGAATGTTGGTCATAACGAGCAAGGTAATCGGCACCGAGCGAAAGGCATGGAATAGTACGCCGAAGATCATAATGACCCCCAGTACGAACACTATCGCAAGTCTCTCTGAACTTTCCTTCTGACTTTTATAATTACCTTCGAAGGAAAGTGTGACGCCGAGCGGAAGCTTCTTGGACTCCACTGCCGACTTCGCTGCACCGACGGCACCCACCACATCGCTCCCCTGATAATTAGCCGAGACGATAAGCACGCGCTTACCAGCCTCGTGGTCTAGACTATTACGGCCACCCTCAATCCTTATGTCGCCGATATCACCGACGGACTCGACACCCATAAACGGGAGCGAGAGGTCGCGGAGAGACGCCATTGCGCCCTTAGACTCCGGGTCGAAATAGGCAACGACATTTACCGATGCGGGGCCGAGGCGGACTTGGCCGAGCTTATCGCCCATGAGACCCATCTCGAGATCGTTCGCTACTTTACCGGATGAGAGACCATAATCAGCGAGCCGATTGCGATCGACATAAATGCGGAACTCCGGCACAACTGCGTTCTGTTGGATACGTGCGTTGGAGATACCTTTCTGCTTCTTGAGCTCCGACACGACTCGATTGGCCGCTTGCTCCATAAGAGCTGGATCATCACCGAATACTTTAACTACGATAGGCGCGCGGACACCGGAGAGAAGCATTTCCACACGGTGTGTAATCGGCTGACCAAGACTGAAGTCCGCTCCGGCAAGCCTATCGAGCACGGCTTGGATTTGCCGGAATATTCGTTCATGCTCGCCCTCGTAGCCGGGCTTAATGGCTATCTGCACCTCGCTCGTGTTGGCACTGCCGCCGTGTGGATCGGCCGGCGCACGGCCGGCGATATTGCTTACCTGCCTGATACCTTTGATTTGCAATATTTTCGACTCAAGCCTCGTGACGTATTCATTGGTCGTAGAGAGCGCCGTGCCGGGCGGGAGATAGACCATCGCGACCATCGAACCCTCGTTGAATGGAGGGATACCCTCCTTACCTGCCAGCGCATACAGCCCGACCGTCAGCACAAGTGCAACGAGTGTAGCATTGCCGATGATTTTGACATTCGTGACGCACCAGTGTATCCACGGCGTTATCTTCGCTTTAATTTTCTGCACGATCTTCGTTTCTTGTTCATGACCCTTGAGCGATTTGTCGTTCAAGAGAAGTGCCGACAGAACCGGCGTTACTGTTAAGGAAACAGCCATCGAGGCAAAAAGCGAAACGAGATAGGCTGAACCAAGCGCAATAATCAATTTGCCTTCTATCCCCGGCAAAAAGAATATCGGTAGGAATACTACAGCAACAAGCACGGTTGCGTACACAATGGAATTACGCACCTCCTTTGATGCCGACAATACGATACTTTCTCGCAATTCCTTTTTGTCGCCCTTCATCCAATCGCGCAGACGATGGTAGATATTTTCGATGTCGACGATAGCATCGTCAACGAGTTCGCCCACCGCAACCGCAATACCGCCCAGAGTCATCACGTTCACGGATAGCCCGAACGATTTAAAGACGATTGCCGTCGCAAGGATCGAGAGCGGGATTGCTGTGAGCGTAATAAGCGTCGTGCGTACATTCATCAGAAAGATTATCAGAATAATGATAACGAGTATCGTACCATCGCGCAGGGCATCTTCTACATTCTGCAATCCGGCACGAATAAAGTTCTCTTGTCTGAAGAGATTGGGGTGTAATTCTATACCGGCCGGCAAGCTTGGCTTGAGCGAGGCGAATGTGGAATTAATGGCGTCCGTAACGGTAATTGTTTGCGCATCCGGCTGGCGAATAATGCGAAGTATCACGCCCGCTTTGCCATCGATAGCACCGCTCCCGCGGATAGGGCTTGCCCCTTCGACAATCGAAGCGATGTCGCCGAGACGCACCGCGGCTCCATTCATACCGCTCTTGCCGATTGCGATTTCTTGCAAATCGGCAACGACTGACGGTGCGGTCAGAATTCTGATAGCGTATTCTTTTTCATCCTCAATAATCACACCGCCGCTTCGATTGACGAGCATCGTCGACACGTTATCGCGAATTGCATCGAACATAAGGCCGTAGCGACGCATGCGTTCGGCGTTTACATTGATTTGCCATTCGCGCACTTCTCCGCCCATCACCAATACGTTCGCGACTCCGGGCGTTTTGAGTAGTGCCGGCCTTATTGTCCAATCGGCCAAGGTACGGAGTTCCATCGGAGATATTTTCTCATCCGGCGAACTCACACCTACCCACATTATTTCTCCTAGGAGCGATGTCG
This sequence comes from Candidatus Paceibacterota bacterium, assembly GCA_041660505.1. Lineage (NCBI taxonomy): Bacteria > Bacillati > Minisyncoccota > Minisyncoccota bacterium. The sequence goes on from JBAZWG010000001.1 coordinate 59,565, forward strand.
ATGGTCCAAGTGTCGGCTTCACGTTAACCGGTAGAAGTGCTTGCGCCAAGCGCTCTTGTACCACCTGCCTGTTGCGTAGAGTGTCGCTCCCCCACGCAAACTCGATGTTTACCGTGGCTTGCGAATATGAGGCGTTACCCGTCAGGCGCTCCACGCCTGGCGTACCGGTAAGCACGGATTCTATCGGATTCAGGATACTGCGCTCCACTTCTTCTGCCGCCATCCCCGTACTCTCGGCGAATATCGTTACCGTCGGCTTATTGATATCGGGCAAAATATCAACCTTCATCGTGGCAATGCTGTAGACACCGGCAAGCGTCATCGTTCCGGCCAGCACGAGTACGGTTATCTTATTGTTGAGCGACCAGGAAATAATTTTATTGAACATAATTTTGAGTTTTAAGGTTCAACCTTTACCAGTTACATTCCTGGCATATTGTCATGCTCGCCCGACTTCGGCTGAGCAGTCTCACCTTCAGCGCTCGGCATACCGGCCGGCGCAATTTCTTCAAGCAACATATCCTCGCGTATCTCCGGTGTTGGCTTCAATATATATCGGTCGCCTATCGCGAGTCCGTCATACACCTCAATCTGTGCACCGAGCGTGCGGCCGATTGTTATTTTCCTCGCGAATATTCTGCCAGCTTCAGAAACAGCCCAGACTTGTGGCTCACCGGTGGAATTCCACCAAACGGATGATGCTTTTATTATAATTCCGGTCGAATTATCCGGTGCAATAATTCTGACAGAGGCGTCTATCGGCCAAGCTATTTGCTCTGTAAATGAAGCGTCAGCCATATACATTCCACCGGAGTCAAGTGATGCGCCGACACCCGTGACTCGGACTTCCTTAACGTCTCGCGAGAATCCCGGGCGTACAACCTTCAACACCTCGCCGACTTTTGGCGTACGAATATTGCCCGGAATTCTGAATCGCACGAACGGTTGCGTTGATCCATTCGCCGACGTGATGCGCGCAATAGGCATACCCGGTCCGACGAACTCGCCGGCATTCTTATCGATGGTGGAAACAGTGCCCGACAAAGGCGCCTTTATATAGAGTCCGCCGCGAGAACCATTTTCAACAGCCGCATATGAAGCCTCTGCCGCCTTAGCCTCGGCCTCCGACATCGCTAGCATTTTTTCATTCTCGGCAATTTTCTCTTCGATCATTTTACGATCATTTACCAACATCCGCTTCTGTTCAAGGTTCATATTTTCGTATTCGGTTGCTTGCATACTGACGTCTGCCTCTGCGTCTTTGTATTTCGCTACCATAGCAAGAAACTCTGCTTGATCTTCTTTCATCATTGGGCGAATATCTTCGACACCTTCGCCAAAGACGCTGCTGTGTGCCATGCGCACGGCCGATGCCAGATACTGCGTGGCCTCATCGAGAGGAAGCGACTGCGTGTCTTTTAGTGCGGTGATTAACCGAAAAAGATTGGTGTCTGCTGTATTCCGTGTCTCTTGGTCGAGCATGCCGTACGCAGCGTAAATACTGCCCCCACGATAGAGTGATGCAATGTGCGTATTGGTAATCGTGTTTACGTGCTCACTAACCATCTGATCGAGAAACGAGCGAATTTCACCACGCATCGCTCGCACGGTATCCTTCGCCAGTTCTATCGAGTTATTTCCGGAGAGTAACGTATTTGAATCTACCCTCGATCGTTCGAGTGACGCAAGTTGCGTTTTGAGCTGTGCATTATTTTTCTCGACAAATTGCTTTGTCGTCTCCAACTGTGCACGCTTTTCTGTCAACATTTTCGCTTCTGTCGCAAGCATCGCCACGAGCTCCGGCATCGCCGGGGGTTCCGAGAGCTTGGCAATCGGCTGGCCGGCATACACACTGTCTCCAATTTTTACCATCCACGAGACAATACTCCCATCGCGCGTCGGCTGTACCGGCACGGTTCCTAGGGACAATATTGTCCCTGACCAAGAATTCTGCGAAGAATTACCGCCCACGCCGGCATCATCGCCGACTGTGGCCACGATAGATTCGAAAGAAGGGGCGTCAGCCACGGTAGAATCCGCCTCCGCAACAGAAGCGCTCATATTACTGCCAACTTTAGCCAATCCTATTCCGACAATACCGGCACCGAGAAACGTGATGACAATCCAAAAACCGATAAATTTTATTTTCATACATACTAGCTAGCTGATAAAAGCGTCTAGTATTGTATGTGGGGCGTTATCTTGGAATTGATTATTCCGTCGCTGAATAATATAGAATACAAAAGTTGGAGCTCGGAAATTTTCTTAGATTGCCAACGTCTTATCTTGTGCGCGAGCAGAACGGTAAATCCTGCGGATAATTTGCGTATTGCTAAATAAAAAATATTTACAGCAACGAAGAATAAAAATATTTGAGTAGCATTAAAAAAAATACCGCGCCAAGCGTCCAGATGAGCGAACAGGCTTATTGGACATTCCGGGTTAACTGCGCCTATCGGGCATTCAGTGGACATCGTTGCGTTATCATTATGAAGCATAAAGAAGAATCCGAAAACGCCAAAGGCGACAAGCGCGCTTATTGCTAAAATAGCTATAATTCTCCTGCTTAATTCCGACATGTTGTCATTATACCACATTTGCAGATATTTTGTTAGCGCATCCCGCGTTCGTAGTTATATCCGCCCTCCGTTTTCGTAAATATGTTATCGCTATACTCGTAGACAAGCGGGGCGGCAAATGGCAGGTCTAGCAATGGGATTTTCTCATCGCTTATATTGTCGAGATGTTTTATCAGCGCTCGCATCGTATTGCCGTGGCTTACAACGAGTATCGTCTGACCGCGCTTAAGCCTAGGCAGTATTGAACTTGTAAAATACTCCATTACTCTTGTGTGCACATCCCTAAGGCTCTCGCCTTTTGGCGGAGTGGCTTCATAACCTCGACGCCAGTCTCGCACCTGCTCTACACCATACATTTTCTCCGCCTCGTTTTTATTAATGCCTTGCAGGGCGCCATAGGCTCGCTCGTTCAATGCGCGATTTGTATATATCGGTAGCAATTGCTTCTTATTCATCGCGAGCGGGCCGGTACGCACCATGCTGTACCAAGGATTCTTACCATGCTCGAATATTCCAAGCTTCCTTTGGCACGATAAGATTATAAGTAAAGTCTCGTGCGCTCTCTCGAGATGAGAGCTGAACGCAGAGTCGAATTCGAATTTTTTGCAAATCTCGGCAACTTCCTGCCCCTCTCTTATTCCATCGGCAGTTAAGGGTACATCAAGCCAACCTGTAAAGACGTTGAGTTTATTAAATGACGACTCGCCGTGTCTGACGAGCACTAACGTTCCTTTTTTACTCATGCTTTTATTGTATCATAGTCGTCAAGCTTTACGGAGAGGACGCGCGAGATTGCATCGTTGCCTAAGGTTATACCATACAGAATGCCGGCATGAGCCATCGTCTCGCGATTATGCGTGATAATGATGAGCTGAGTCTGTGAAGAGAGCGCTTCAAGCATATCGCCATATTTTTTGGAATTAGACTCGTCGAGCGCGGCGTCTGTCTCGTCTAATACTAAAAATGGCGGCGGATTTACCTGCGTAACAGCGAACAAGAGTGCTATCGAGACCAATGTTCTTTCGCCACCGGACAAGAGATCCAACGAGCGAATTTTCTTGCGTGGGAGAGAGACGTCTATCTCGAGACCGAGCTCGGGTTTATCAGGTATTACAGGGGCTAATTCTTGTGTAAGTTCATCCGCAACTTTTACTCGTTTGATTTTTTCCGCAACTTTGAGTGAAGCCGTTCCTCCGCCGAAAAGTAATTCAAAATACTTCGCGAACTCTGCATTTATTTTCTCTATCCCGGACTCGAATTGTGTCTCAAGCTTTTTCTCCAGCTCTGTCTTGACCTGCTCCAATGCTAACCGACTTTTCTCCAGATCTGCGACTTCTGTCATTAAGAATGTATCGCGCTCTTTGGTCGCGTCGTACTCCTTGAGTACATCGGTGTTGACTCCGCCAAATTCCTCGATACGCGCTCGCATACGCTCAATCTTACGCCAGAGTGTCTCGAGCTCGTCTTTGGACTTTAGTGTTATCCCACCCTCTCCTTCGGGGAGGGTCAGGGAGGGGCTAAGCAAGTTCTTTTGTATCACATACGATATATCAGACAATGCCTGCTTCAGATTCTTCTCGCGTTCATCCACTTGCGCCACAAGTAAAGTCAGACTGTCAATACGCGCAGTCAAACGCTCCAGCGTTATCTCCTCCTCGTGCGAACGCTTCTCGGCCTCGATTGACTCCTGCGCCAGTAAATCTCGTGACACGCGCAGGCGGGCAGTTTGCTCACGCATTACCTTCTCCTTCGTCTCACGTTCGGCAATCTCGTGCCGTTGCATCTCGAGGTCGAAGGTGAGGGCTGATATCTCGTTGCCAAGTTCTTGCCGACGCGTCTCGTTCTCATCTCCCGCATTTGCATCGTCGCCCCTATGATATAAACCTTGAATATCTTTTATAAGCTCGCGAACCTTAGCCTTCAAAAAATTAATGTCAGCCAAACTCTCAAGCTCATGCACCAGTGCGCTCGCGCGATGTACGAGTGACGAGAGATGTGTTTCTGATATTTTAACAAAACTCTCGCTAGTGCTGTTCGCCGGTGAGGCGAGCGTCGTCAGTGTTCGCTGCTTTTCTCCCAAAGCACCCTCCATCTTGCCAACTTCACGCGATAATTCTAGCCGTTCATAGGTAATCTTACTGATTTCCGCCTCTGACTCTCTGATATTTTTATCAAGCTCTTGGGTAGCGCGATTCTCGGCGTGCTTGCCTTGTTGTGCACGCTCGCGGCGCGTCACATCGAGCTTGTCGCGCTCAAGTTTATATCGCTCCAGTTCTATCACATGCGCCTGCCGTTCTTCATCCAGCCGGCCAAAGGTGTGAGTAAAGTAGTCGCGCGCCAACGCCTCAAGCTCGATACGCACCGCTTCGGTTTTGCGAATTTGCTCTACTTGTTTCTCTAAATATTTAAGATGAGGTGCCAATTCTTTTCGCAGGAGTTCGACCTGCTTCAAGTTCTCTTCTGTCTTCGCCAGCTTTCTCTCACTCTCGTCTTTCTTATATTCTATTAAAGACAAGCCGAGTGCGTCATCGATCATCTCGCGTCGCTCTGTGCTCGAGGCATAGAGAAGTCTATCCGCCTCGCCTTGGCTGATAATATGATGCTGTGAGGTGCCGAGGCCGGCGCCCGCAAGTAGTTCTACAATATCTTTTAATCTAACTTTAGAATTGTTTAAATAGTATTCATTAACGCCGTCACGATACACATGCCGTGATATAGTAACTTCATCGAAGTCTATGTTAAGAAATCTGGAGACGTTATTTAACGTGACAGCGACAGACGCATGCTGTAAACGTTGTGCAGTTTGTGAGCCATGAAAGATAAAATCCTCGCCTTTCTTGGCGCGCATGCCTTTAGCTGATTGATCGCCCAAGACCCATCTGAATGCCTCCACAACATTACTCTTGCCGGAGCCATTAGGCCCCACCACGGCCGTAACCGGTGAGCTGAATTCGAATTTGGTCTTCTTGGCAAAAGATTTAAAACCGGCTATCTCTAGCGACTTGAGGTACATAGACATATAATATCATAGCGAAGGTTTTACAGTAGTGGACAATGTGCTATATTCACAATATATGAAAAAGAAAACAGGGGGCAAGATCAGAGTTGGGGTGCTGTTCGGCGGGAAGTCGGCAGAGCATGAGGTTTCTTTACAGTCGGCGCAAAATATCATTAAGGCTTTAGACAGGACGAAGTATGACGTGGTGCCTATTGGCATTGACAAGCATGGCAAGTGGCTTTTGCACGACCCGTTGAACTACCTTCTAAATGCAGCCGATCCTAAGTTAATCAAACTGAACTCCTCAAGTAGAAGTGTAGCACTTGCTCCAGAAAGCGCCGGGAAGATTACTGCGCTTTCTACACAGGAGCCGATGGGTAGTATCGATGTGGTGTTCCCTGTCTTGCACGGACCATTTGGTGAGGACGGCAGTATTCAGGGCTTACTTAAAGTTGCCAACGTGCCATTCGTCGGCGCAGGCGTGCTCGGTTCGGCCGTCGGGATGGACAAGGATGTGATGAAGCGATTACTCCGCGACGCCGGCATACCGATTGGTAAATTTATCACCGTGGCCGGTTATGAAAAAATTACATTTGCGCAAGCTAAGAAGAAATTAGGTACCCCACTATTCATAAAGCCGGCCAACATGGGCTCATCGGTTGGCGTGAGCAAGGTAAAGAATGAGAAAGAATTTAAATCAGCGCTAGCAGAAGCATTTAAATACGATACAAAAGTTTTGATAGAAGAGATGATAGTAGGCAGAGAGATAGAATGTTCCGTCCTCGGCAATGAGCATCCGATGGCATCGGTGCCGGGCGAAGTCATCCCGCATCAAGACTTCTACTCCTATGATGCGAAGTATATTGACCCGGACGGAGCGGGCTTAGAAGTGCCGGCAAAATTGCCAAAAAATATTGTAAAGAAAGTGCAAGACGTAGCGATAAAGACATTCAAGGCACTGAACTGTGAGGGACTCGGTAGAGTTGATATGTTCCTCAAGAAGAACGGTCAGATTTTCGTGAATGAAATCAACACTATCCCTGGCTTTACCAAAATCAGCATGTACCCCAAGCTGTGGGAAGCCTCCGGCATGCCGCAACCAAAACTACTTGATAATCTCATCAAATTGGGAATCGAACGCTTCGAACGAGATCAGAAATTGCAGACAGAGAAGTAGATTCGATAAGTTGAAGTTCGCAACGAATTGTGTTAGTTATGTACACGGAAGTGCTGAAAGGAGTTCTATGAAAATAAAGGTTCTTGGTTATGGGCCTGCGGACCTGCTTGAGCAAATCTTAAAGCAGGAATGGTCACCGTGTAATGATGGTGGTCAAAATTTCACGTCCATCACTGTCAAGAGCGGAGAGCTCAAGGCCTGCTTCTCAGTGCCTCGAGGCAAGGAGGAATTCATTCACACTGCTCTGTTCTTGGTACGCGTGGGACGCAAGAGAGGCGTGTCCGTTCGTAACGCATTCGTCACGCTTACATTCTTCGACTTGCTGTGCAAGAGCGGGAGAAGGGCTCTCTTGCTCAATGGCAACCGCCTAGTGGAGAGACCTTCTGGGAAGAAACCTGTGCGCTACTGCGCCACCTTTACCTTCGAAAACACGTAGCTCCTGCCAAGCTGCCGGAAAGTTGCTGTAACCGCACTTCCCGGCAGCTTTTCGTTTTATAAGCTAGCACACAAGACTACCTTGTGTGCTACCAGCCAAGTTTATCGAGGGCGCTTCGCGCGGCGTCTTGCTCCGCTTCTTGTTTGGACGGGCCTTTGCCTTTTGTAATCAGATCCGGGCCAAGGAAGACGCCTACGGTAAAGACTTTGTCATGGTCGGGACCTTCTTCGCCCACCACTTCGTAGCGCGGGGTGACACTGCGTTTTTCTTGTGACACTTCTTGCAGAGCACTCTTTGCGTCACGCCACAACTTCTTTTTTACTATCTCATCGGTTTTTGGAATTAAAGTACGGGCGATAAAGTCCTTGGCTACAGCATAACCTTGATCAAGATATATAGCGCCAATGATTGCCTCATAGGCGTTGGCCAATATCGACTGGCGTGCGCGTCCGGTATCTTTGGCTTCACCCTTAGACATTAGCAAGAACTTCTGAACGTCGAGCGATGACGAAATCTGAGAAATACTCACTGTATTCACCAACGCCGCTCTATATGCTGTGAGCTCGCCCTCCCACACTTTGGGGTATTTGTGATAGAGATATTCCGTCACCACTAATTCTAAAACTGCATCGCCAAGAAATTCAAGCCGTTCATTGTGCGAAAGCTGGAAGCTGGGATTCTCATTTAAATATGACCGATGCGTCAAAGCCTGCTGGATATATTCTCTATTTTGGAACTGTACGCCGATGGTCTTTTCGAATTTTTCTAGCATAAAATTATTTTGTCTTAGAAGGCGAGGCCTTGAGCATCTAGAAGGCCTCGCCTTCTAATTCCTAGTCATTATTTCGCGACAAGTGTTATGGCTTTAGTAATTATTGGTATTAAATCGTCATAAATTTTAAGGTGTACGACTTCATGCACCTCAAACCATCTTGCATCGTCAAGGCCGGTGGAATTGTGGATTAACTCATCGCGCAAAGGCGCCTTGAGCAAGAAATATACTACTTGTCGGCGCACCTTCCCTGAGTGCTCGTCATTCGCTATGTATTCGTTGTGCCCTAAGTCGGCCTCAACCACCGTGTGTAAACCCAACTCTTCTTCTATCTTTCTCACGACAGCGTCTTTGTCATTCTCTCCCGAATCGATATGACCTTTCGACAGCGTCCAGAATCCGAAAATATCATGCACGAGAGCTAAATAAATTTCTCCATCTTCTACTGTATATACAACTCCTCCCGCTATTTTCTCTACGTTCATTTTTTCGAGATCGGCAGGAGAATAATCTTGGATTTTATTGCGTGATTTTTTCTCCTTCTTCTTCGGCTTCTCGTTCTTGCCCGGCTCGCCCATCTCTTTATATACCGTGCCGAGCACGCCGTTCACAAATCTGCCAGACGATTCCCCGCCGAACGTCTTCGCCAGTTCTATCGATTCATTAATGGCAACTTTGGCTGGCACCTCGCCCTTCTCCGAAAATAAAAGCTCGTATAAGCCGATACGCAGGATGTTGCGATCAACCATCGAGATTTTATCCAATGGCCATTCCGGCGCGGCCTTCACAATAAGCTGGTCAAGCGCACTGCGTTTACTGGCAACGCCTTGTGCGAGAACGTCAACAAATTCCCTGTCGGTCAGACCGGGTCCGAATTCTTCTATATTTTTCTCGAGGATATGCGGGAGGTTAGCCAAGGGCTGACTGCGGAAGTCGAGCTCAAAGAGTGATTGTAAAACGATACTTCTTGAAAGGTGCCTATTGGCCATGTCGAAATTTATTGTACCCCAGAATTCAAAAAGGTTCAAGCAAAACAAGAGGTTCGACCTTTTAGATGCTCAAGGTCGAACCTCTAAACGTGAGTGGAAAAACTATGACTGCTTTGCCGCGTCTGCTTTTCTCTTCTTTTTGTCTTCAGCCTTCTTGGTCTTCTTCATGACATCGATGATTTCACGGCCATTATAACTGCCGCAGGTCATGCAGAGCGTGTGTGAGCGGACAGGAGCTTTGCACTTAGGGCAAACGCTCTTAGGCGTCTCGGTCAGCGCGTGATGGGATCGTCTATTGTCGCGGTGTGCCCGCGTATGTCGCATGTGTACTACCATTTCAGTATTATTTATTGTTTATTTCTTGTTGGGCAAATAATACCCTATTTTAACCAAAAACGCAAATTTTCTTTATTCATAATAATGAGCTACACTGCATACACCATGCGACCCTTCGTTCACCTCCACACACACTCTCACTATTCCCTGCTCGATGGGTTATCAAAAACAGAGGAACTCATTAGGCTCGCGAAGCAGTATGAGATGCCGGCATTGGCGGTGACTGACCACGGCAACATGTACGGCGCCATCGAGTTCTATCAATATTGCAAAAAAAAAGATATCAAACCTATCTTCGGCTTCGAGGCTTACGTTGCCAATCGTACAAGATTCGACAAACAACCGGGTATCGATAATAAAAGATATCACCTCACACTGCTTGCAGAAAATTTCACCGGTTACAAGAATCTGATGAAGCTCGTCACCAAGTCTTCGCTCGAAGGCTATTATTACAAGCCTCGCGTTGACAAAGAATTGCTAAAAGAATGTGCTGAAGGACTAATTTGTTTGTCCGGTTGCCTTGGTAGCGAGCTAGGGCGAGCAGTCCAATCCGGCGACGAAGCGGAAGCTTATCGCGTCATAGACGAGTATCAAAATATCTTCGGTAAAGATAATTATTATCTCGAGATAATGGCGCACGACAGTATTGCCGATGTAAAAACGATGCGCGAGTTTATCATAAGAGCATCGAAGAAGACGGGTATCCCGCTTGTCGCTACGCAAGACTCTCATTACCTACACAAAGACGACAAACACGCGCACGAGACATTACTCGCCATCAACACCGACGGCACGACGACCGACGCCAACCGCTACAGCTTCGGCGAAATGGACGGCTCCTTTATTAACGGCGATGAAGCCTATGAACTTTTTAAGGACACACCGGAGGCCTGCGATAATACTTTAAAAATAGCGGAGCGTTGCAACGTTGAGCTGACTCTGGGTAAATTTATCTTCCCCAACTTCCCTCTCCCTGAAGGGAAAAGTGCCGACGACTTCTTGCGCGAGAAAACATTCGCCGGTATCGAGCGCCGCGGGCTTACTGGTAAACCGGAAGTAGTCGAGCGCTTGGAGTATGAGCTTGGGATAATTAAGATGAAAGGTTATGCCGCCTATTTCCACGTCGTGGAGGACCTGATACGATTCGCCACCGAACGTAATATCTACAGCAACATTCGTGGTTCGGTTGCAGGTTCGATGACTACATATTTACTCGGCATTACGAAGATCGACCCGCTGGTTTATAAAATCCCGTTCGAACGATTCCTTAATCCTGAACGTCCGTCGGCGCCAGATATTGATATGGACTTCGCCGATAATCGGCGCGAAGAAGTGCTTGAATATACTAAAGAAAAGTATGGGCATGACTATGTGGCGCAAGTAGGCACGTTCGGCACGATGCTCGCGCGAGGCTCTGTACGTGATGTGGCACGGGCACTCGGTCATCCATATATATTGGGCGACAGCATTTCCAAGCTCATCCCGCTTGGCTCTCAAGGCTTCCCTATGACTATTGAACACGCCTTCGAGGTAGAGCCGGAGCTCCAGAAAATGTACGACGCTGATCCGAAAGTAAAAGATATTATAGATATCGCGAAGAAGCTAGAGGGGTGCGTGCGCCACGTCTCGGTGCATGCGGCCGGTGTCGTCATCGCGCCCAATCCGCTCATCGAGTACGCCCCGCTCCAGCTTGACCCCAAGGGTGGTAAAATTATTACGCAGTACGATATGTATACCGTGGGTGAAGATGGCGTTGGACTGACGAAATTTGACTTTTTGGGAATCAGAAATCTCTCAATTCTTGCCGACGCCGTTCGCATAGTAAAAGCCGTACGCAACGAAGACATAGATATAGAAGCAATACCCTTGGATGATAAGAAAACATTTCAGATGCTCGCGCGCGGAGAGACGATGGGGCTCTTCCAACTGAACGGCCAAGGCATGACTAAATTCTTGAAAGATTTGAAGGCGACCAGCATTCACGACATCAACGCCATGGTGGCTCTCTATCGCCCGGGCCCGATCCAATTCATTCCGGAATATATTAAGCGCAAGCATAATCCCGAACTTGTCTCATACCTTGACCCGGCGCTTGAGAAAATCCTGAAGCAGACGTACGGCATCTTGGTCTATCAAGACGACCTCTTGATGATGGCGCACGATCTCGCTGGTTACAGCTGGGGTGAGGTTGATAAATTCCGCAAGGCTGTCGGCAAGAAGATCCCGGCAGAGATGGAAGCGCAAAAAGAGAAGTTTATAAAGGGTTGTGTTGCTGTGTCTAAATGGCCGCAGAAGAAGGCGGAGGAAATTTGGGCGTGGATAGAGCCCTTTGCCGCGTATGGCTTTAACAAGGCTCACAGCGCTTCGTATGGCCGAGTAGCCTATCAGACATCATATATGAAGGCCAACTTCCCTGCCGAATATATGACCGCGGTACTCACGGCGGAGTCGGGCGATGTGGACGAAGTGGCTGCCGTCATCGATGAATGCAAGCGGATGAAGATACCGGTCTTGCCACCGTCTATTAACGAGAGTCTCGGCGACTTCGCTGTCGTCAAGAAAGCATCCGGTGATGAAATCAGGTTCGGATTATACACGATAAAAAATCTGGGTACCGAAATTGCGAACTCTATTATAGAGAACAGAACGGAGCATGGGTTTTTTAAGTCTCTTGCCGATTTCTTCGACCGCGTGAGACACAAAAATTTGAATAAGAAGTCGCTCGAGGCGCTTATTAAGTCCGGTGCCATGGACGAGCTTGGTGAGCGCGGGGCTATGATCTTTAATCTCGACGACGCTCTGCAATATAATAAAGAAGCGGCAAGTACGGCACACCAGTCGTCCTTATTCGGTCTGTTGGATGAACCGCATGTGGCCGCGGCACTGACGCTTAAGCTTGCGCCACCGGCGACGCTTATGGAGAAGCTAGCGTGGGAGAAGGAATTATTAGGCCTCTATATCTCCGGCCATCCGTTAGAAAAACATCGCGAAAAATTTGAGAAGTCCGGAATTACAATCACAAGCATAAAGGCGCAGACCGACGGCGCGGTCGTGGCCTTCGGCGGGCTCATAGAAGAGCTCAAGGCGATATTTACAAAGAAGGGCGACCACATGGCGTTCATGAAAGTGTCGGACTTTACCAACCAAATCGAGGTTGTCGTCTTCCCCAAAGTGCTTGAAGAATTCAAAGCAATAGCCATACCCGAAAAATGTGTGGCCATCCGTGGCCGCCTCTCATTCCGCAACGGTGAACCGAGCATAATTGCGAGCGCGTTCAAGAGCCTTGACGAATAATAAATACTATTGTAGCTTGTCGAAAGAAGCGGGAAGAGTGAGTTGTCATGGCAAATCTATTCGGAGCCGTGTCGATGATTCTACTGGGAATTTCCGGTTTCGCTGCTGGAGTTTCGGTCATGGACCATGCTGGTGGTGCTGAATTTATCAACGCAATCAGCAGCCGTGCATGGTTCTGGGAGGTGATAACGCTAACGTTTTTCATCATGGGCGCGTTCCTGCATGTAATCGCCCTCAACGAGATGTTGAAACCTCGTGGGCGATAGCTCTTTTCATAGCTGCCGGAGGAAGTTGTCTTAACACCGCTTCCAAGGGCAGCTTTCTTCGTTTATATTAATACTTAGAGAGCTGAACTCTCTAAAATAGGGGTTTTTGCAGATTGCATTTGCTTGATGCGCAAGTTGTGTGTCTTGAAATCTTTTCCACTTCCTAAACCTTCAGTTCAGAGCTAAAATAACTGAATGAAAACCGAGGACCTGGCAGTCATGATAAAAAAGCAATTCGACGTTATGGGTATGCAACTCAGAAATATTGATTATGGGATAGAAAAACTTGAGGTCAAGAACGACAACCTCGAGAACCAATTGACACAGGTTCGAGCCGATCTAACGAAAGTAAAACAGGATGTTGAGTTCATCCGTGAAAACAATGTGTTTAAAATCGAACACGAGGACTTACGGTCGCGCGTAGGAAAGATTGAATCGAAACTCAAGCTTCGTTTGAAGGTTTAGCTCGCTGAATCTCCCACCCCAAAAAGTTTAGGGACTATTTCAGCTTGACGAATAACATATTTTATATTAATTTCATTGTTAATGATGTAGGGATAGGAGGTGAACATGATCTGTGTAGTGAAGGTGAATTATCCCAAATGCAAGAAGTGTGGCTGTGATACAGAGCGCACCGGAGGATGGCGAGGCGATGTTGGTCTCGATTACCTTCGATGTACAAAGTGCGGCCACAAACAAACTAGCCGGGTTTATACCTGGCGATGACCGTGTTGCAGCACCAAGCTGCCGGAGGAAGTTGTCTTAACACCGCTTCCAAGGGCAGCTTTCTTCGTTAGACCTTATTATTAGCCAAGTTATCAACACCGAGTGTTGATATTTCGTGATATACTCTCAAGTATGAGAGTTATTGAAATTTGCGAGGATGAGTACTACCATGTTTTGAATCGAGGAATTAATAAGCAAAAAATCTTTCTTGATGATCGAGACCGTGCTCGGTTTTTATTTCTTATCTTGTTTTTGCAGTCTCCTGCCCTGGTAAATAATATGAGTGATTTCGCCGCGAGATTTACAGATCTTATTCTTGCTGATGAATACAACATACTTGCGGTGAAAGAACTAGATGAACTTTGGAATAAAATGAAGGAGTCGAGGTGTGTGGAGCTCCTGGCGTTTGCACTTATGGGGAACCACTTTCATATCGCCGTTCATGCACTCAAGGATTCAGGAATAGCAACCTATTTGCAACGAGTGCAGAACGCGTATACAAAATACTTTAATATAAAACACGATCGGACGGGACATTTATTCCAGGGACCATACAAAGTCGTACACCAACCAGACGACGAACGTCTCATGATGCTTACTGCGTATATCCACCATAACCCGAATGAGGTTTTAGATAGTAGAGCTGAAGTTGAAGCATTCAAATGGTCTAGCTACCAGGATTACCACAACAATAATCGCTGGGGCGAGTTATTAAAGCCAGAAATAGTACTCGAACAATTTTCCAATCCCGCGGAATACCTAGAATTCGTTAACGATGGCAACGTAAAATCAACACCGAGTGTTGATAAATAGAGCTTGCAAAGGGCTATGTCGGTGCTAGACTTTATACAGCCCTGCTCTTTTCGAACGATGAGAGCATGATTGTAGGAGGTCAGCTTGAGCCAGATGTTCGAATATCACGAGGTCATCGAGACTCTTGCCCGACAAAGCCGGAAGATCTCGAAAGAAATTCCGTTGGAGGACCAACGGGCTGTGCTCTCGGCAATTTCTAGGTTCGAGACCGTTCATGGCCGTGGTGCAGTGCTCGACGTTATCTGTGCCGCATCGCGAGCCGGCAAGTTGCACGAATGCCTGAAAGCGCTCGACGCAGTGACAGACTCACCCTCGTTGCTAAACGATGTTTGTCGGCAACTGGGACTCGTTCGATGATTATCTTGGCAGGTTAAGGGGGAGCCTGTCGAAAGTACAAATCCCCCAACCCACAAAGAACGCGTCCATGTGACGTGTTTTTTGTTTCTATTTGTCTATATATAGATATCTGCTATTATGGTGTGACACTAATTTAAATACTATGGAACCAGAAAAATTGCAGAACATTCGCCATACGCTTGCTCACCTTATGGCACAGGCTGTTAAGGAGCTCTATCCGAACGCACAACTTACGCTTGGCCCGGCTATTGATACGGGGTTTTATTATGACATTGACTTTGGTGCCGACAAATTATCGGACGCTGATCTACCGAAAATAGAGAAACTGATGCGCAAGAACCTCCAGAATTGGAAAGAATTCACTCATCAAGAAGTAGACGAGGCGGGTGCAGAAAAAGCTTTTGCCGGTAATCAGTACAAACTTGAACTGGTTAAAGAAATTTCTGAACGCGGGGAGAAGATCACCCTATACACCTGCGGTAATTTTACAGACCTTTGCCGTGGCGGACACGCAGAAAATCCGTCCAAGGATATTGCACCGGACTCGTTCAAACTCGATCGTATTGCCGGGGCCTATTGGCGCGGAAGCGAGAAGAACCCTATGCTCACCAGAATCTACGGTCTGGCCTTCGAGTCAAAACCAGCGCTAGACATGCATCTCACAATGCTCGAAGAGGCCAAAAAACGCGACCATCGTAAACTCGGCAAAGAACTGGAACTGTTTATGATCGCCGACGAAGTCGGTCCAGGTTTACCGATGTTCTACCCGAAAGGCGCAATTTTACGCCGACTTATCGAGAACTACATTATTGAAGAACAAGAGGCAAGGGGCTACGTTCCCATCTGGATTCCACATATTACAAAGGGCAAGCTCTATGAAATTTCCGGCCATTTGTCGAAATACGATGCGATGTACAATCCAATGCACATTGACGACGACGACTATTACCTTAAGCCGATGAATTGCCCGCACTTCATGATGCTCTATAAGTCACTCCCGCATTCATACAAAGAACTCCCATTACGATACACTTGTACTACTACAAATTACCGCTATGAGAAGTCCGGCGAGCTCTCTGGCCTCACGCGCGTGCGAGCCCTCACACAAGACGACTGTCATGTGTTCTGTATGCCGGACCAGATTGAGAATGAAATTAAGCTGATGCTCGAGATGATCGGCAACGCATATCATGTCTTCAAAATTACCGACTTCTGGGTGCGCATTTCACTTAGAGATTCTAAGGATAAATCAAAGTACCTTGGCGACGACGATGTTTGGAATAAAGCGGAAGACGCCTTACGCAAGGTAGTGAAGGCATCCGGCTGGAAATATAAAGAAGCGGAGAATGAAGCGGCCTTCTATGGTCCCAAGCTTGACTTCATGATGAAGGATGCTATCGGCCGTGAGTGGCAAATCTCCACAATCCAACTCGACTTCAACCTGCCTAAGCGTTTCGAGCTGGAATATACCTCTAACACTGGCACAAAAGAACAACCCGTGGTGATTCACAGAGCAATCCTTGGCTCTACAGAGCGTTTTATGGGAGTACTCATAGAGCACCTAGCCGGTAACTTCCCCACTTGGCTCTCGCCGATACAGGTTGCCATATTGCCAATCTCCGATAAGCATTTGGAATATTCAAAAAAGGTCGCCGAGAGCCTCCGAGCTTCTGGTGTCCGTGTGGAGCTTAATGAAGATAACGATACTTTGGGCAAGAAGATACGCAATGCGAAAGGTACAAAAGTGCCTTACATGCTAGTCATCGGCGATGCGGAGGTTAACGACAAAACTATTACGGTAGAGCATCGTGACAAAGGTAAGGTCGGCGCACAATCCGTCGCCGAATTCATTGCGAATATTACTGACGAAATTAAAAATCGTAATTAAAAAACATGAACTCAATGACAAAGTGGATATTAGGGCTAGTTGTCGTTGTTGCAGTAGCACTTCTCGTTATGAAGGATAACGAGAAGACTGTATACGCGCCGGATGACACTTCAGCTATCCAGAGTGGAGTAAACGAACCGACAAGTATTAACAAAGAACCTGTCGTCCAGAATGCTCCGTCATATACTTCGATTGTTAAAATAAAAGAGGTAACAGGTCCGGCATCAGTAGCCACAGGTTTACAGACTAATTGGGTGATCAGTGCAGAAGCACCGGGTACAGAGACAACAACATACACGGCAAACTGGGCAGACGGCTCGCCCAAAGAGTCTCAAACGAGCAGTAATGTGTTTACCCATATCTACACCAAGCCAGGTCTGTACGTAATTACCTTCACGGCAAAGAGTACAAACAGCAAGCTCGTTCAGACGCTAAAGACGGTAAACGTCGTATCGGCCAACAAGTAACGTATGCAGAGTCCGGAACTTGCCAAACAGATCAAGACTTTCCTTGAGGGCGATGTTGAGTTTGACGACAAGACTCTAGATACTTATAGCAAGGATACGAGCCTATTTTCTGTACGTCCGCAGATTGTTGTCTTCCCCAAACATTCCAAAGATGTTTCTGCTCTAGTAGCTTTCGTGCTCGAACAAAACGCTAGAGGCGAGAAGCTTACTCTTACCGCGCGCTCCGGCGGGACGGATATGTCCGGCGGACCGCTTACGGAATCTATTGTGGTAATATTCGGACGTTATATGAACCAACTCATTTCACTTGGCGCCCTGGGTGCCAAGTGTGCTGTTGTAGAGCCGGGTATGTTCTACCGCGACTTCGAGACCGAGACGTTGAAGAACAATTTACTCCTCCCTTCCTATCCGGCCTCACGAGAGATCTGCATGATGGGCGGTGTCGTCAACAACAATTCCGGCGGAGAGAAGACCCTGCGCTACGGCAAAACCGCACGATATGTGTCTAAAATGAATATGATTCTCTCTGATGGAAACGAGTATGAGATAAAGAAACTTACAGAACATGAACTCTTCCTCAAGATGGTACAAGAAAACTTCGAAGGCAGGTTTTATAAACAGCTCTACGATTTAGTAAAGAATAATTACGATTTATTGCAGGCTCGCAAACCGCAGGTATCGAAAAATTCTTCCGGCTACGCACTCTGGGACGTGTATGATCCGCAAGCCAAAACCTTCGACCTCACCCAGCTCTTCGTCGGCGCACAAGGCACGCTCGGCCTTATGACCAAGGCCGAGATCCAGCTTATCCACCCCAAACCTTATAAACGTATGCTTGTTATATTTATGAAGAGCACCGATATATTGGGCGACTTGGTGCAAGATGTGCTCAAGTTCTCGCCAGAGAGCTTCGAGTCATACGACGACAACACGATGAAGGTGGCTATCAAATTCTTCCCCGCCCTGCTCAAACGCTTGAAGGGCAGTCTGGGCTCGCTTATCATGAGCTTCTTGCCCGAAGTGGGCATGGTGCTGACAGGAGGCTTCCCCAAGCTCGTCCTGCTTGCCGAATTTACGGCCGACAGTGTTGAAGAGGCATTAGCGCAAGCAGAAAAGTGCCGAGCTGCAATCAAAGAAAAGTACAATCTAAAGATGCGCGTGACGCAAAGTGATATAGAAACAGAAGAGTATTGGGTCGTGCGCCGAGAGAGCTTTAACCTCTTGCGCAATAACGTCCACGGCATGCACACGGCGCCGTTTATCGACGACGTTGTGGTTAATCCGCAATATTTGCCGGAGTTCTTGCCTAAGCTGAATAAAATCTTCGAGCCGTACAAGATTATCTATACCGTGGCCGGGCACGTGGGTGATGGCAACTTCCACATCATCCCGCTAATGGACTTGACCGATCCACATACCAAGGAAATAATAAAGGAGCTGGGGCCAAAAGTGTATGATCTGGTAATCTCCTATAACGGCTCAATAACAGGCGAACATAATGATGGCATTGTCCGCACGCCGTATATAGAGAAGGAATTCGGCAGTGAAGTTTATAAACTTTTTGTCCAAACAAAGAAAATTTTAGACCCGCTTAATATCTTTAACCCCGGTAAAAAAGTCGGCGGCACAATAGCTTACGAAGAAGCGCATTTGCTTACGAAGAATAATTAAGAGATTTATACATAAACACTGAGACCCACCGGGTCCCAGTGGGTCTTATCCTCGAGTCTAGCAGGCGGTCTTACGCCGAGAACACGGCGAGGCCGATGGCCAGGCGCAACTGCTCGAACAGAACCGAAACGTCGTCCTGATTGATTCCTTCGGAAAACGTCCGAAGGTAAACGTAGTCCGACTCCATGCCCACGTACATTTCTCCTCGGTAGTTCGGTGGTGTCGTGACCTCGGTTGGCATTTTCGAGAGCTTGTGCTCTTGAGTTTCCGCCTCCGCTTGCTCCAGCGCGCCCGAGAAGTCGGCGAGCGTAGTGGCTACGCGTGTCCCACCGATGATGATGTCGAGGTTAGGGTTCTCGGCATCGCGTGAGTTATGGTACGCGTAGACAATCACAGATTGATTGTTTGCGTGTCTTGCAGGTATGACAAACCTGCGGGCTTGGGCGTACTTCAGCTTTGCCTTGGCCATGCTTGTTCCTCCTCTAGTCCACGTTCGGACAAGAATTTTCTGCCTGTTTCCGTTACCGCAATAAGGCTATCACTATTAAAACTTTTCCGCAATTTATTCTCTCTTCAATGTTTATGGCCGTCTAGTTTAGACAATACTTACATGAAGCTTGCCACCCACAGCATGTGCGATTTCATTCAGATAGGAAAGTGTCGGGTTTTCTGAACCGGATTCGAGACGCGCGATTGCTGACTGATGCGTACCCAAACGAGAGGCCAATTCGGCCTGAGTAAGCTTCTTTTGAATACGCTTTCTGATAATTGCCTCTATTAATTCAAATTGAGGGCCCAATGCATCGTAGGCTTTTTTTACTTCTTTATTTCGAAGCGTCTTTTTCTTAAATTGTGCGAAAGTATTCATAACCTATATGTTATATCAGTCTCCTTAAATTTGCAAGTGCCTTATAGAGTTCGCGTTTTGGCAACTTCCGACCTTTCTTTGTATACACATGCAGTATCCAAGCTCTACCCTTATGGAATGTGTAAAACAACCTGAGATTTTTCTTCCCAAAAATTCTGAGTTCGAACAGTCCGTTAAGTATTGGCTTGCTATGAGGCATTCCCAACAAATGACCGAAGGTTTCTAGAAGCGTCAGTGTTCTATCAACTTTAGCAATAGTATCGGGATCTAACGCCTCAATATACCGATTAATATATCGATCAAGAAATTGAATATCCATAATTAGGATGTACTTGGATTATCAACTCTTTGTAATCTACTGTTTAGCATCTCGTAAAATTCTAGCGGCATAATCTTTTTCAAGAAATATCTATCATGCGAGACGACGATGAGCGTGCCGGCATAATCCTGCAGGATGGTTTCCAGCACTTCAAGCGCTTCGATGTCCAGATGATTGGTCGGTTCATCAAGTATTAAAGTGTTGATAGAGCGTAACGAGAAAATTATCATGAGCAACCTCGCCCGCCCGCCCGGGCTCAATGTGGCGATAGTCTTATCCGCCTGCTCGCGCTCGAGCCCGGCATGCACCAAGGCGCGGTACGCATCGGTTACATTCAGCGTAAATGTTTCTTGCAGATAGGCAAGCACCGTCTCTTCGCGCGGTAAGGACTCATGCTCTTGCAACAGGTTCGCGAGCTTAACACCGGCTCCAATTACAACACTCCCTGATGTTGGCGCCAGTTCACCGGTGAGAAGTTTTATCAGTGTAGATTTACCACTACCATTCGCGCCGACTATTGCAATGCGGCTCTTGGCGGGAATAAAAAGTGAGAATGGCCCGATCTTAAAACCTTGAGAATACTTGTATGCAACATCAGAAATGACAATATCATTTGACCCACCCTTCTTCGCGACAGTCAGGGGCACTTTGAACGGTTGTTCGAATATCGGCTTCTCGATTTTTTCTATTCTGTCTATTCTTTTTTCTAACGCCTTGGCAGTCTTCGCACTGCGAATTGCCTGGTCGCGATAGAATCCCTGCAAGATTTTATCTTTGTCAGAAACTTTGTGCTTACCGCCTCGCAAGGCGTCTTCTTTTTTATCTTTTACATTCTGTACGAGGCGCGAAATTTCTTCTTGTTGTAAACGATAGGCCGTCTGCACGCGTGCTCGCTCCGCCTCTTTACGCGCTAGATATTCACTATACGTCCCGCGAGTAGCAGAGAGCGTGTGGGTGTTGGCGTCGAGCTCGAAGACCGCCGTCGCTACTCTGTCCAGGAACATACGGTCGTGCGAGACGATGAGGCAAGCGGCTTTGGTGTTAATGAGAAGTTCTTCGAGCCAAGCCAATGATGCCAGGTCGAGATTATTCGTCGGCTCATCCAGGAGCAACAGCTCCGGCTCTTTTGCCAGGGCGTCCATGAGTAGTTTCTTGGTCTTCTGACCACTGCTTAGGCCGGCGTCGTGCAAACTGGTATCTTGCATCACGTAAGCAATATTCTTCCCTGCCGACAAATGAACCTTGCCGGAGTCTGCTTCTTCCAACCCAGCCAATATTTTTAGCAACGTCGATTTACCGGACCCGTTATGGCCGACCAACGCGACCTTCTCCCCTGCTTCGATGGTGAAGGAGATGTCGTCCAATATTGTGCGCGTACCGAAGCTTTTGTGAAGTTTGGTGACTTTAAGCATTCAACTATTGTGCAGAAGGTGCGGAGGTAGTAGGTGTACTTGTGGCCTCTGAAGTCTTATTGAAAGCCTTCAATCCCTTCATGATGGTCTCAATATCTTTGCGGGCGTCGTGGAGATCGCTCGTGCCGACTTTAATATCTGCTCGGGCAGATTTGAGGGCGGCTTGATTCGCCTTAGCTACAGCCTTATCCCCATTGTCCGGCACTAGCGGTGCAACGTAATTAATAGCAGCTGATGCCTGGATGCTGGCGTCTGCGAGCTTAGCATTCAGATCAGTAAGTGCCGTCTGCAGAGCCGTCACATCCTTGCCCGCCGTTTGAGCTTCATTGATGCGCGTTTGGAGCTTGCCGGAGAGTGTGGTCATCATACCGACGAGAGTCGCAATGCGGTCTGCGGCGGCGATGAGATGCCCGCGCGGGATTATAAGGGCATATACGCGATATGAACCGAGAATCGACTTCTCGTCTTCGCGGGCTGTGGCTAATTCGGTATCGGCGTCTATCTTGGCTTTGAGCGCAGTGAGCTCACCGACATTATTTTGCACATCGGCGGCGATACTCGTCTTCTGGTCCGCACTCACGTTCTTCATTTCCTGGACACGAGCCATTAGCGTATTCAAATCAGCGATGCGTGCATCAATCTGCTTGTCCGAGCGGGCAATAACAGTCTCGAGCTGGGTTGCGGCGAGAGCCGGCGTCGCAGAACCAAGCAAGACAACCGTACCGAGTGCCAATGCGATTTTAGCGGTTATATTATATTTCATCATAGAAGTTTTATGTTTATTTGTTAATGAAGATTACTGCGTCGCGCTGGCTTTGTCTGCGTTGGCGGCGTCGGCAGTGAGGCCATTAAGCTCTGCGTCAATAATTGCGGCATCATTTGCCAAACCTGTATCTGTTGTATCTATTACAACCGTAGGTGTGGTTGTTGCCTGCTCTTCCGTTGTCTGTGCGACCGGAGTAGAAGAACTGCTCATCATCCAGAAGAACCAAAAGATAACCAATACCACAATGATACTTATGATCGCTTTTATTGTGCTAGACATACAATATATAGTTAAATAAATAAAGTCTTAAAATTTCTTTAAGCTCCAATATTGAGTATACACCCGTCGCTTGTATTGTCTAGTTTATAAATAACTATTTACAGATTACCAATCGTATGTTATTATGACAAGCAGATGGCGGATGTGTTCCGTCGAAAGGAAGGTGGATGATGGTCGACAACGACCGTCAGGCAGCATTAGAGGAGATGGAAGCCGCGCTTCAGGAGAAGCGCGTGCTGTACACACTCGGAGACTCGGAAGGCAAGGTCCTCGAGTCGATTCGAGAGCGGCACGAGGTCCACTGCTGGTTGGGCCGTGAGCCGTTCAGCTCGACCGAGACCTGTGAGTCACTCACGAGAAGCAACACGCCCGAGGCCGAGTTCCGTGTTCACGACATCATGGTCGCGAAGGACCGTCTGGGTGTGGAGCTCCTCATCGCCGAGGGATCGATCAGAGTTACGGGTTACACCGAGGGCAAGAACATCCTCGGAAACATGACCGGATTCAGGTCGGTCAGGGCCCGGCTCTACATCCCCCGGGGGGCGCCTGTCCCCACCCCTGCATTTTTTGTTCTTGGGGAGCTCGTGCACGAGTAGCACAGCTCTCCCTACTGCCCCGGTCCGCATTGTGCGACCGGGGCTGGTTTTTTTAAATTATTCCTAATGTCCGAGGCGAGACCTCGGACAATTATACTTTGGCCATGGCTTTTGCGAGCAAATATTTCGGGACAAAAAAATTGAGTACCGGCACGAAAATGAAAAGGCTGATTCGCGCTGGAACGCCTGCTCGTTTTGAGAGCCCGGCCCAGGTCAGACCAATCATAACAACATTCAGACCGGGGACTAGATATGTCACATACCACCACCATGGTCGCTCGGCAATAGTAATAGGGTAAAAAATATTCAAAAGCGGAACACACGCCATCCACGATCGAGGAACCTTGAAATGTTCGGCAAGTTCATACAAGCAAAAGGAATAATAAAAGTAGAGAGCTACGCAGAGGATTCCGCCCGGACCCGCAAAAAGATTTTTCGCAAAATCACCCAGGCCGGCAACAATACCGATCACTGGCTTCGCGAGCATGAGAGCGCCGAGTATGATGAGAAGAATGACTGGTGTCGGATAATCCTTTTTTACCATAACGCTTTGTGCGGGCGAAACAGGCATTGTTTCGGCAGACGATGATTTTACCGCAGGTACAGGCGCGGAAGGAGTGCCGGCTCCCGTCTCCCATAACACTTTGTATACTTTGATCTCATGTGGAATACCTTTCAAATGGCGATAGCCGATCTCTGCACTTGGTATCTCGTTCTTATTCATCGAGAGGTAGACTGCTTCGGTGAAGTAGATTTCATTCGCATCGGCGAGCCCTTCTACCCGTGCCGCGATATTGACCGGCTGACCGAAAACATCATTCTCGCGTACCGAAACCTCACCGGAGTTGATAGCCACTCGCACCTCAAGCGCTTCGTTCGAGGCCTTTGCGTTGTGGCCCCTCAGCCTGCGCTGGATCGCCATACCGCACAAAACAGCATTGGTAGGACTCTCAAAGGTCACCAAGAAAGCATCGCCGATGGTTTTAATTACCGTCCCCCGGAACTTAAGAAAAATTGGACGGATAAGGCGATCATGCAGATCAAGAAGTTCCTCCAGCTCGTTGCGTGTCTGCCGCGAAGAACGGTCTGTGTATCCCTTGATGTCAGTAAACATTATGGTGAGGTGCCGTGTTTCCATAGGTTACAACATATTAACACGTTTCAATCTTTTAGACATCCGGTGTTGCTAAAATTGAGCCTGTAAAGAGTATGGGATGGAATATACTTGCCATGTTTTTGTAAACAAAAAAGAGGTTCGACCTTTTGGATGCCTAAGGTCGAACCTCTGGATTCTGTCTACTAAGTAACAGCTCTGCTACTTCAACGCCTCGGCGTCGGTCTTGGACATGAATTTGAACATGTTGCCACCGCACTTCTCGCACTTGCCTTTGGCAGAGTATCGTCCGTTCTTTTCAGACACTTGCGGGTCTTTCATTATTTGCATCGTCGGCTTGTTGTTCGCATCGCGATCCTTCATGCACAAAGCTTTGAGTTCCATATTATTACTTTTACTTAATATTTAATTAATCCGGATAGTATACACTATTTCTCTTAATTATACACGTAATCCAACTATTTTCGATTATTGTGCCTTTGTACATTTATTTATTTAAATACGTAATCGTTAATTGCAGTATCGTCGCGAACGAAACCCACAAGAGATACGGAATGTTGGCGTATATTATCCATGCATAGGTGGGAGCGCCAGTCTCTATGTGGAGCTTGAGGCCGAAGGAGTAAATAGCGAAGAGCGCCCAGATGAGCGTGCCGAGGACGAGGAGAATATCAAACGCCGCGAATAGATTATTCTTCAGCCCGAATTGAATCGGCGTAAAAGCGAAGTTGAAGATTAGATTAAGCGCGAATGGCAGAGCCACAATCCACGGAATCTGCTTGGTGAATGTTTTGTAAAATACAGTGCCGAAAGAAACGGCTATCAACACATACAGCACTGTCCAAACGGGGCCGAAGAGCCAGCTCGGCGGCGACCACCAAGGCTTCACAAGTTGCGAGTACCAATTGTAAGCGTTGTTCATAATATAATGCCTCCAGTATAACACAACGGCTCAAATGGCAGGAAATGAGCCGATTAGCGGAGGTTTAACCTCCGCCAGCACAGAGATATTGTATCACAATCACCAAATATCTATCTGATCCCCGTGTCGCAGGAGAGGTTGAGTTCGCTCATTACTTTTGACATGACTATGACATCTTGAGGTGCACAGCGTGGGAGCATTTGACCGCCTGCGGCTTGGACAGTATAGGTGCCCGGTGCGAGGGTGGCGGTGTAGTGGCCTAGCGCGTCGGTCGGGGCGCTCACGGTCGCGGTCGCACTTCCTTTTTTAAATATCTGCACCGTCGTCTGATACGGCTTGTCGGCACATTGCGGGTCTGGCGGGTCACGCATCACCGGGCAAGTCGGCCCGAGCGTAACGGTGCCCTGTATGCCGGATGTTATTGGTGCCGGTGCGGGCGGGCACTTGGTAAATTCACAGTTGGGGCCGGTGCGGGCGACGTACGAGCCGTCGGGGCATAGCTTGGCCTCCATCGTGCAGGCTACAGGGCCGGGTGGCACCGTCGTGCTGGCTGCTGCAAGAAATATCGGCACCTCGATCGCGTCATCATTCGCAGGCAGGCCGGATGGGTTATCTTTCTTCAAGATGAGCGTCGCTTTATTGCTATACGCCTTCGGATCTGCGGTGAAAGTAAGCTTAGCCTCGAATGGCACGTAGGCCGTGGTCATCCATTCCCCTTTTGCTTGGGCAGAGCCTTGTGCAATAATTTTACCATCCCAATCAACGAGCACAACATGGAAGCTCGCTTCGAAGTACCAAGTCCCCGGCGCCTCACCCGTGACAGAGAGCGGGCTCGAGACGGTAGCGCCGGCCAGAGGCGCGCTCACCCGCGGTTTGTTCGCAACATTGGTTGTAGGCGTCTGCGCTGGTTGAGCGAACTTGAACAGAGCAAAAGTAATCACAAGCACGACAACGATGTATAATATTTTTTTCATATAGTTCATGTTATTTTCATTCATTATACTCCACAACCATTCACTATCCTATTAACCCCTCTACAACCTTTCCGACTTGACATATTAACGATAACATTTTTGTATCACCAAATGGACGGGCACGTCATTTTATTGTAGAGTGAATGTGATTTTTGTAGGCTCAACACCGAAAGGAGGTTCAATTTGAGCAGAAATGATTCTGTCGGCGACGAAGAGGATGAGCGGAAGAGCTACGTCGAGGAGCTGATCGACGGCGACGAGCTCGAAGGCGCCGCACTTGGCGTCGCCAAGAAATACGTCGCCGACGGGCGAGACAGCCTTTCCGACAAGCAGTTGTTTGTCCTAGAGAAGTATGTTCTAGGCAAACAGAAGGACTGCGGACGCTGTGGGACACCAATCCCCTGGAGCGAGAGGTATGCACTCTCGACCCAGGAACACCCCTGGTGCTCCTGGTGTCTACAAGTCACCTCGCACGACGACTAGTCACACGACGAGGTGACCACGGCAACGGGGCAGGCCGGTAATTCTGCCCCTAACTACAAAAAACACTATTCTGGATTATGAATAGTGTTTTTTGTTTTCAAGCTCAATTTTTCCTTGCGGGATAATTTTTTAATTTCCGCTTCGCGCTTAGATGCCGATGACCTATCCGGATGCTTTTCATTATACACCATCTTACTCGCTCCGTGAGCGCGCGTGTATTGCCCACCGATTCCCTTCTTGTGCTCATTAAGACGCCGCGCAAGGTCGGTCGTGATGCCGGTGTAGATAGACTTGTCGGCGCACTGGAGTAGGTAGACGAAGTACATAATTCAATTTTCCGATCAAGGCTGGGGGATTAGGACTCGAACCTAAATACTCAGGACCAAAACCTGATGTCCTACCATTAGACGATCCCCCATTGATTCTCACAAATACCTTCTGTCCACCCCGCGATTCTTCTCACTAAATGTGAGCTACTTTTTGGGCAGACTCTGAGTACGCCAACGTACTCCTCGCCAACATTCCTTCTCTTCGTTTTTGGATTACCTTTTTTGTAGTATATGTGAGTGATACTACCGACGGGCAACTTGAGTCTATTACACCAGAAATTTAGTATTTTTTCAAGGTCGTCGCGCTTCGCATTATGTAAATAAAGTTCATACTTTATCTCATTGTTATCAAGTCTTAGAATAAATTTAAGGAATAAAATAAAAACCTTGACCATTCGCCAGTCTGAATTACTAAACTTTAGTCCCGAACCAGCCGAATATTCCTTCTCCTTTGAGCCTTCCGCCCAATAGAGACAGGTTCCAATGATCAATAAGTCTCGGTCGCTCAGCTTACCAATTTCTGTTCGCGCCAATTCAATTATTTCTGTCTGAATTCTTACTCGCTTGGCTTTACGCGCTGCAGCCCCTCGCCTTTGACCAGCCCTTCTTTTCTCGGTAAAAATCTGCTTTTGGCGTTTCGATAAACCAACATCAACAAACCATTCCGTGAGTGTCGATTTAGCAACGGGAATTACTTTCCGTATCTCCGAATAACTTTTTCCTTGTCGTCTAAGCGCCACCGCCCGTTCGTGTATCGTACTATCAATCATAGCACTAATACTAACATACTATGTACGATTATTCGTGGGAATAACTACTCCCCTGCGATCTTGGCCAGGGCAATTTCGAATAAGAGTTCCGGCACGGCGGATGTCGTCATTTCGTCGTAGGTTTTCAAGAGTTCGCGGAGGAGGTCGGAGAAGGTCCCGGTAAATTTAACTTTCTGGAGTTCGGCGATACGCGCGAGTTCTTCCTTCGACATTTCCGCTTCGAAAAATTTCTTCAGTTCCGGCGAGAGCTTCATCAACATCACAATGCGTAGTGTGCGCAGAATGAATTTAAGGAGCAGCCGCGTATCCATATTCTCCGCTTCGCTGGACTTGAGTAGGGCAACGCCTGCCGAAACATTCTTCTCCAAAATCGACTTAGCCAGATCGAAGACGAGCGTGATCTTGGGTGAGCCCGATGTCGCTTCGACGTCTTCTGATTTTATCTTCTTGCCTTTTACAGACGCTATAACTTTCTGCAACACACCGTGCGCGTCGCGGAACGAGCCCTCGGCCAGAGTTGCAAGCACGCCGGCGGCATCCTTATCCAATTCATAACCTTCCTTCTTTGCCACATCGATGAGCATCTTCTTCGTCAGCTCCTCGGTCGGCTTCTTGAAGGCGAATGTCTGGCAACGCGAGATGACAGTGTCGAGAAGTTTATGAGCCTCAGTCGTGGCGAGGATGAAGATAACATGCGCGGGCGGCTCCTCGAGCGTCTTGAGCAAAGCGTTGAAGGCGTCCTTTGTGAGCATATGCACCTCGTCTATAATATAGACTTTATATTTAGACTCGAATGGCAACACGCGCACCGCGTCGCGAATGGTGCGCACCTCATCGATGCCGCGATTCGACGCCGCGTCTATTTCATACAAATCATTTTCACTCGTCCCAAGCGCTTTCGCGAAAATCCGCGCCACACTCGTCTTACCAATACCGCGTGAGCCGGAGAAGAGATAGGCGTGCGCGACACTATTCTTCTCGATCGCATTTTGCAAAACAGATGTAACATGCTCCTGCCCCAGCACCTCATCAAACAAAGCCGGTCGGTATTTGCGATACAAAACAAAATGAGATTCGTGGGACATAATTAGTGAATTCCTGCGCCGTTTGCAACTTCCTTATCCGGGATAAGGAGGACGGGTACATCTGCGACGTCGGCGGCGAGGATCATGCCTTGAGACTCGAGGCCGGCTAGCATACGCGGCTCGAGGTTAATTATAAATGTCACTTGCTTCCCTACTAAAGCCTCTGGCGCGTAACCTTTAGCAATGCCGGAAATTATCTGCCTTTTGAAGTCGCCGAAATCTACTAAGAGCTTTAGTAGTTTCTTGGAGTCAGGCACGAGCTCGGCGCTCTCTATCCTGCCTATGCGCAGGTCGAGTTTGGTAAAGTCGTCGTAGGAAATCTGCGGTTTCAAGTCCATAAAGTTTAAAAGTTGAAAGTTGAAAGTTAATTCAAATTATTAAAAAGCTTCAACTTTTCTTCCACGACTTTCTGCACTGCTTGTTGAGCGGGCTTAAGCATTTTGTACGGCGCGACTTCGTCGGCGTTCTCTTGGAGCGAGATCTTGAGCGCTTGGCACCACGCCACGCGGAGTTCGGTCGAAATATGAACAAGGGCAATGCCCGCCTCGATGCCTTTCACAAAGTTCTGGGTTGTGAGGCCGGAGCCGCCGTGCAAGACGAGCGATATCTCCAGAGCGGCTTTGATTTCTTTGATACGTTCGATATTTAAATTGGGATCATGCCCTGTCGCAAGCATGCCGTGGATACTGCCAACAGCCGGTGCGAGCATTGCGATGCCGGTCTCCTTCGCAAATTCGAAGGCGTGCTCCGCGGTCGTCATATCGGCACCGGTCACCGCCGCGCCCTTTGGTAATTCCTTAAGCACCTTGGACGACTGGCCGATGTAGCCGAGTTCACCCTCGACAAGCGTATGGCTACCGTTAAGCTTCGCGTACTCAACCACCTTCTTCGTCAGCGTCACATTCTCTTCCCACGACAGCTTGGCGCCGTCGATAACAACAGAATCATAACCAAGGTCGATGACTTCCTTCGCTCGGTCCAGAGAATAAGTGTGATCGGCGTTCAGGAAAATTTCTCGCTCCGGATTATCTTTTTTAATCTGATTCACAAGCGCCCGCACTGCTGATGCACCCATGAAATCCCGCTCGCCTTCTGAAGCGCCGATAATGACCGGCACCTTAAGCGCTTTGGCCCCATTGACGACAGCCCAGACCATGTCGAGCGTCGAGACGTTGAAGTGGCCGACTGCTTTATGATTTTTCTCCGCGTTCTGCACGCATTGTAATAGACTCTGCATAACTTGATTGTAACATATCTTAACAGAATGTAGAATATGGAATGTGGAAGATAGAACAACTCAAAATTACGACTTCATCGCCGTCGGCGATCTGGTGACGGATGCATTCATAAGACTTAAAGACGCCGAGGTGCATTGCAAGATTGACAAGGCCGCCTGTGAACTGTGCGTCCGCTTCGGCGATAAGGTGCCGTACGAATCGGTGACGGTCTGTAATGCCGTCGGCAACAGCCCGAACGCGGCAGTCTGCGCCGCACGACTTGGGCTGAACTCCGCACTCGTAAGCGAGCTCGGCGACGATCGCATCGCCAGCGAATCGTTATCTTATTTAAAATCGGAAAATGTCGCTCACGACTTTATCACCAAACATCGCGAGTATAAATCCAACTATCACTACGTCCTATGGTACGAGGCCGACCGCACTATTTTAATCAAGCACGAAACATATCCGCGCGTCTGGCCGGACATTGGCTCGCCCAAGTGGTTATATTTGTCATCCTTGGGTGCCGACACTATGGCGTACCAGCAAGAGATCGCTCGCTATCTGATGAATCATCCGGAAATTAAAGTCGCCTTCCAACCGGGGACATTCCAACTTCGCACTGGCATACGAGACCTTGCGCGCATTTATGAACGGGCAGAAATTTTCTTCTGCAACACTGACGAGGCGCGACTGTTATTAGACACTAATGAGAAGAGCGGCGCCAATCTCGCCGAGATGATGACTCATCATGGGCCGAAGATGGCGGTCATTACCGATGGCCCGGCCGGGGCGTATCTCTACGATGGCCATCTCAAGTGGTTCATGCCGCCCCATCCGGACCCGAAGCCGCCGTATGACCGCACCGGCGCCGGCGACGCCTTCACCTCCACTATCACCGCCTGCATGAGCATGGGAATGGACGTGCACGACGCAATGCTCTGGGCACCGATCAACTCAATGTCAGTGGTACAAAAAATCGGCGCCCAAGCCGGCTTGCTGACAAAAGAAGAAATTAAACTCTGGCTTGATAAAGCCCCGGCGGATTACAAGCTGCAGCGAATTTAAGACTACTTATCGTCTCCAATATAAACGAAACGGGGCCCTTTGTAATCGGGCTTATCTACATTTTCTAGAAACATCGCAAGCGGGCGTACCCATATCGAACCTTTGTTCGGTTCCTCGAGATGTTCGTAAACGACGAATTCTTCTAAACTTTCACTATGTTTCGCAATATCTTTTACGAAATATTTACCACCCTTGAAGTGTTTGTACAAACCTTTTTTAACTTCTGTCATAATTAAATTTACTTTTTATCTACTAAGCTCCTAACCGCTTGTTTTATGCTGTGCACGCCTAAACCATAGAATTCGATAAGCTCCGTCGGTTTGCCAGATTGGCCGAATTTGTCGTCGACGCCCACTATGCGCATAGGGACAGGATATAACTCTACCAGTAATTCTGCAACTGCCGAGCCCATACCGCCGGCCTTCTGGTGTTCCTCTACAGTCACTATTCTACCGGCATGTTTTGCCGCGCTGATTATCGTCTCTCTATCTATCGGCTTGATGGTGTGTAGGTTAATAACCGTCGCCTCAATTCCCTCTTTACTTAGCTCTTCCGCCGCCATAAGCGCATTATAGACTAGGCTGCCCGTCGCAATGATTGCCACATGGGATGTGACACGCGCGCGTAGAACGTTGGCCTTGCCGAGGGTGAACGGTGTCTCTGCAGTTGTAATTATCGGTGTCTTCTCGCGGGCGAGGCGAATGTACGTTGGTCCGACGAACTTGGCCACTGCGAGTGTCGCCTTCTCGGCCTCGATAGAATCACAGGGTGAGATGACCGTCATCCGCGGTAATGCGCGCATCATGGCGATATCCTCCAAGGCCTGGTGCGAGCCGCCGTCGGGGCCGACGGACACTCCTGCGTGCGAGCCGACAATCTTCACATTCACGTTGTTATAGCAAATAGTGGTGCGGATCTGCTCCCAATTCCTGCCCGGCGAGAAGGTGGCGTAGGACGAGGTGAATGGTATCTTCCCCGCAGCGGCCATGCCCGCTGCCACTGTCACGAGATTTTGTTCCGCCACACCGACTTCAATAAATCTATTCGGAAAAGCTTTTTTAAAATCTTCCATCTTAGTCGACTCGGTCAGGTCAGCACAAAACCCGACGACGCGTTCATCCAATTGCCCAGCCTTCAAAAGCCCACGGCCGAAGCCCGCCCGTATTGGCTCTTGCTCAACGTCTGATTGAAATAGTTTAGGATTTAATTTCATGTATTTCCCAACTCCTAACTCCTAGCTCCCAACTCCTTTAATGCCACCTCGGCCTCCTCGGTGGTCGGCGGTTTGCCGTGCCATTCGAATTTATTTTCCATAAAGCTGACGCCTTTGCCCGGGATGGTGTGCGCTATTATAACAGTCGGCTTGCCCTTATATGCCTTCGCCTCTTCGACAGCATTGATAATTTCTTTAAAATCATGGCCGTCGATATCGAGTACGTGCCAGTTGAAGGCCTCCCACTTGGCGCGCATCGGCTCGAGTGGCATGATGTCCTCGGTGTTGCCGTCTATCTGGATATGATTACGATCAACGATTGCAATAATGTTATCCAGCTTCTCTTTCCCGCCCATCATGATAGCCTCCCAGGTATTACCCTCGTCATGTTCACCGTCGCTCATCATGCAAAAAATGTAGTGAGAATTCGAGTGAGGAGCCTCGAGGGGGTGAGGGGCATTCCCGGAGACGACCTGCAGCCCCGAACCCACTGCGAGCTCCGAAAGAGTAATTCTCTCTGCCAGTGCCATGCCGACTGCCTGTGCCAAACCGCAACCTAATGGCCCGGAACTGGTCTCGAGCATTGGTAGGAAGTCGCGATGCGGATGACCCTGGAGCCTGCTGCCGAATTTACGTAAAGTTAGGAGTTCTTCAACTGGGAAATATTTCGCATGCGCCATCGTCGCGTAGAGCACCGGACAGATGTGGCCGTTAGAGAGAATAAGTCTGTCACGCTCGGGCCAAGCCGGATAAAATGGGTCGTGCTTCAGGATGTGGAAATAGAGCGCAGTAAAAATGTCCGCCATGCCCAGGGGCCCGGCGGAGTGACCCGAGCCGGCCTCAACAAGCATTTCAATAATAGAAATGCGAATATCGTTCGCCTGCTTCTTGAGGCCTGTGAGCTTTTCTTCTGTTATCGGTTCTCGCATGCTTTAGAGCGCGAGGAATTTTTTATACTCTGCCGACGAGTCCGCACTTTTTGACAGTGCCGATCCGACACAGAGCTGTGAAGCGCCGCACAAGACTAAGTCGTGCGCGTTGCTCAAATTGACCCCGCCGTCAATAGATAGTATAGCATCGGGGAAGGATTCTTTGCATGAGGATATCTTTTTGAATATGTCTGTATTGAACGGAGCGCCTTGTTTACCAAGCTTTTCTATCGCCATAAGCTGGAAATTAGTAACGTCCGGATAGATATCCTCCAAGATACTTATCGGCGTTTCGAAGTTCAGTGCCACGACCGGTGTGCTGTTATGCACCAAAATTTTCTCTGCCAGTGAGACTGCGTGGTCACAGGCTTCATGGTGAAATATTACTCGCTCCGGTTTACAGGGTAGCCATCGCTCTGCCTCTGCCTCAGGGTCGGCAACCATCAAGTGTACTTCGAACTTTTGGTTATCCAGAAATTCTTGCGGCAATTCGCTCGGCATATTCCACTTCCCGCCTTTTGCGAATACGCCGTCAGAGATATCTATATGCAAGCGCACGCCCATGCCTTCATATGCTTCCTGTATCGTCAATACGTCGGCCAGACTGTTCGGGACGACGGTCGGGAAAATTTGTATTTTATTTTGCACTGTAGTCATCTATTTCTTTTATTCTCTTCTCGTGTCTGCCCTTCTCGAAGGCAGTGTCGAGCCAGAGGTCGATTGCCGCATGCGCTTCATCCTCGCTCACGAAGCCTGCACCAAGAGATAGAATGTTCGAGTCATTATGCTTACGAGAAAGTGCAACAATCTCCATCGGGCCACCGTAGAACACAGCGGCGCGTACGTGTGGAAAGCGATTGGCAAGCATCGCCTCGCCCTGGCCGGATTTGCCGATAATTATCCCGCGTGAGGATTCTGCATCCTCCGACACCGCCTTAGCCACCGGCGCAACAAAGTTCGGATAGTCGTCCTTGGCATCATAGGCCATAGCGCCCATGTCTTCTATCACATAGCCCTTATCTTTAAGCGCGGTTTTTATTTTCTCCTTAAGCTCATAACCCGCATGATCCGCACCGAGAATTAATTTCATAATTCGTTAGCTTTTTATTTTATTCATGAATAATTCCTTGAGTACGCCCGGGTTGGCACTGCCTTTGCTCGCCTTCATTCCTTGACCTATCAAGAATTGCAGTGACGCTTCTTTACCGGCTTTATATTCCTCGAAGACTTTAATATTCGCGGCAATGACTTCATCAACGATCTTTTCCAGGGCACCGGCATCGCTCTTCTGGACTACCCCCAGAGATTCTGCGAGCGCTTTGGGGTCGCCGCCTTTCTCGAAGAGTTGTGCCAGTACATCCTTCGCTCCGCGAGACGACAGTTCGCCGGCTTGGAGCATTTTAACAAGAGTTGCAAATTCAGAAGCCTTCATCGGCATACTCATTATATATGAGTCGAGGTCGGATACTTCTCCTCCAGCTTTTAGCTTAATCAAAGAAATCAGATCAGAGCTCAAGTAATTTGCGGCAAGTTTGGCAAAAGGACTATCTTGCGCATCGGCGGCGAGCACCTCTTCGAAGAATTTACCTAAAGCGACATTCTGCACAAAGACCTCTGTAACAAAATCCGGGAAGCCGAACTTCTCATGCAGTCTTTCACGCTTCTCCCAAGGCAATTCCGGCAACGTCTCTCTTAAATTCTTAAATTCCTCAATTCTGTTTAGATAAAGTTTTGGCAGATCGGGCTCTGGAAAATAACGATAATCGTGCGAGTCCTCTTTCTTGCGCTGGCTATAGGTCTCTTGTTTGGCGTCATTCCAGCCACGCGTCTCCTGCACCACTTGCCCGCCGTCGTCGATTAAGGCACTTTGCCTTTTTACTTCATATTCTACCGCGCGCTCGACAGAGCGAAATGAATTTAAATTTTTTACTTCAACTTTTGTACCGAATTTGTTTGGATCTTTACTGACAGAAATATTCGCCTCGACGCGCATTTGCCCCTTTTCCATGTTCGCTTCCGACGCGCCGAGATACCGAAGCAGAAGCTGAAGCTCGCGCGCGAAGTCGGCCGCATCCTTGGCGCTGTGCACCACAGGCTCGGTCACCAGCTCCATTAGGGGCACCGAAGAACGATTGAAATCTATAATACTGTCTTCGCCCTTACCGGAGTGTTGCGAACGCGCGGTGTCCTCCTCTAGATGAATGCGTGTGAGCTCAACGCCGTGCAATGTCCCGCCGGAAACTATCGGATACTTATACTGGCTTATTTGGTAGCCCTTCGGTAAGTCCGGATAGAAATAATTCTTGCGATCAAACTCGGTAAAGTCGGCAATGTTCCCACCCACGGCGTTACCGATGCGAATCATTTGCCTCACCGCTTCTTTATTAATGACAGGCAAGGCGCCCGGCTGGGCCGTACAGACGGGGCAGACGTTTACGTTCGGGCGTTTCTCGTTCGGGTCGTTCTTGCACCCACAAAACATCTTGGATTTGGTCGCCAGCTCAGCGTGTATCTCTATTCCTATCGTGGTTATATAATCTGACATGAGGTTATCGTACCATTTGGATTCCAAAGGTTCAACCTTCCTGCCCGCCGGCAGGCGCGGTTGGGTGCTTAAGGTTGAACCTTAAAACTCGTATGGTCAACACGGCGAACTTCCTCCTCCAAGTCTATATCGAACTTCTCTTTAACTCGTTTCTTTAATTCGGTAACGAGTGTCACCAAGTCCGAATATTCAGCTGTACCGTCATTAATAAGGACGTTGGCGTGGAAGTCGGATACATAGACACCGCCGACACGATAACCTTTGGAACCGACTGTTTCGAGCAGGTAACCGACAGGCACTTTGCAGGCAATAAATTTCGTCTCATCAAGTTTTGTCAGAATATTCTGTGGCAAAGAATCGGCGAGGATGTTCTTGAAATAACTCCCGGGCGTCTTCATATCCCACTTGAACTTTGCACGCTTGAACAGAATTTCATCAGAAATTTTCTTGAGTTGTTTTGGATCGCCTTGATTTAATTTGAATTCGATTTCAAGTACCAACCATTGTCGCTCTTTGAATACGGAGTGGCGGTATCTGAAAGCGCAAGCATCCTTCGTTATCCAACGCACTTTCCTGCCATCGTATATTTTAACTCTCGTTATGTATTCGGAGATTTCTATCCCAAAAGCGCCTGCATTGCCGACAACTGCACCTCCAAGCGTACCGGGGATACCCGAAAGCTGCTCGAGTCCTACGTACCCTTTTTTTATCAATGCTTGAACGAATGCCCAGAGTTGCACGCTAGCGTCTGCGCGGACAACGTTGTGCCCGTATGTCACGCGTCCGGTCAAACGCACTGCCTCGCGTATCTTGATAAGCACGATATTAAGCAACCCGTCTGCGAATGCCAAGTTGCTCCCGCCGGCCACGATGTAGTACGGCAATTTCTTCTGCTTCGCAACACGCACCGCCTCAAGAAGCTCGCGCCAATTGTGCACCTCGATAGAATACGCCACAATGCCGCCGATCTGGAATCTGGTATACGGCTTAACCGAAACGTTTTTTCTGACTTTCACTCGCCCAGTGTACCAAAATAAAAACATCCCGCAAACCGCAGGATGTTTTTATTGAGAAATATGGCTTGATTATTTCTTTACTGCCACAAGCTTCATAACAACCTCCTGACCGCCTGTCGCGTTCGCGGATGTTGCAGGAAGGTCTGTTGTAGCGTCGAACTTGCCATCACCGTTATCCAAGTGGAGCATAGCGATTACGTTCTGACCGTCCTTGGTTGATGCGGTAAGTGAGATCTGGACTTCCGCGCCCGAACCGGCCGGCAAGAGCCCGGATGAGCCGAGAATTGCGCCTGGTGTCTGTTCTGCCGTTACTGCGTGAACCTCAATGAATCCCGGAGCGCTCAATGTGTACGAGGCAACCGTTACCGACTTACCAACCTTCTGCTCCGCCATATCAATTGCGTTTGCGGGAACTGACGCCTCGGGCGTAGTCGTCGCTGTTGCCTGCTCGCCTGTTGCCGGCTGTTCGGTTACAGGAGCAGAACTCTTACCGGTCGCCAGAGCGTAAACTCCCCAGATAACGAGAAGTACAACGATAACCCAAATTACTTGCTTCATGATTATTTTAGTTAGCTATAAATACTAATAATGTCTCGTAGGGGTTCAGTATATCACGTCATTTTTAAAAATCAAAAGCATGCGGAATTACTATTTTATGTGAGCTTTTCTATTTCTTTTTACCTTTTACCTTATCTACGAGCCACGAGCTGGACTGCACCTTACCGCCCTGGCCGATACTGAAGATCATTTTGCAACCAATCTCCTCGCAGACCGGAACCTCCGGAATGTTGCCCTTGGTCCTATCCCCGCCGTTCGCGAAGACGTGTGGCTTGTGGCGGATAAGCTCGGCGCAGACACTGCGATCGGTTACGTTCCTCGGATGCTTGGTGAGTACTACTTTGTCGACAACCTTGAGTGATTTTATGATTTCCTTTCGTTCCTTTTGTGGCATGAAGACGTAGCCCTTCTTGTGGCGCAACCAGTTATCGTTATTAAGAATGACGAGTAGTTTGTCACCGTGCTTCTTGGCTTCCTCGAACATTCTCACGTGCCCGATGTGTAAAGGGTCAAATCCTCCGCTCACCGCAACTATTATTTCATCCTTCTTCTTCGCAACCTTAATCTGCTTTCGCATAATGGCTCACCAATGTAGTAATAACCGAATAGAGCAAGGTGCCGAGGAATGCGGCCAAGAAGTTCTCGACGGCAAAACCTTTAATAAACGTGGCGACGAACCAGAAGAGCAGAGCATTTATTATGAGCGTAAACAGTCCCAAAGTCAGGATGTTGATAGGCAGGGTCAGAAGTACCAAGAGCGGCTTAATTGTCACGTTAATAATACCGAAGACCACA
Source organism: Candidatus Paceibacterota bacterium (assembly GCA_041660505.1). Classification (NCBI taxonomy): domain Bacteria; kingdom Bacillati; phylum Minisyncoccota; species Minisyncoccota bacterium. The sequence continues at coordinate 97,592 of JBAZWG010000001.1, forward strand.
ACGAGGACAAGCGCGGTCATAAAGCCGGAGACCGTTACTCCGGGCACAAGATACCCGACCAGAAGCAACGCGAGTGCGTTCAGAACCCAACGAAGAATGATTGATGTCATAAAAAATTTATAATTTTACTGCAACGAGCGTGCGCGGCCTACCGAAGCGCGACGAGTCTTCGGCCGATTTAATTTTCATAAACGCTTTTAGCAGGACATCCAGATTCTCCGGCCAGTCTAAAAATAATTTCGTAAATTCCGGCAGTTCGAAGTAGGGCTTGAATCCGTCGGTCGCAAGGAAAACCATGTCACGCCCTACAAGTTCGCACTTATCAGAAATAAGATATTTCTCAGACTCTTCCGCCCCGTTCGCCAGCTGATAGCCGAAAGGATGCGCGGCTTGAAATGCTTTCTCCCCCTGCGCATTATAATGATAGAAGTCTACGGCGCCGATAGTTGTGAAGCTGCATACTTTGTCCGCAAGCACCATGAACCCTGCCGAGATGCCGGTATTAGGCATCGCCGGAGCGGCAGTCACGATCTGGCCGAGTGCGCTGTTCGCCGATCGGAAGATATCAAGCTTGGCCGAATGCTTCTCGTTGAAGGTGGCAAACTCTGCGTCACCCGCATGGACGACCTCGTCGCAAAAAAGCTCTGCCTCTTTACCCGTAGCGACACAATATATAGGGTGCGTCTTCGAGGCCAAAGCAAACTCCCGTGTCGCCGGCGCCCCATCCCCCGGAATGGATATAGAATATGTTTTCATATGGTAAGTGTATCTTAAAATGTAAAATATTAAAAACTATTTTCTACCCCGCACCAAGGGCAATACCAATTTTGTTTGTCTGCTGGTGCGTCTCCGACAGTCCACCACTTGTCGCATTTGTGACACCTAAAATGATGCAAATTTTCTATTGACCTTGTCATTGTTCAAAAATCAAACTGTTCGAGATGAATTAATGCTGTACGCAAGGCTTGTTTGGTGTACTCTTTGCGGTCCATTCTACCTTTCGTCAAAATACCGATAGCGCCTTCGGCTGAACCGATCTGCATATTCTTTGTCATTCCTGCTTTGTTAATCGCTTGGCTCATATCGAGACCTTCTTCGAGCATCATCTTAGTCACAGACACATCCGGAAATTCCCAAGCCGAAGAGAGACCTATATGAAATTCTTTGCCGTCGTATATTGCAACGACACAGACATCCATGTGCCCACCCTTGGTATACGGAACCTTCATTAGACCAGACTCGATGCCGATACTGTAGTCACATTCACTAAAGCAATTTTTTGCGCGATTGGTTGCGCCTCGAACAGTTTCCTCGAGTGATTTCGGTTGCGCAGAAACATCAGAGGTACTTTCTGCTGAGACGACCTTGGCACCCGCAAGATGTGGATAATCACGCAATATCTCGATAACAGCATCAACTTTTGCCTTATTCTTTGAGCCAATTTTAAAAATGATTCTATTGCCCATATTATTTAAAAATCTTAATATTTAAAAATTTAATATGCCAGATTACTTATCATCGTAATACATTTTAAATAATTCAGGCGACATGGTTCTCATTTGTTCTTTAAGAAACACCTCGTCTTGGTCGGGAGCGGATTTGAATTGAGAACCGCGAACGGTGTTACCCTTAACTTTTTCTGTGAAGCTGTGAATGAGGCGTGAGCAATCGAGCGCCAGTCCATTTAAATATGTAAATGTTTCAATATTTAAATAACCCACATCCAGTCCAACATATAACTGCGCGCGCACTTCTCCGGCAGAACCTTTGGCGATGAATAAATAATTTAGAAATTCCTGCCGCGTTCCTCGCTCAAAGCCCTCGGCAATATTGCTCATCACTGATACCGAAGCGCGTTGGATTTGATCGGTGAAGCCGTAATCTTTGCAGGATTTGAGTGCAGTATACACCCCCTTCGTCAGTTCACGAGCTTTCTGCCAGCATATCAAGTCCTCGAATCGTTGAATCGTAGCCATGAGTATTTAAAAATTTGAATATTGAAATATTTAAATAGAATACTTCTGCAAAAAATAATCCAATACTTCTTTGACCTTTCCATTTGTGAATTCATATCTGTCTATATTCCTTAAATCCAGCCAAACATATTCTTGATGCTCATTACTTAACTTAACTTCAGGAACACTTTCTACCTCGCACAGGAATGTCACAATGTACGTCTTGCCACTGCTGCTCGTATTTGCGTTTAGGATTTTTACTACAATAAATTTTTCAATACCGGTTTCTTCCTTTACTTCCCTTTGTAGACCCTCAAGCCATGTTTCGCCTTCCTCCAACCGGCCTCCAGGTAGCATCCATTTTCCCACATTTTTTAGAATAAGAATACCTCCTTCGCTATTTCGAATAACAGCATTCTGATTTACTTCAAAGAGTTTATGCTCCATGGCATTTTTTGAATTTTTTGCCACTACCGCAATAGCATGGATCGTTGCGGCCTAGCTCGGTGCCGTCTTTGTTCAGGTGCTTACTTTCTGGTGCGGAAATTGCGGGCTTGGATGCGCCGGTGATTTCATTTGCCGATTCGTGAACTTCTTCCAGTTTCTCTTGCTCGACTCTAATCTCGCCTGCACCTAGGCCAGGGATGATCTTAACCACCTCTCCGCGCCATGACTCCTCAAGCTCGCGGAAGAGGCGCAAACCTTCGCGCTTGTACTCAACAAGCGGGTCGCGCTGGCCGTACGCGCGCAATCGCACCGATGAACGCATATAGTCCATTGTCTCCAAGTGGTCTACCCAGAGCATGTCTATTGTCTGCAAAATAACTTGGCGCATGACGTTATAGAATCCTTCTTCGCTAATTTTCGCGACCTTTTCATCTATAACTTTCTGAATTTCTTCATCACCGAGCGTAATGTCTGCCACGATATCTTTCATCTCGTCCAACGTAGCGAAGAGCACCTTCTGACGGCGGTCGTAAATAACCTTGCGATGATGATTCATCACGTCATCATACTCGAGCAAATGTTTACGCGCGTCGAAGTTAAGCCCCTCGATCTTGGCCTGCGCCGCCTCGATGTTGCGCGACACCATGCTGAACTCAATAGGCTCGTCCTCCGGTATGCCGAGCTTGTTCATCATCTTCTTGGTAAAGTCCGGGGCGAAGATACGCATGAGCGAATCCTCGAGCGAGAGGTAGAACTGTGTCTCACCTGGGTCGCCTTGGCGGCCGGAGCGTCCGCGGAGCTGATTGTCAATACGGCGCGCATCGTGGCGTTCGGTGCCGAGCACATACAACCCGCCGGCTGATTTTACTTTCTCATACTCCTCTTCATTCTTCGGCATGCCGCCAAGCATGATGTCGACTCCACGACCTGCCATGTTGGTCGCAATAACGACGCTCCCTGGCCTGCCCGCTTGCGCAATGATCTCACCTTCTTTTTCGTGATTCTTCGCATTCAAAAGTTCGTGCTTAATGCCCTCTTTGGTCAAGAATGCAGAGAGTAATTCGTTCTTCTCGATAGATACAGTACCAACCAAGACTGGTTGCCCCTTTTCATGCAATTCTTTAATCTTCGCCGCGACCGCTTTGTATTTACCCATCTCGGACTGGAAAACGAGGTCATTATGGTCTTTGCGCTTCGCCTCTCTGTTTGTCGGCACCGGTATCACATCAAGCCCGTACACTTTATAGAATTCTTCTTTTGACGTAAGCGCCGTACCAGTCATACCCGCGAGCTTTTCATACTGGCGGAAATAATTTTGATACGTGATACTTGCAAATGTGCGCGACTCTTGCTGGACCTTCACGCCCTCTTTCGCTTCTATCGCCTGGTGTAAACCTTCTGACCATCTGCGCCCCGGCTGTAATCTGCCTGTTGATTCATCTACTATAATCACTTCGCCGTCTTTGACTACATATTCTCTGTCTACTATATATAGAGCCTTTGCACGCACGGCAGTCTCCAGGTGATGCACATATTTGATACCTCCCTCGGTGTACATATTGTCGATGCCGAGCGCCTTCTCCGCTTTTGTAATGCCTGCATCTGTCACTTGTATCGCTTTTAACTTCTCATCTACTGTATAATCTTCTACTTCCGTAAGTGTTTGGGCAATGCCGGCAAACTTCTGATACAAAGCTTCTGAATCAGCATACGGCGCAGAGATAATGAGAGGCGTGCGCGATTCGTCTATTAATATAGAGTCAACTTCATCAACGACCGCAAAATAATGTTTACGCTGGGCGACCCGCGGAGCGTCATAGACCAAGTGATCGCGGAGATAATCAAAACCGAACTCGCTGTTGGTGCCGTAGGTGATGTCTGCTTCATACGCTTCTTTGCGTGTCACTGGGCGAAGAAATTCATAGACCACCTTGAACGAACCGACCTCGTCGCGCAGGTCATCTTTCTCTTGATGCGTCGGGTCGTATATAAATGAGGAGTCGTGATTAACACAAGCGATAGTGAGTCCGAGCGCGGCATAGATTTGCCCCATCCAGACTGCATCGCGGCGAGCAAGATAATCATTGACTGTAACAAGATGCACGCCACGGCCAGTCAGAGCGTTCAGACACACCGGTAACGTTGCAACGAGCGTCTTGCCTTCTCCGGTTCTCATTTCGGCAATCTTGCCTTGATGTAGGGCAATACCACCGATAAGTTGAACATCAAAGTGGCGCTGTTTGAGCGTCCGCTTGCTCGCTTCGCGCACCAGTGCGAAAGCTTCCGGCAAAAGTTCATCGAGCGTAGCGCCGTCTCCCAATCTTTTCTTCAGCTCTACTGTTTTATCTTTAAGCTGTTCGTCGGTAAATTTCTCGACATCCTTTTCGAGCTCGTTTATCTTATTAACAAGCGGCTGAATGCTCTTTAGATATTTGTCGTGCTCACTGCCGAATATTTTTGTGATGATGTTCATAAGGACTCATGATACCCCACTCCATGACTTTTGTGAAGTTATCCACAAATATTTACAAAAGTCATTGTAACTACTTTTGTATGTGAGATAATTGATTGTAGAAAAGTAATAATTTTATCTCGAACATTTTTTACAAATAAAAAATCGAGAAGGTCGAAATTATTACGAAAAGTTAAAAAAGAAAAAACATGGCAGCCAAAAAGAAAGCAAAGAAGTCGGCAAAGAAAGGCGCAAAGAAGTCGAAGAAGCGATAACTTCGCCTCTTAGATTCCTGATCTAAGATCTTAGGAAAAATTCCCTATCTACGAGAAGGGAATTTTTTCTTTGTGGATTCCAGAGGTTGAACCTTTTGGATGCTTAAGGTTCAACCTCTTCCAATCTGATTATTCCAAACAAAAAAGACCACTGGAAATAGTGATCTGCTTTGTTTCCGAGCGGACTCTCCTGCATGCAGGCGTCCGCTCGATATTGTTACCGTCTAGTGTGACGGGTGTCAGCTTCTGTTGTTGAGTGCGAAGTTGAGCCAGCTCCGCGTGTCGTATGTCAGTCTCTCGTCGCTCGCAAGCTCGGCGACCTTCTCTCGCACTGCCTTGCCGTGCGGCGAGTCGCCGAGCGGACTGCCAATGCGTGCCGATGAAGCCAGCTCGCGCAAGGCATCCAAGAGAATCGTACGGTCTTGGTAGTGACTTATGGAAATCTTGGCTTCATCGCAATACAGACGGTACAGGTTACCGATGTTGACGCCGTACCTTTTCAGAACGAAGCCAAGCTTCCAGAAGTTATCAAGCGCTCGAGCGCCATCGAGCACTCCGAGATCGATGGCGATCGAGTCTCCGGAGTAGATCTTGATGGTGGCCACAGCTGGCGACCATGAGCAGACCTCGTGCCACGACGATGCCACCCCATTCTCTTCAAGAAGGGATGTGCCACTCCGGAAGAAACCGCCTACACGGTAGGTGAAGTGGGTGATCATTACGAAGCCCACTTCCTTGCCGAGCGCAAGCGGCCATCTCGGATGCGGCTCCTTGTACAGCGGATCCAGTGCATACGGATGCATGTGCATCTCGTAGCACTGGTGCGGACGCACGGCTTGGTCGTACCCATGCGAGCACTGCCCGGGCAGGGCTCGCGATAGATAGAAGGCCATTTTGTGGCCAACTATCCCATACCTTAACAGGCTCCAGCAACACCCGTACGCGAACGTCGCGAGAGCACCGCAGAAGATCAGCCACCCGCAATCGAAAATTCTGCGGAAGAGTCCGGTCGTGGCGTCTTGCGGTAGGAGGCCGGGGAACCGCAGTTCGTAGCGCCAGAACACAATGGATAGCGCGAGCGCCACGAGGCCGGCCACCCAGATTCGCCACGAATTCTTGCTGACGTTCTCCCATTGCCTCCTTCTCAACTTCATCGCCTCGGCACACTCCTCGTGTGAGCTGTTCTCGCAGGTGTGAATGATTATCGGCTTATCCTCTTCTTTGAGGAGCTTATTCTCCGACATGTCAACAACCTTCCTTCTCCCAATGAGCCCTTGCGTCTCATCAGTGAAGCTGCCCACACGAGCCTCTTCCGACATGGAAGTACCTCGCTAGTGCAGAACTAGGCGTGATACTACATTATAATAAGAGCCTTGTCGATTCCAGAGGTTGAACCTTTTGGATGCTTAAGGTTCAACCTCTTCCAATCTTTATTTCACTATATTCTGCGGAGTGTCTTTCAGAAAAGCTGAAATATTTTGGATTGTTGTTTCGAGTATGCGCTCTATCGCCTCTTCTGTATTGAAGGCGTTGTGAGGCGTGATGACTACGTTCGGCATTGCGAGCATTTGGCGTTCTTCTTCATTCATCACGCTTTCGTCCTCCATCACGTCGAGTCCGGCGCCGGCTATTTTATTATTCTTGAGAGCTTGGAACATTGCACCGGTATCAACAACCGCACCGCGGCTTGTATTAATAATGTATGTGCTCGGCTTCATTATTGTAAATGCATGAGCATTTAGTAGATGATGCGTCTCTTTCATGTACGGCACATGGACGGTGATAATGTCGCTCTCGGCCAAAACCTCATCGAACGTGCGGTAGGTGAACCCGAGCTGGCTCTGGAGCTCCTGCTTCTGGAAGACATCATAAGCGATTACATTCATCTCGAAACCCTTCGCGATTTTAATAGAATGTATGCCGATGCGCCCGGTACCAAGCACGCCCAGTGTCTTACCCTTAAGGTCGAAGCCGGTGAGCCCATCTGTCGAGAAATTTTTTGTCGCTCGCACTCGTTCAACCGCCTCAATCATCTTGCGCGACAGAATAAGCAAAAGTGCGAATGCCTGTTCGGCCACGGTATTCTCGCCATATGACGGCACATTGCACACTACAATATTTCTTTTTTTGCACTCATCCAAATCTATATTGTCATATCCAGTCGAACGCGCGACGATAAGCTTAAGATTCGGGAATTTTTCTATAACTTCTTTGTTAACAGTACAACCGACAAAGACAGAGATTATATCTGCGCTTGTATCTGCCGGTATGTGCTCTATATTGAGTGACTCATTATATAATGACGCCTCATCGTTAGGATACGATTTCTGCGTGCTCGCCTCCAGATAACCCCGCTCGCTCTCCTTGACCCCAAAGAATGATATTTTCATGCGCAGAGTATAGCACTATTCTGCCAAAATATTTATCCACATTGCAGTTGCTTATTATTACTGTAGGATTATTTATGAAGTTTGACCTTAAGGAGGTAAAAGCTTCATGGCTCAAAGTTCGAAGCCTCCACCGCGTGTGGAGTTCGAGAACGAAAACGCAGTTAGAGAAGCGTTTCCCCTACTACGCAGGGCCACGAATCTGAAGGCTGCGCTCGGCGTGCTCGGGTTCGGGCTGGAGACCGTAAATGGCGGACGATTCGTCGTCACCCAGTACGGGCAACAACCCCATGCCGGTCGTGACATCGACAAGCGACCGAGATCCAGGTCACCGCAGGCACCACAGGACGAGTAACCTCCTTACCCACAGACCCCCGTGCGTCGTCGCGGGGGTCTGTCAATTTCGTTGGAAAAATTGTATAATTACGGGCATGAAAAAATACATCTTTATAATCATTGGTATCGTTATTATAGGCCTAATTACCGCCAAACTGACCGTCTGGAGGTCGAGTGGCACGACAGGCAGTGGCGATATTAAAGTTGCGCGGATGGACCTGGCGCAGGAGGTTGCCGTTACGGGGAGGGTAAAGACTTCTAAAGATATCTCGCTGGCATTTACAAAAGCCGGAAGAATTACATCAGTGTATGTCGATGTCGGTGCTCATGTCGCGCCGGGCGACACCATCGCCACGCTCGACCAGACAGATATATTGGCGCAGATAAGCCAGGCAGAAGCAAGTGTCCAAACAGAAGAGTCCGAGCTCGAGGATCTGGTGAATGGCACAAGGCCCGAGGAGATAGCCGTACAAGAAGCAACCGTTGCTAGTGCGCAAGCGGCTGTTGAGGACGCGACAAGCAACCTCCGAGACAAAATGAACAGTGCCTTTACAACAGCAGACGATGCGGTTCATACTAAGGCCGACCAAATGATATCGAATGCATACAGTAATAATCCGCAAATCGCCTTCATGACCGATAACCAGACCGCTTCGAACGTTGCCAATTTGAGGAGCGGCCTCGAGCTGGCCTTCTCCGCATGGGGCGCGTCGCTTCCAAAGATTTCTGATTCTAACGAGGTTCTGATCTCTAAAACCGAGACAGAGAAGACCAACTTATCCCAGATCGCACTATTCTTGGACAAACTTGCGTTAGCGCTAAATCAGGTGACACAGTCCGGCAGTGTCAATACAACCACGCTTTCTGGATGGAGAACTGATGTGAGCACTGCGCGAACGAATATCCAGACTGCTATTAACAACTTATCGGTCGCAGAGGAGAAGCTCCGCACGGCATCTTCCACTCTTTCTGTCGCCAGAGACACGCTTACGCTCGACAAGTCGGCAACACCGGCTAGCCAGATTTCTGCACAGAAGAGCACGGTGTTACAGGCTAAGGGTAAGGTCGCACAATTAAGGTCATCTCTTGCCGATACCATAATGCGTTCGCCGGTAGCGGGTGTTGTCTCCACTGTCGATGCCAAGGTTGGCGAAATCGCCTCTGCCAATAGCGCCCTTGTCCGTGTGGTAAGTACAAATGCGTATGACATAGAGTCCAATATTCCGGAGACCGATATCGGTTCTGTCACTACGCTCAATCCGGTGATCATCTCTTTGGACGCTTTCCCCGGCGAAAGCTTCAGTGGCAAAGTGGTTCTTATAGATCCGGCAGAGACGATAGTCGACGGCGTCGTTAACTTTAAAACGACGTTGCGCTTCGACAAATCTGACCCAAGAGTTAAAAGCGGTATGACGGCGAACCTACGCATTCAGACATTAACGAAGAAGCAGGTTCTGGCACTCCCCCAATATTCGATACTGGAAAACGATAAGGGTAAGTTTGTCCGTATCCGCGATAATACGCAAAAAATCGGCTACCGTGAGATACCTGTACAGACAGGCATTCGCAACCCTGACGGCTTCGTCGAGATAATGAGCGGTGTTAACGAAGGTGACTCGGTGCTGAACATCGGTATCAAACAATAGCAAAATGATTGACCTTAAGAATGTTTCTAAGATCTATACTGATGGTGGCGAGACTATCGCGCTTGATTCCGTATCTTTTAAAATAGAGAAGGGCGAGTTCGTCTCTATTATGGGCCCATCCGGTTCCGGTAAATCCACCCTTCTCCATATCTTGAGCTTCATGGATACGCCGACGTCCGGCGTGTATACCTTCGACGGCAAGAATGTAAATGACCTGAATCAGACCGACTTCGCCCACCTCCGCAATGCGCGCATGGGCTTCGTCTTCCAGGCGTTCAATCTTCTCGGGCGTCAGACCGTCTATCAGAACGTGGAGCTCCCTCTAATGTATAACGACATTCCGAGGGCCGAACGCAAGAAACGGATAGAAAAGGCTATTCATGAGGTCGGGCTCGACGACAAAACCAACGCAGAAGCCGCCACATTATCGGGCGGGCAGAAACAACGCGTCGCCATCGCCCGCGCCTTGGTCTGCGAGCCGGACATCATCTTCGCCGACGAGCCGACCGGCAACCTCGACTCCAAGTCCGGCGCGCAAGTCATGAGCATCCTGGCAGGGCTTAACAAAGCCGGGCATACTGTCATACTTGTCACGCACGAGAAGTCGACAGCGTCTTTTGCCAATCGCCTTATTCAAGTTAAAGATGGCCGTATTGAATCGGATACGCGCATCCAAAGTATTCAGGAAATGAACGAGCTCATTAAATAACTTAACACAAGGCAGTCTTCTGGGGCTCACAGAAAACTGCCTTGTGTGGCAAAAATAAAATGAAGACTGTTGACTCAATAAAAACTTCTGTCCGCGGACTGCGTAACGCCAAGACTAGAACAGCTCTCACGATGCTCGGTATCATAATCGGCATCGCTTCTGTCATCGTGCTTATGTCTATCGGCGCGTCGGCACAAGATCTTATTTTGTCACAAGTAAAGAGTATCGGCTCCAATCTCGTCTTCGTTATCCCCGGCTCAACCAAGGGTTCCAGATTCCAATCCCCTCCTTCGGTGCAGGGCATTATAATTAAGACATTGGTAAAAGAAGATCTGGACGCGTTTCTCCGCGAGCCGTCTATTCTATCGGCCACGGCCGAAGTCCGCGGACAAGCTAAGGCTGTCTTCGAGAACAACGACACTACGGCAACCTTCAGCGGTACGACGGAGACTTATTTTTCCGTCCGCGAATTTAAGGTTGAGCGCGGCCAACCATTTTATCAAGAAGATGTAGTCGGCCTTAACCATGTAGCCGTCCTCGGCACAAAGATGGCAACGACACTCTTCGGCGACAAGGATCCGATCGGCAAAAACTTCCGTTTTAAAAATCTCTCGCTTCGCGTAGTTGGCATACTGGAAAAGAAGGGTATGGGCCCGGGCGGAGTGGATCAAGACAACCTTGTTCTCATCCCGATAACTGTCGCCCAGAAACAACTTCTGGGTATCGATTATTACAACTTCGTTACGGTCCAAGCCAATCCGGAATATAATCTTGAATTCGTTAAGTCGCGCATGATATCTGTCCTGCGCCAGAACCATCGCATTACCGACCCAGACAAAGATGACTTTACCATCCAGACGCTAGACGACGCCGTGGCGATTCTCGGCACCATCACCGGTGTTATGACGCTCTTCCTCACGGCCATTGCGATGATCTCGCTCCTCGTCGGCGGTATCGGCATTATGAACATCATGCTCGTCTCGGTGATAGAAAGAACCAAAGAGATTGGCTTGCGCAAAGCGGTAGGCGCCACGCGCACGGATATTATTCGTCAGTTCCTAGTCGAAGCTATCATCCTTACGCTTCTCGGAGGCATTATCGGTATCGCGCTCGGAGCGCTTGTCGTCATTGCGCTTTATTATATTCTTGTCACATTCTCAACCACCGGCTGGACGTTCAATCTCCCGCCGTCGGCCATTATACTCGCCTTCGCCGTCTCATCTCTCACCGGTGTCGTCTTTGGCATCTATCCTGCCTATAAAGCTTCGCAGAAGTCCCCGATAGAAGCGCTCCGCTACGAATAGCTAATTCAGTTTCTCCGGGGCCATATGCACGATGCCGTGGTGGACCGCGGCCGTATATAAATCCAGAAGCAGTTGATGTTCTTCTGTGTCCAGGTCCTGTCCATTGATAGCTTTTGCAACCGCGTTCTGCAGATAAACACGCTCGAATTGTTTGTCGGTTATACCTTTGGCAATAAGGTCGTCGAGCTCGCCGTTTGTAACGGACTCTAGAAAGCCTACGTGAGTCGGGCTCGCGTTTGCGGTCGCGGTCACTTTATACTGCTTGAGGAGTCTATCAAAGCGTCCCTCAATCTGAATATCTTCGTTGCTTTCGTTTTCAATTTCTTCTTGTGTATGTGTCATATCTGAATATCATATCATAAATTCTAAAGGCCGGCACTTGCGTCCGGCCTCTGTAACACTTCAGAGCGTTTGCGGGTTAACCCGCTTGGAGCTCGTACTGTCATCAAACACCTGCATGCTGGCCTTGCATGCCCCGCATTCCAGCAGGTGCAGAGAGACATGCCTCCGCTCGAGCTTCTTCAAGTCCGGCGTCTCCTTGCCACGCCAGACTGCGATCAGGTGATCTGCTCGAGGATGCCCAGGGAGCAGGGGCTTGGACAGATCAAAGTAAACTTGCACACTTGGCCTCCTTGTTACCAAAAACACGAAAGTTTTAAAGCTCTGAAATCTAAATCATCATTAAGTATCCAGAACTTTAGCGTATTGTCAATATACGCTTTTTTAAGTATACTGTCTCGACGTATCGGGGCCCGTAGTTCATCTGGTAGAACGCCTCATTTGCAATGAGGAGGTAAGCGGTTCGAGTCCGCTCGGGTCCAAAAATTTATTTCCAGAGAAGCACCAGGCTCATTACGAGCATCGAGACGAGGCAGTAACCGACATTGATGCCGTAGAGTTTCCATGACTTGCCTTCCCAGCTTACTTCACTAGTGCCAATAGCGGCTACGAAGCCGAGCCAAAGCATGAAGGTGAACTGGATTGCGCCGGATGCGTCCGTTAAATTCGCAAGTTGTAAGAGTTGCGCTAATACGTAAGCCTCAACGAATGCCGAGACGATAGCGATGCCCCACGCTTTGCCCATTCTTTTCTTCATTTCTGCCTTGTGGCTATCATCGAAGCCCATGAGCACCATCCACTGCTTGCCAAATAAAGGCCCGTACCAAATCGCCATCACGACACTGCTCGCAACGACAGCGAGCACAACACTCCAGAGATTCACAGCAAAATTCATAATTTTAAAATTACTTTATAATTCTATATATTAGCACCTGCGTATAAACATTTCTAGACTCCAATTATCGCCATGTCGATGACGTGCTTCAGGAACGCGGGATAGCTCGAGCCTATGGCTTCGAGCGCTTTAGGAAACAGTGCTTCGTGATGGAGCGCTGGTTGGCTGTTCGTTTCCAATACATAGATACCCCGCGGAGAAATAATAAAATCTGTTTCTGAATAATGCTTGAGGCCCAATGTCTCATGGATACGGACAGCCATATCTTGAATCGCTTTTTTCTCAATCGTAGAAAGTTGGCGTGTCGAGATGGGAATTAAAGAGTAATGCTTCTGTCCACGGAAGTTGTCGATGACTCCGCAGGTCACTTCCTGACCTCTGATGAATTCTTCGACGAGGACTTGATTACCGTGTTTGCGCGCTTCGCGGATTGCCTCTGGCAAGTCTTTCGTTTGCTTCACTATAGTCATACCCTTAGACGATCCGGCAGAAATAGGCTTGACCACCCACGACGGCGCAATCTTGCGGAAAATTTCCAAGGAGAGATTCTCGTCCCAATTTCCCTCTCCTTCGGAGAGGGTTAGGGTGAGGCCGTGTGGTGTTTTAATCCCCATTTTTTTGAAGCGCTCCTTCGCCAAGAACTTATTCATCGCAAGCGCCGAGGCTAGCGGGCCAGAGCCGGTATATGGTATAGAAAAGCTATCCAAGAGCTGTTGCACTTTCCCATCCTCACCATACTGCCCGTGGGTCGCATTAAATATTACATCGACTCTTCCGTGCAATTTCGCCGGTGTCGTCTCGACTCCGTCTATGTGCCAACCACCGGATTTGGTCAGGAGAATATCGCGCGCATCATACGCTTCCGGCAATTCTTGTAATATTCGCTGACCGGTCTTGAGCGAGATATCATATTCGCTCGACGGTCCACCGCGAAGTACGCCAACATTAATCTTTTGCATATCAAGATTATACTATACTTGGTATAATAAAAATATGCAGAAATTAACAGGCTCAGAGATTCCAAGCGTATTGCGCGAAATTCCGCAACCGCCGAAGGAACTCTGGCTCGATGGTGAATTACCGAACTTCGATGACTATATATATCTGGCCGTCGTTGGCTCTCGCAAATTCACCAACTATGGCCGCGAGTGCTGTGAGAAATTAATCATGGGTCTCGCCGGCAAACCTGTTTGCATTGTCTCCGGTCTCGCGATCGGCATTGATACGCTCGCACACAAGACCGCCTTGTGCGCCGGCTTACCGACCGTTGCCGTCTTGCCATCTGGCGTTGATCGTAAGTCGTTATACCCGAGGCAAAACGTAAAACTCGCCGACGAGATTGTAAAATCCGGTGGTGCACTATTGTCAGAGAATACTCCGGGCTTTAAAGCCGCACTCTATTCCTTCCCGCAACGCAACCGCATAATGGCCGGCTTGTCTAAAGCTGTCTTAATAATAGAAGCGGGTGACAGGTCCGGGACCCTTGTGACCGCCCGCATGGCGCTCGATTATAACCGCACTGTGCTCGTCGTCCCGGGCTCGATATTTAATCAAAGCTCAATCGGTGCCAATCGGCTCCTCAAACAAGGCGCTTCACCTGTCTGTTCGTCGGAAGATATTTTGATAGAGTTAGGGCTCGAATCAGAATCGGGTCAAGCGTTATTGGATTTATCTTCTCTTTCAGAACTTGAGAAAAAAGTATACGAAATACTGATAGAACCATTGCCAAGAGATGATCTCTTGCGCGAACTTAATTTAGAAATTTCCGAAGCAAATTCGTTATTAACAATGATGGAAATTAAGGGGCTGATAAAAGAATCTCTTGGCGAAATGCGGATTTCGTAGTCGCCTCTTCGGCGACCCGCCGGTGAGGCGGGTATTTTGAAAAATAGTTTTTCTGATGTATGCTAGAATATTGATATGAAACTATTAATTGTAGAATCCCCTTCCAAAGCGAAGACGATATCCAAATATCTGCACGGCGAATATACCGTCAAGGCTTCTGTCGGGCACGTGCGCGATTTGCCCAAGAGCAACAAAGACGCCATCGATATTGAGGGCGGTTTTATTCCTAATTATGAAATTACACCGGGCAAGGAGGCTGTGGTAAGCGAGCTCAAGTCGCTAGCCAGGAAGGCCGATGAAGTGATACTGGCGACCGACCCCGACCGTGAAGGCGAGGCTATCGCTTGGCATATCGCGGAACTTATTGGGGGCGGTAAGGAGAGACCTTCCCGACTAAAAATGAAGCGGGTGGCATTCCACGAGATTACCGAGCGTGCGGTAAACGAAGCCATGGCGCATCCGCGCGATATCGACCAAAATTTGCGCAAGGCGCAAGAGGCAAGGCGCGTGCTTGATAGGCTAGTGGGTTATGATTTGTCTGGATTAATTTGGAAGAAGGTTCGTTACGGTCTCTCGGCCGGGCGCGTCCAATCGCCGGCGCTTCGAATACTCTGCGAGCGAGAACGCGAAATAAAAGCTTTCATCCCAAAAGACTTTTGGGTTATCTCTGCCCTTACCAACACGCCAGCCAAGAAAGAGCTGTCGCTCGCCTATTCAGAAAAGCCGGAAGCTCAAGATATTACCGACGATATACTAGCCAAGGCTAAAAAAGGCGTCTGGCAAGTGAGTGAAGTAAAGAAAGAGAAGGCCAACAAGAAACCGCGCGCACCTTTCACCACCTCGACCATCCAGCAAGCGGCCAGCTCCCAGCTCGGCTTCAATCCCGGGCGCACCATGCGTGCCGCCCAGAAGCTCTATGAGAACGGTCTCATCACCTACATGCGTACAGACAGCACCAGCATCAGTCAGGATGCGCTACCACTTATACTCGAGACGGTGACGAAAAAGTTTGGCGCCGACTATGTCGAGCAGCGCGTGTTCACGACCAAGGTCAAGAACGCGCAAGAAGCGCATGAAGCAATCCGCCCAACTAATCCGAGTACGGAACGTGCCGGCACGAGCGACGACGAAAAACGTCTTTATTCTCTGATATGGTCGCGCACAATTGCATCACAAATGAAAGATGCGATTGTAAATAAAACCAAAGTTTCTGCTCTTGTGTCTGGCACAGAACTCAAAGAATTCACAGCGGCTGGTTCACAGCTCCTCTTCCCTGGTTGGCTTAAGGCCGATTTATCAGGAAGTGACGATGATGTCATTCTCCCTGATATTGCAGAGGGCGACATACTCACTTTGATTTCAATCGATTCTGAACAGAAGCAAACCATGCCGCCACCACGATACACAGAAGCGGGCTTAATCAAAGAACTCGAGAAGCGCGGTATTGGCAGACCTTCTACATATGCCTCTATTATAGAGACGTTGCTCGCGCGTAAGTATGTAGATAAAGAGCAGAAGTCGCTCAAGCCGACCGATGTAGGTGAGGTGGTCAGCGGCTTCCTCGAGACGCACTTCGCCGACATAATCAGTGACTCGTTCACGGCCGAGATGGAGGATGAGCTTGATGAAATAGCCGACGGCACTAGGGATTATACGAAGACGCTTAAGGCCTTCTACGGACCATTTACAAAATTAGTCAAAGAAAAAGGTAAAATAGAGAAGGTGACGAGTATGGGCGACGCAGACCAATCGATAAAATGCCCCAAGTGCGGCGGCCCGATGGAGATTAAACTGTCTAAGATGGGGCGCTTTCTCTCATGTAAACGCTTCCCAGACTGTGATGGCGCTCTAACTATCGAGGGCAAAATTCTTGAGAAGAAAGAGATAAAAGAAACGGGCGAAATGTGCCCAGAGTGTGGCAAGGGCAAGCTCGTCGAGCGCGAGGGCAAGAATGGCCGCTTCATCGCCTGCAGTAGATATCCTAAATGTAAATTCGTAAAAGTAGACCCGAACGCGCCGAAACCACCAACGACAGGTGTAGAGTGTCCGGTCTGCAAAAAAGGCGAGGTCGCGGAACGGCGCGGTCGCTTCGGTCCGTTCTTTAGCTGTAACAATTATCCTGCCTGCAAATTCATTATGAAATCGCGGCCGACCGGCCGTATTTGCGAACTTTGCGGTTCGCTTATGATGGAGGGAACGAAGACCATTCCAGAGCGTTGCAGTGATAAAGCCTGTAAAAATAACCTGCCTGTAAAAAAGAATCTAAAAGAATAATATGCAACTCCACGTTCAGGACCTGCTGAACAAGATGAAGCGAAGATCGTCAGAAGACGATGCGGTGGTGATAAAAGCATTTATTTTTTCTAAAGAGGCCCATCAAGGCCAGACCAGATTTTCCGGTGAGGAATATTTTATTCACGCGTACGACGTCGGGTTAATCCTCGCAGAACTTGGTCTGGATGCGAATACCATTGCCGCCGGTTTGTTGCACGACACTGTCGAAGACGGGCATGTAACGGATGACGTTATTAAAAAGGAGTTCGGTCATGATATTTGTTTCTTGGTTCAGGGCGTCACAAAATTGGGGAAGCTCAAATATCAAGGCGTCGAGCGACATGCAGAGAACCTGCGTCGGCTTTTCGTTGCGATGTCTAAGGACATTCGCGTCCTTTTCATCAAGCTCGCCGATCGTTTACACAACGTCCGGACGCTGGAATTCGTACGCCCCGATAAGCAACACCGTATCGCTGTCGAGACTATAGATATCTACGCGCGCCTTGCCGACAGACTAGGCTTGGGTAAGCTTAAAGAAGAGCTCGAAGACCGCTCGTTTCCCTACGCCTTCCCTGCTGAATATAAAAAGGTAAAAGAGCTTCTACATATAAAATCAAAAGAGAATCGCGCGCGACTCGAAAAGACTTATAGGGGCGTTAAGCGCGAGCTTGCTGTTAATAATCTCGCGGACGCGAAGGTTAATTATCGCATTAAGGGAATATATAGCACCTTCAAAAAACTGCGTGAGAAAGGCATGGATATCGAGAAGATTTATGATATCGCCGCTCTCCGCGTCATCTTGCCGACAGTCGAGCAGTGCTATCAAGCACTCGGCATTATACACAGCAACTGGCAGCCGGTGCCGGGAAGATTTAAAGATTACATAGCTACTCCGAAGCCGAACGGCTACCAGAGTCTCCACACTACGATATTTACCGGAGACGGTGGCATGGTAGAGGTTCAAATACGAACGCACCAAATGCACGAGGAGGCGGAATACGGCATCGCCGCCCACTTCGCCTACAATGAGCTCGACAAACCGCAAAAGGGCGGCGTTATCCACGATAGTCTAGCTTGGGTGCGCCAGCTCTTAAATTGGCAGAAACTGCTCAAGAACGATTCTTCGGAACAGTACATGGAGCATTTGAAGACTGATATTTTCCGTTATCAAATCTTCGCCTTCACTCCGAAGGGCGATGTAATAGAATTGCCGGAGGGTTCAACGCCTGTAGACTTTGCCTACTCTGTTCATTCGGAAATAGGCAACAAAATGGTTGCCGCGAAGGTTAATAATAAAATTGCTCCGCTCGAAGAGAAGTTGAATAACGGCGACGTGGTAGAAATTATTACAAAGAAAAACGGGAGACCACATGAGAAGTGGCTGGATTATGCCCAAGCCGCACTCACTAAACGCCACATACGACAAGGTCTCTTGCGCCTCAAAGAACGCCCGCAACTGAATAAAGAAAAATAAAACTATATAGAGAAACTGTTTACAGAATATAAATCTTGATCGTCTGAATCCGGCGTTTCTATCGTGGCAGGGTCTTCCTCCACAGCCTCCTCGAGCGATTCTGCAAGCTTGTCTTCCTGTTTGTCTGCACCCAAGAAGTGATCGGGGTGATCGAACTTGAGCACTCCGCCAAAATGTTTTTCTAGTGATGTATTTACGAGATCTAAGAAATTGCGTAGGTCGTTGGTAGAAAAGTAATCGATAGTAACTCTCCCGCCGAAATCTTTTGCTTCTATCTGCACGCGTGTACCAAGCTTCTCGGTGAGTCTCTCTTCCAGATCAAGCAATTCTGGATTGTTCACATATTCTTTCTTGCGCGCTTTATCATAAGCAATTTTACGCGAGATGCGTTCTGCCTCGCGCACAGAAAGGCGTTTGACGATAATCTCCTTAAATAGCGTCATCTGCTCTTCCGGCCTGTCGCCCAACATGAGGAGTGGCCGTGTGTGACCCTCATTAATCTTGCCGTCGCGCAAGGCCTGCTTCATCTCGTCGGGAAGCATCAAGAGGCGAATAGTGTTCGATACATATTCTCGGCTCTTACCGATCTTCTTTGCAATCTCGATATGCTTAAGGCCGAACTCGCGGCAGAGTTTGTCAAAAGCCATTGCCCTATCGAGGGCGCTGATGTCCTCGCGTTGGAGATTCTCAATAATAGCGAGCTCTAGTTTGATTTTGTCAGATTCCGCGTCGGCTTTAATAATGACCGGGACCTGTGTGACGCCGGCGATCTTGGAAGCACGCAGACGGCGCTCCCCCGCGATGAGCTCATATTCGGTACTCAAACCATCTTCGTTAAAAATTTCTTTACGCGTAACCGTAAGCGGCTGCAATATGCCGTAAGCACGGATAGAGTCGGCCATATCCTTAAGCCGCGCTTCGTCGAACTCCCTGCGTGGCTGGAAAGGATTCGGCCGGATCTTGTTGACATCCACCCAGAATATAGAGTTCCCGAGAAATGGATTTTGTACTTCTTCTGCCATAGTGAGACTAATTATACACAAATCATCTTTTTTCTGCTAGTATTATCCAACAAGCCGGGGTGGCGTAATGGTAGCCGCACACGACTCAAAATCGTGTATCCGCAAGGGTGTGGGAGTTCGAGTCTCCCCCCCGGCACCAGAATCATGACAGAATTACTAATTCCTCAAGAGATTATACCGGAATCTGTTCGACAAGATATTGAGCGGGAATTTCCTGAATTTTCCGGCGCAAAAATCGAGTATACCGGTAAGCCGCATCTATATAAAGCTTACCAGAGAACTTCCATGAAATATACCGTGCGTATTTCCAAGGATTGTGACAAGTTTATTCAATTAGTTAATTTTTATAAGAACTAAAAATTATATGGAAAATCTACCGACTGAATCTAAAGATATCGCAAATGAAAGTTATCGAAAAAATGCAGATGCTTCAATCGAAAAAACGGGTCTGCATGCTGACGCTTTCAACGCATGGATGGGCATCATGCAGTTTTCAAGAAATCAGAATCCAGACGACAATGCAATAAAATCGCTAAGAACATACTTCCCCATTCCCAAATACGGAGAACGTTATGGAGTTTATTTAAACGACGACGGTACGGTGAACGAACGACAGTCCTCATTAAATCTTTACATCAGAAATAGCAGTAATCCTGAAAAGGTTCGAGAATATAATGATCTCGCCGATGAAGTAAATGCTGATCTCGAGCGCATGATTATGGAGAAGGACACACGTAAAGCTGCAGAATATTTTCAAAAAATCCACAAGCTACTCTATGGACGGGAGTATGCAAGATAAACTTCTAGTAGTCCTCGGTCCGACAGCGACCGGTAAATCCGCTCTCGCTGTTTCGCTCGCCCTCAAATTCAACGGTGAGGTTATTTCGGCCGACTCGCGGCAGGTTTACTGCAGAATGGATATTGGCACGGGCAAGATTACTCATGACGAGATGCGAGGCGTAAAACATCATTTGCTTGATGTTGCAGAACCTGACGAAAATTTTAGCGTTGCCACTTATCAAGAACTTGCGAGGGCTGCAATTACTGATATTCAATCCCTTGGGAAGTTGCCGATACTTTGCGGCGGGACGGGATTATACATTAAGGCAATAACACAGAACAGCTCCCTGCCGAAGGTGCCGCCGAATTTTGAACTGCGAGAAGAGCTCGAGACCTGGGATACTGCAGATATGGTAGTAGAGCTCGAAAAACTAGACCCCAACCGCGCCGAGAATATTGATAAAAATAACCGCCGCCGACTTGTGCGGGCGATAGAAATTGCGCGTGCAATCGGCGAGGTGCCAGAACTCATAGAATCCTCTGCATATGACACTCTATATATAGGCCTGCAAGTGCACGGCCCGATTTTAAAAAAGCGCATTCATGATCGCCTCATTGCGCGTATGGATGCGAGGATGATCGAAGAGGTTGAGAGCCTTCACACATCAGGCGTCAGCTGGAAAAAGCTTGAGTCGTTCGGCCTGGAATATAAATACGTCTCGTTATTTTTACAACACACACTAAATAGAGAGCAGATGATAATAAAGCTTGAATCAGAGATCTGGCAATACGCCAAACGTCAGATGACGTGGTTTAAAAAGTACGCGCCTGATACGAAATGGTTCAATCCGGAAGATCGTGAAGAAATCGAGGAAATAGTCTCGCATTGGGTTTCCCTATCTCCCAACTCCTAACTCCTATCTCCCAACTCCTTCTTCACTTCCTCGAATTCATTCTCGACATCTTTGAGTCTCGATTTGAGATCTTTGATTAATACGGCAGCCGTCTTCACTTTCTCGAGTCCGGCCTCTACGTCTATATCCTTCTGCTCCTCGAACCAGCTCGAAATCTTCTCAAGCTTATCAAGTGATTCTTTTATATTCTGCTTTTTCATATTTTTATAACTTTACTGATAATTTCCCCGTCACCAAGTTCTATATTTAATTCCGCGCCAAGTTTAGCTTGCTTAACACTCTTTAGCACCTTTCCCCCGCTCCTCACTATACTATATCCCAGCCTCAAATTCCTGGCCGGGTCAAGCAGTGTCACGAGCTGCGCGCATCTCTTTAATTCTGTCTGCGCATCTTCTAGCATCTGGCTAAATTGCGCGGAGATAACTTTTCCCAGACCTGTTACAGATTCTTTAATTCTACTCATATCCAAATAAGCAAGCGTGTTGCGTTCATATATTGGCAGTAAACTTTCAAGCCTGTTCCATGACTCGTTCACAGCATGTGCGGCGCCGGTCGGCGTCGACTCTTCTCTATCCGCCACGAGCGAGGCAATAGGCACATCCACATCATGACCGATACCGGCGATTATAGGAATGTTCGAGGCGAATATCGCCCGCGCCACAGCTTCGTTATTAAATGCCTGCATACTCTCGAGACTCCCACCACCTCTGATTATTACCAGTATATCAAGATTGTACTTTTTATTTTGAAGCTCGTGTATCGCCTCTACAATTTGGCCGACAGCATCGGCGCCCTCGACTCGCGCATCTTTAAAAATAATCTTATATCCGCGCTTATCGAGATTCTGTTTGAAGTCATGAATAACCACACCATGCTTCGACGATATAACTCCAATGCGCTCGATAAATTCCGGTAGTTCGCGCTTGCGGGTAAATAGTCCTTCTTCTCTTAATTTTTTGACGAGCAATTCATACGCTTTTTTTAGCGAGCCCTCGCCCAAGGGTTCTATCGTCTCTACCCAGAAGCCAAACGAACCATACGCTTTATTTATACTCGGAGAACCGGAGATCTTTATTTCCATGCCGTCTTCGATCTGTACGCCGATCTGATTATAGAGCCAGGCGCCCATCACGCATTTGAGCAGAGAATTATCATCTTTGTCTTTAAGCGAGAATGATATCCACTTCCCCTTCTTAAAGTCGGTCACTTCGCCCCTGACCAGTGCCTTGTCGTGCTTCAATACATAGTTGACCGCATCCAAGAACTCACTGACGGTAAATAATGGCTGTGCGGGGTTGTTTTCGTCGAGTTCCATGGGTTAAGCTTACCACCTGTGACAAAAGTTGCCAAACGACGTATTTTGTAGTATCATCTAATAACTAAAAACTACCAACTAAAAACTATCCCAATGTCCCAAGACCGACTTTTCAAATTAGCCTGCAAGACGTGCAAGCACGAGAACTACTTTACGTCCAAGAATAAGAAGAAAGTTGAACGCAAAATTGAGCTCAAGAAGTTTTGCAAGTGGTGCAAGAAGCAGACCCCGCATAAAGAAAAGAAAATCTAGCTCGATTTTCGAGGTTCGACCTTAAGCACAAAAAAGGTCGAACCTCTGGAATGGTTTCGCATTCTCTGGTATAGTTAAAAGCGCCGAAAGGCGCT
The DNA here is from genome assembly GCA_041660505.1 of Candidatus Paceibacterota bacterium. Classification (NCBI taxonomy): domain Bacteria; kingdom Bacillati; phylum Minisyncoccota; species Minisyncoccota bacterium. Next base: position 120,308 of record JBAZWG010000001.1, read on the forward strand.
TTGGTGTTTAAATCTTGGGGGATTAGTTTAGTGGCAGAACAAGCGTCTCCAAAACGCTAGGCGAAGTTTCGATTACTTCATCCCCCGCCCTCGAAATTTTATGTTAACCCCGACTAATTGGAAAGATTATGAGCTCATCGACTCCGGTGACGGAATGAAGCTGGAGCGTTGGGGCAAGTATGTTCTGGCACGGCCTGACCCACAGACTCTATGGCAGAAGGAGCGGCCGGAACTTTGGAATACTGCGGTGGGAGTTTATACGCGTAGTACCTCCGGTGGCGGCTCTTGGAGGTTTACAAAGGAACTGCCCGAGCGATGGAAGATTTCGTACAAACTAGAAGGCGAGGCCTTCTTGATGCCCAAGGCCTCGCCTTCTAGTTTGAGTTTCTGGGTGCGCCCGACAGACTTTAAACATACCGGATTATTTCCGGAACAGGCAGTGAATTGGGGCTGGCTGCGCGACACAATAGGAGCTAGGAGTTTGGAGTTAGGAGTTGGGGCAGAGAAAATTTCCGTGCTTAATCTCTTTGCCTATACGGGGGCGGCAACAGTCGCCTGTGCTTCGGCAGGTGCTAGGGTGACACACGTGGATGCTTCCAAGGGCGTCGTGACCTGGGCGCGCGAGAACTTAGAGTTAAACCAAGCCTCACCCCTAACCCCTCCCCGAAAGGGAAGGGAAACTCTCAAGAATCCCCCCTCTCCTTCGGAGAGGGGGCAAGGGGGTGAGGTGAGTGTGCGCTGGATCGTTGATGATGTCTTCAAATTCGTGGAGCGTGAGGCAAAGCGCGGTGTCAAATACGACGGCATTATTATGGACCCACCATCCTACGGTCGTGGTACCAAGGGAGAGACATGGAAGATAGAGAAAATGCTCTGGCCACTCGTCAAAGAGTGCGTCACCGTACTTTCTGATAAGCCTCTGTTCTTTTTAATTAACTCATACACATCAGGACTACCCGCAACAGTCATGAGCAACTTACTTGAGAGCGCGATGAAAGGCAAGGGTGGTAGTGTTCATTCCGAGGAGCTCGGCTTAAAAGGCTCTGCAACGGGAAGAATTTTACCGGCTGGAGTGACCGCAAGATGGCAGCAAAAGTCCTCGTAGTCTAATGGATAGAATACTCCCCTCCGAAGGGAGTGATGTGGGTTCGATTCCCGCCGAGGACATATCAAAGCTTTTTGACGTAAGCAGAAAACTTTTTTTCAGTTCCAGAAACTAGTACAAGTTCATCTGGTTTTTTACCAAGATCGCCCGACGAAAGCTTAAGAAAAACTCCGTTTGGCTTCAGAACGCGAAAAATTTCACTAAGCATTTCTTCCTGATTCTGATTATATAATCCTTGATGAAAAACGCCGGCCGCAATAATGACGTCAAAAGAATTTTCAATAAACGGCAGTCTCTCAATTCTTGCTTCTACTATGCCGGCCTTGTTTTCTCCTCGCGAACGTATTTCTACGCCAAATGCATCTATACCGTGGCTTCTTAAATCTGAAACCATGGTGCCATCACCCGATCCGACATCAAGAACTTTTGATTTTGATAAGTCTATCTCTGGTAAACCGAATTTCTCAAGCCAATGATTAATTTCTTCGTAACGCCACGTGAACGCATCCTCAGCAGCATTCGGCACTCTCACTATGTCTCGTGGCGAACCTTCCATAGTAAATACTATATCACAATAAAATCGATAACACCAAACAAGCTTTGCTAAAATTTACAGAGTGGCCACCAGAAAACATCGACTAAACTTTATGCGTAGGGAAGGATTCGAACCTTCGTAGCCCATAGGGCGAGAGATTTACAGTCTCTTGCATTTGACCGCTCTGCCACCTACGCGAGACCAATATACTAACAAATTTTTCTGGCTTTGTCTTGCTACTTATTTGTTCCCTTCGTTTCGTATCTCGCGTATATCTCTCTTGACGACTTCTGCCACGTCTCCGCCGATTTTAAGACCATTTTTGAGTCCGGCCTTAAACAGTCTGACTCCTTCCTTGCCGGCCTTCTTGGCGGCCACTTCAAACTCTGCTTGATATTTCTTGCGTTCCGGTTCTGACGCCTTCCATTTTTTCTGGATTACCTTCGCTGCTTTGTTTGCTTCTTTACCTGCTTTTTTGGCGACGGAACGTATTTTCTTGATTACTTTTTTGCCTTTTGTGTTTTTCATGTTCTTTTTGTTATTACACATTATTATTTTCTTTGTGTCGCGCGCTTCGATTGAATTGGCGACAGTTGAGACGCCTTCATCTCTTTGGCCAGGGTTACGACGATCTTGCCGTCTTGCTCGTCTACAAACACGGTTCCCCCGCCGACCAGTTGCTTCTTGATTATGAATTCGGAAATGGGATTGAGAATACTGCTTTGGATGGCGCGCTTAAGCGGACGTACGCCATAATTCGGGTCGTAACCCTTCTCTGCGAGCGTGGTGACAGCCTTGTCTGACATTTTTATAATAATATTCTGCACAGCCAAACGTTTCTCGGTAAATGCCATCTGCACGCGCACGATATCTTTGATCGTATTAAGCGAGAGTTTATTGAAGATAATTATCTCATCGAGACGATTTAGGAATTCGGGGCGGAAGTGTTCCTTAAGCGAGAGCATTACGCGATCCTTCTGCGCATCATCTACGCCGTCAGAAGTAATATTGCCAAAGCCGATAGTCGGCAGACGGTTTAGGAATTCCGAACCGAGATTCGAGGTCAGAATGATTATTGTGTTCTTGAAGTTGACGAAGCGCCCCTTGGAGTCCGTGAGCCTGCCGTTATCCAAAACTTGGAGAAGAATATTAAATACCTCCGGATGTGCCTTCTCGATCTCATCGAAAAGTACAATAGAATACGGCCGGTGACGCACCGCCTCGGTGAGTGTCCCCGACTCTTCATAACCCACATAGCCCGGGGGCGAGCCGATAAGCTTCGACACGGAATGGCGCTCCATATACTCCGACATGTCGACACGAATAATTGCCTTCTCGTCGTTGAACATAAAGTCGGCAAGTGATTTGGCCAGTTCTGTTTTACCAACGCCCGTCGGACCAAGGAAGATGAATGACCCTATCGGTCTGTCCGGATCGCCGATGCCAGCGCGCGAACGTTTAATCGACTCTGATATTTTTTTGATAGCCTCGTCCTGGCCGATAACACGTTTACGCAGCTCATCCTCTATTCTGGAGAGCTTCTCGCTTTCTGCCTCAAGCATTCGCTGAACCGGTATCCCTGTCCAACGCGAGACCACGGCCGAAACGTCTTCCTCGCGGATCTCTTCCTTAAGAACGCGAGTGTCCGACTTTATGAGTTTGAGCTGTTCTTCTTGGATATGCAACTCTTTCTCCTTTGCTGGGATTTTGCCGTAACGAATCTCCGCAGCCTTGGTCAGGTCAGACTTCATCTCCGCAGCCTCGGCTTCCAGGCGGAGCGACTCGAGTTCCTTGCGAATGGCGCGAATGAGGAGAAGGTTGTCGTGCTCCTTCTGCCAGCGCGTTTGGAGCTCGGCTGTTGCGTCTTTTTGCGCTTTGATATCCCTCTCGATAACTTTAATGCGTTTCTTGGCCTCTTTGCTCGCGTCTTTGTTGTCTATTGCGGTCGCTTCTTTGGTCAGCGCTTCTTTCTCTATCTCGAGCCGCATCACCTTACGGTCGGTATCAGAGAGCAAGGCAGGCTTGTCTTCAAGTTGTAAGCGAATAGATGCGGCCGCCTCGTCAATAAGGTCAATGGCTTTATCAGGCAAGTATCTATCAGTAATATACCTGCTCGAGAGTTCAACTGCGGCTACAAGCGCTTCGTCGGTTATACGAACGCCATGATGCAACTCGTACTTTTCTTTAAGTCCGCGCAAGATGGAAACCGCGTCTTCTTGGGACGGTTCGCCTACATAAACCGGCTGGAAGCGCCGTGCCAATGCCGGATCACGTTCGATATACTTCTGATATTCTTTAAGCGTCGTGGCGCCAATCACACGGAGCTCGCCGCGCGCTAGCGCCGGCTTGAGCATGTTAGATGCGTCCATCGAGCCTTCAGCGGCGCCGGCGCCAACCAAAGTATGTATCTCGTCAACAAAGAGAATTATCTTCCCGGCCGCCTTCTCCACCTCTTTAATAACACCCTTTAGGCGCTCTTCGAATTCGCCACGATATTTACTGCCGGCAACGAGCAAGCCCAAGTCGAGCGAAATTATCTCTTTATCCTTCAGTAAATTCGGAATGTCGCCCTTGGCAATTCTATTGGCTAGACCTTCCGCCACAGCCGTTTTGCCGGTACCTGCCTCGCCGATTAGTATTGGATTATTTTTCGTTCGGCGCGAGAGGATTTCCATGATCCTGCGCGTCTCCTCATCTCGGCCGATTACCGGGTCGAGCTTGTCTTGAGCGGCGAGGCGCGTCAGATTGCGCGCATATTTCTCGAGCAGTTTGTTTTTCTTGGTCGGTGAAGTGGCATCGGTTATTTTGGTCTGTTTGAGTTCGTTTACGACACGGTAGGCATCTTCTTTTTGTATTCTGAAACGCGAGAGCAGTTCCTTAGCCTGGCTCGGGATTTCAAGAAGGGCGAGGAATAAATGTTCGAGACCGATAAAATCATCTTTAAGATATGCGGCAATTTTGCCGGCGGCATCCAACACTCTTACCAATTCCGGAGTCAAATATATTTGGTATGCGGGCGATACGGTTGTGGCTGTCTCTGGCGACTCCATCGCCTCCATTACATGGTCGCCGAACAAGAGCGGGTCAACGCCCAACTTCTCAATTAGTGCGAAGATGAACGGATCTTCTTGCGTTACGATAGAAGCCAACAGATGAATAGGCGCAACCTGGTTCTGCCCGCGTTCAATAATAACCTCGTGAGCCTTACGGATCGCCTCCTTGGCTTTAGTTGTGAAATTCCCAAATGGCATAATCGTGGGTGCCGAGGTTCAACCTTGAGCATCTTAAAGGTTGAACCTCGGCAGTCATTAATTGCTCAAACAATCTATTTTACTGCCCCTTGGTGGCCTTGTCAACTTGTGGTGAAAAACCTTTATTTAGAGCCAGCTTTATACCATCAAAAGGGGTGACCTTGCCTGTTTTCTTTAAGAACCCGGCGAATGAGCCGTTCGTGTCAATAAGCGGGTCGCCGAGCGTTTTTGCCGTAGCATCAAGATTGATACTTGCAACCGGCGATGACGAAGCATTTATTACTCGCAAATCCGTTATGCGCCCAACGGCAACAGATGGTGTCTGGCCGCTGGTAAAATCAAGGAGGACCAGTGTTTGCCCGAGCGAGAGACTGCCCGTCGGGAACGGCGTAGAAGCGAACTTGGTATCAGTCTTGGTCGTCACAATGTCGAGCACAACCAAATTATCTTCGTCGCTTGCCGAAATAAGTTTAGCCTTACGCTCGTCTGTCGTACCCTGGATGAGGATGGAAAATTCCTTGCCCACGTCGGTAGCCGACAAGAGTCCCGCGGGTGATGCAATGATTCGCCCCGTGTCGGACACTATAAGGCCTGTCAGGAATGTGTCAGCGGGCGTCTCGACAGGAGCGACATCGACAACTGCGACCGAGGCCAGATTTGAAGACGCGGTAGATGTCGCAACGGCGGTGGCCACGCCGGGGATGCGAATGCGAACCAATGTCGGTGATGATTTATGAACCGCCTGAATTATCAAATCATCTTCCGAGACAACTACTTGTGTCGTTGTATTGATCGTCTTGGTCTCGCCGGGGCCGGGGACGACTCTTTCTACTGTCCTCTCAACGACGCGATTGATCTGCTGGGTAACCGACTTGGGAGCCTGTTCAAGCAGAGTCACGGTCACAATCCCCGTCGCAATGGATGTGACGAAGCTGACGAAGAGCATCAGGAGCACGAGTTGAGTTTTATTGAGTTCTTCCATTTGCCGCCAGTATAGCAGAAATTTCACTCACAACAATATTTACATTTTTCTTGTCAGTATTCCTGCCGAGGCTAAAGCGGATCGCATGTTTGGCTACCCCTTCTCCCTTCATATTCGCGATAACTTGCGAAAAAGCCGAGTTGCCGGCCTGCCCGCCATTACTGCGCCCAGGCGCTGGCAGGCGGGCATGACAAGCGCTCCCGGCGGAGACAGCTATCCCCTTCGCATCAAGTTCCAACACCATTCTGTCGCTCTCGATACTCATGAAAGAGACATTTACAATGTTCGGCAATTGATGACCCTTCGATCCATTATACACAAGACCGCCTTGTGTGCTGAGTTCTTTGAGAAAAAAGTGCCGTACTTCTTCCAGCCTTTTTGATTCCTCTTGCCTGTTTTTCTGAACCTCAAGAAATGCTTCCGCAAATTTAATTTGACCTTCAACATTCTCTGTCCCCGGGCGCAATCCGCGTTCCTGACCGCCGCCAAAAAATAACGGTTCAATATCCGTTCCGTTTTTTACGAATAAAAGTCCTGTCCCCTTCGGGCCATAAACCTTATGCCCGCTTATGGTCAACAGATCCGCAAAAAATGCATGTGGCTCTATGGATCTATGCCCCGCGGTTTGACTTGCATCAGTATGGAAGTAAGGATATTCCTTTCTACTTTCCTGCCTGCCGGCAGGCACGGCAACTTTCAACTTTTTAACTATAATTCCCACTTCGCGGACAGGTTGTAATGTCCCCGTTTCGTTATTCGCGTGCATGAGTGAGACGAGAACTGTTTCAGCCTTTATTAAAGACTCTAGTTTCGAAATATCAACAATGCCGTCTTCACGAACAGGCAGGTACGAAACTTCCGCGCCTTCGCGTTCGGCCTGCTTCACCGCCTCTAGGACTGACGCATGCTCTATATTCGAGGTAATGATATGTGGCTTATTTATCTTCTTTTTTGCGGTGCGGAAAGTGCCCAGGATTGCGAGATTATTCGCCTCCGTCCCACCGCTTGTGAAGATAAGTTCGTTTGCTTGTGTTGCAAGAGCTTTAGCAAGCTTCTTTCTTGCATTTTCGAATTCACGTCGTAGCGTCACACCGTCCGCGTGAATCGAGCTCGGATTAGGCTCCGTACCGGCTGCATAATCCATGAATATCCTGCGTTGCGAAAAGCGGCCAAATAGCATATACTCTCTATATTATATGCAAGACTCCATATTGTACATAGCCCTTGCGGGTCTGGCCTTGTCGCTCATTGCAGTGGGCCTTTTAATACGGCTTGAATTCAAACTCAAGAAGCTTTTCGCCGGCACAAAAGCCGACACTCTGGAAGATGTTATTGGTGCTCTTCATAAGGAGTTGCGCGCGCAGCAAGAAGCAGCCGGGCAAGCCGATGCTCGCATCGATGATTTACACAATAGGGTCAAGCGCAGTGTTCAGTCTATCCGCACCATACGTTTCAACCCCTTTCAAGATTCCGGCAGTAACCAGAGCTTCTCGATGGTGTTCGCCGACGAGGAGGGCAACGGCGTCGTACTCTCATCTCTTTATGCGCGCGATAGAATGAGCGTCTATGCCAAACCTCTAGAAGAATTTTCTTCGGTACACGAGCTTACGGACGAAGAACAGCATGTCATAGATGAGCGCAAAAAATTACATGAATAAATCAGAGACCTCACAAACCATAGAACGTCCACCCGTGATTGTAATAATGGGCCACATTGACCACGGCAAGTCAACGCTTTTAGACTATGTTCGCAAAAGCAATATCGTTGCCGGCGAGGCGGGCGGCATCACCCAACACACCGGTTCGTATGAAGTGATTCACGAAACGCCGAAGGGCGAGAAGAAAAAGATTACCTTCATCGATACGCCGGGCCACGCGGCATTCTCCGAGATGCGCGTTCGCGGAGCGATCGCCGCCGATATCGCTATATTAATTATTTCCGCAGAAGAAGGCGTAAAGGCTCAAACCCTCGAGGCCCTCAAGGCCATCATGGAGGCGAAGATCCCCTACATTGTCGCTATCACCAAAATAGACAAGCCGAATGCCAATGTCGACCGCGTCCGCCAGGACTTAGCAACCAATGACGTATATGTAGAAGGTTACGGCGGCACCATCCCCTGCGTACCAATATCGTCTAAATCAGGTGAAGGCATCCCAGAATTGCTTGATATGATTTTACTTGTTGCAGAGCTTGGAGAGTTCAAAGCAGATCCTACACTACCCGCCTCTGGTGTTGTGCTAGAAGCAAGCCTTGATGCCAAACGCGGCGCGTCGGCTACTTTGCTCATTCGTGAGGGCACGCTTCATCAAGGCGACTTCCTCGCTATCGGCAACGAGGCAACACCGGTGCGCTCGATGCAAGACTTCAATGGCGCTCGAATAGAATCAGCGACAGTTTGTGCGCCGGTTCAAATCATGGGATTCAAGACGCCGCCGAAAGCAGGTGCCGTGTTTATGGCAGCGAAGTCGAAGAAAGAAGCGGAGGCTTATGCCGAGACTCAAGCGAAGGTGGCGGCAACCGCAAGATTAAGCGCAACAGGCGGCGAGTCTGGTGTAGTGCTCCCCATCATCCTTAAGGCAGACTTCCTCGGCACGCTTGAAGCGATCGAGGGCGAGCTCAAGAAGCTGACGACCCCGGAAGTGACTATCAAGTTAGTTCACACCGGTATCGGTAATGTGAGCGAAGCCGACATGAAGGTCGCCGAGAGCAGTGAGCACCCGATTATTATCGGCTTCAATGTCAAAGTCGACAACAGCGCGCAAGGTATTGCCGAAAAGATTGGTGTCCAACCTCGATTGTTCTCGATCATCTACGAGATAACCGACATGCTTAAAGAAGAAATAGCCAAGCTCACACCCAAGGTGGTCGTCGAGCAAGCGGTTGGCAAAGTCAAGATTCTTAAGACATTCGGCGGGACGAAGGACAAGCAGATTGTCGGCGGAGCGGTAACCGAAGGCATGATCATAGACGGTAAGCAGGTCAAGGTCATCCGCCAGAACACCGAAGTCGCCCGCGGACTCATCGTCGGCTTGCAACAGCAGAAGATCAAAGTTAAAGAAGTCCCGGCCGATACCCAGTTCGGCGCCATGATAGAGTGCAAGCTCGAGATCGCTCCGGGCGATATTTTAGAAGTGTTCGATATCATCGAAAATTCTTAAATTCTTTAATTCTGTCCAAAATATGACCTTCCGCAAAGCACGAGTACAGGATCAAATGCGCGACTGGTGCGCAGAATATTTTAAAGACCATCCGAGTCCGACAGGTTTGCTGACCTTAACCGGCTTCGACATGTCGCCCGACATGAAGTATGCCACGATACTTATTTCAGTACTCCCTGAGTCCGCCGAGCAAACAGTGTTTGATTATGCCGTGCGCGAACTCCACAACCTCCGCGAATTTGTAAAATCCCAAGCGCACATGCGCGTCTTCCCCTTCTTCAAAATTGAGCTTGATATAGGCGAAAAAAGGCGCCAGGCGTTCGACGAAGTTTTGCGCCAGGCCAAAGAGGCGGATAAGAACCGATAGATTTATGCCCGGGGTGGGACTCGGACCCACACGACCTTGCGGTCAAAAGATTTTAAGTCTTTCGCGTATACCATTCCGCCACCCGGGCAATTCGATTTTCAATACCACACAGAGGCCGCGGGGAGAATCGAACTCCCGTATAAAGGTTTTGTCCCCCCTACGGGGGATCTCCCGCAGGGAGACGGACCTTACCTTTTACTGCCTCGTGAGGCCTGGGCGGGAATCGAACCCGCGCATAAGAGTTTTGCAGACTCTCGACTTACCACTTGTCTACCAGGCCTTTAAATTTTCAACAGTACAAATTTCTTAGTATCTCCTTTTGTTGTCCGGTCTTGAGGAACATTTCTCGCCGAAACGCTTCGGCTCTCGTTGCGTATTCTTCGACTCGCTTAAGTTCCCATGGTTTGTAAAACTGTGTCGATTTAACTTTACCACTATTATGCAGATGAAGTCTATTAGTAACATCCGCTGTACTTCCTACATAAAGTCTGTGCTCTTTTTTACTTAACAATACATAGACATAATACATACTTCGCTTTACCACTTAGTGTCCCCTCGGGACATCTACCGAAGGTATGACAACGCGGCCGTAGCGGTTATAGTAGCAGTTTTTCGACACGAAATAAAGCACGATTTGGTGGGCGGGAGAGGACTTGAACCTCCATGCCTTGCGGCACCAGCTCCTAAGGCTGGCGTGTCTGCCATTTCACCACCCGCCCTGCTTTCGCGAACACTGTCCGCCCAGTAGGATTCGAACCTACGACCTTCTCGTTAAGAGCGAGCAGCTCTACCAACTGAGCTATGGGCGGAAATACGTTACGTATTTATACCACAAAAGAGCTACAGACTCAAATTCCGGATGACCTCTGCTGTGATGGTCGTGGTGGCCGCTTCGCTTGTCGCACCATACAATCTTATCTCGTCACCTTCTACGAATCTCTTGAACGAGATCGTGCTTCTATTTTTATTCAAGAGTTTTGTGTTTCCATCCAGAACGACGTCATATTCTTTTCTATCCAATACCGCCCTGATCTTAGACTGATTTGTTATCGATAATATCTTGCCGGAATAATTTCTCGGCTCAAACTGCTTCAGATCGATGAAGACATTCACTGCCGTTGCGGCGAGCGAATTGTCGGCATGATTATATTCGCCGGATACAGAAATAACTTTGTCTCCAGCTTGCAACCACGGTGTAGTTATTGTAAGCGTTCCTTTATATATCGGCGCGGAGCCCACGTTCACGCGTACCGGGCCATACTTGGTTGAGTACAACGTAAAGGCGTTTTGGTCGGCCATGACTGCCCCGATATTTCCCGAGAAAGCGCTCGTCTCTTTAAGCACCATTAGGTCGACGACATTCCTGGCCGCCATAGTGAAGGTATTGCCATTAGCCTCAAGTGTGCCGTCTATATTGAGATAGTCACCTTCTTTTAATTCTTTAAGTGTTGTAGCCTCACCGTATCTGCGGTAGAACTTGGTATCACCATTAGTCTTTATTGTAACCCGCAAGAACATGTCGCCCCAGACAAGCCGGGCAAAGAACGTGGTGCCGGCAAATTGAGCAATCTTTACATTACGTAAAGTCATCGCTCCATCCCTAGTCACTGTAATCTCCGGCCGCCTATCAGTACCGACTATATTTTGTAAAATAGAAATCTGCGTTGGCGTCGTTGTATCGACCTGTGCAAATGCAAACGACGGAACAGTGAGTAATACGAGTAAAAGTTTCTTCATAATTTTTTTACATTTTTTCTAAAGTTTCGATTCCTAACAACTTCAGACCATTTCTAATAACCTGCGCAGTGGCGGCGGCAATCGCAACTCGATGCGGCGATTCTGCATCATCAGCGCTAACAATCTGTGTACTGCCATAAAAGCTATTGAACTCCTGCGCAAGCTGGAGCAAGTAACTTGCAAGATGGTTCGGTGCATAGTCAAGCCCGGCTCGCTCGATAATTTCTGGATAGCGCGCGATGAGCCGAGCGAGCGAGCTTCCGGGTAAGGTTTCGCCTTCCCCTACAGGGTAAGGCGAAACCTTACCCGAGATTCCTGCCGACTCGGCCTTTCGCAATAGTGACTGAATTCGGGCATACACATATTGCAAATACGGCCCAGAGTCCCCTTCGAAACTTAGGGATGTGTCGAAATCAAAAGTCGTGTCGGTCGTCCTGCCAGTGCGCAGAATGCTATATTTAATAGCACCGAGCGCGATGATTTCCAGGGCTTCGTCCTCATTCTCAAACATAAATTTCTCCGCCGGTATCCTAGCCTTGAGCTCTTTCTTTGTAAGTTCTATCAAGTCGTCAACATATACAATATTCCCGGTGCGCGAACTCATTTTGCCGGAGCCCTTGATGCTCACCAGGCCGTATGGCAGATGTGTAAAATCCGAAATCTTACCGATACCAAGTTGCTCGCATATCGCGAACACCTGTCGTAATGCCAGCGACTGCTCCGGCCCAACGACCCAGAACATTTTATCAGCGCGCGTCTTTTCTTTCTTAAGTTTCGTTAAAGCGATATCTTGCGTAATATATAAAGATGTACCGTCGCGCTTCATTAATATAGTATCGGGAATCTTGTACGACTCAAGTTTCGAGAGGACTGCGCCGTCTTCAAGCTTAGTAAACACGCTTTTTGCCAATCCCTCTTCTATGTATTTCTTACCTTCTGCGTAATGCTCGCTCTCTTTCCAGAAGATATCTACACTGCTTCCAAGTCGCTTCATCGTTGCCATTTGCCCATCAAGCACCCAGCCCACAAGTAATGACGTTAGTTCTCGAACATATGGTCCGTCCGCATCCCACGCCAAAGTTAGCTCTCTTACTAGTGCTTCGGTTTCAAGATTTTTGAAATCATCAGTGCCAAGCGTATAATACTGTTCTACGAAACGATCCGGCTTGATGCCCACAGATTCAGGCGTGAGCCACTCTGATTTATTTTCTGCCCAGCCAGCCACAGTCGCCTTCGTCTCGTCTTTATCATTTCTGCCAAATTTGAGATAGCCCCAGACAAGCTTCATAATGGCTATCCCTCTGTCATTTAAAACGTAGTCTCGCACAACGTTAATACCCATAGCTTGCCACAGATTAGAAACCGCCATACCGGTGATGTTGTTGCGCAAATGGCCAAGGTGTAGCGCCTTCGTCGGATTGGCTGAAGTGTGCTCGATGAGCCAAGTCTTGCCCTTGCCCCAGTCACTTTTGCCATATGCCTCTTTCTCATCAAGAATAGTCTTCAAACTTCCTGCAAAAAACTCCGGTTTGAGAAATATATTCACGAATCCAGGCCCAGCCACTTCAGCCTTCGCAACAAGCGCGTGCTTCTCGAGTTCGGCTGCAATCTGCTCGCCGATATCCTTAGGTTTTTTACCCAGCTCTTTAGAAAGTTGCAAAGCAACGTTGGTCGTGTAATCACCGTGCTCGAAAGATTCCGGGTGCGTCAAGGCAACATTCACCTCCCCATCAAATCTAGGGAATATCCTGCGTACAATATCCAGCACCTCCCGCGCGAGTTTTTCTCTAATATTTTCCGTCATCACACCATAGTAGCAATACCGAGGTCAGTTATCAAACGTGGATATCAATTCGGGGTAAGGTTTCGCCTTACCCCGAAGGGCTAAAGCCCGAAAGAAAATTCAAAAACCCAAAGTATCAAAGGGTCAAAGATTCAAAGGAAGGCAAAAAGAATAACGAACTAAGCATCCAACTTGCGGGATCGGAAGACCAGCCTGCTGCCAGCACTCCACCTGCTGTCAGGAGAGGCGTAGCCGTAGCTGAGCCAGCGCCTGCCACCGTCCGCGCTGACGCTCCAGACGCGCGGATCGTCGCCACGATCGGTAATCTGCTTCATGGCCATATAGAGATATTCTCCCATAGGTTGGTCGGAATATTGGAGACGCAGGTAAACACCTGCTTCAGCGGGTACGAGCTCGAAACCGAGTTCCGCTGCTCTTGTGTAGATTTCATCAGTCGTTGCACCGTTCGGGAAGCCCAGAGATTCCACTGAAAAGCTAACCAGATTGTATTGTTCTTGTGTGCCGGTAAACTCTGTTTTTGCGAGCATGTCTTTGGCGTAGTCGCCGACTTCAAAACCCTTCGCCTTGAGTGCTCGCTTCGCCTCTTCTGCATTTGTGATAGTTGGGTCGCCTTCGACGGTTTTCAGGAATATACTTTGGTCGGGGAAGCGTTCATAGGCGTGTTTGATTGATGGTGGAAACTTTGCATATACTTCGGGATTCCACGGGCCGATATAGGCGACGGTTTCTGAAGTAATGGCACTCGGTTCGTAGGCGATTTGTGCAGGAGTACAGTCAAAGAGTACGGGAAGGTCATCCTTTTGGTTGCGCTTCGCCTGTATTTCTTTGATCCGCGGGTCGCGGTCGTAGCCAAAACCCTCAATTTTTGACTCGATCTCGTAGAGAAAGATAAGGTCTTCTCGGGGTAAGGTTTCGCCTTCCCCCGCCTTGCGCTCGATGTCGGTGAGGCGCTTCATGTCTGCAGACTTCTTTTTGTACTTGTCTGCTTCGGGGCCGAAGTCTTTTAGTTTCTCGTCGAGCTTTGGAGCAATATGCGGGTCGAAGTTTTGGTCATGGGCAATACCGCGGATTTCACCGATGTGCTCGCCCTGCATGCGGATAGCTAGGCGTGGGACAATCGCTTCGCCCGCCTCATTGATTGAGTAGTAGAGGTGCATGTCTCCGCCATCTAGGTAGTTTTGCGCAGTGGTAAGATCGGCGATGCACCATTCTAGCGGGTGGCCTTCTAGAGATTGTACCAGCTCTGTTGCATCGCCGCCTTGCTTATAGGTAATCCATTTTCCTCGTGTCTCCTGCAAGCCTTCGGTAGAATACTCCGGCATTTCAATCAGAAATTGCGCGTATATTTTGGAGAAGTTCTCGGTGGAGAGAAGGGCTTGGAACTCCTCATCGGAGAGCTTAATGCTTTCGTTTTTGAGGGCTGTTCGCTCGTCTTTGGGCTTTGCCTTTTGCTCGAGACGCTAGCGCAGCATGCCAATTGTAAGAGCAAGTGCTCGTGGGTTGAGCGGGGGGAACGAAGCTACGGAGTCTTTGGTTCGTTTCTGGAAACGGGCGGTCTCTTTGCCATTTTCACCTTCCTCTTTCTTGAGCTTGCCCATTTCAAGCATAGAGCGGAAGGCCCAGTATTTCGCCCAGTCGGGGTACTGTGCATCAGACGAGGAAAGGTAGTCGATCCACTTGTTGAGGCTGTGTGTTTGGTTGTTGACGATCTGTTCCGTCTTCTGCTTTTTAAACTCTTCCGTAATCTCGACATCTCCGTGCCCTAAGTCTCGAGCAATACGTTGTTCTAGCAGAAAAGCTTCTTCGGGAACTTCTTCGGGCTTGATGACGAATTTGTCGTTGAGGACGCGCTTCAAGGCCTCGATACCGCGCTCTTTGCCTTCGGGTTCTTCACGATTTAGAATTTCATTGAAACGGTCAAGGTAGTTTTGAATGCGTTTAAGGGGCTTTTGTGAGACTTTTTCACCCGTTCGTATTTCTGTGCGCTTGGCAGCAGAAGCCACCTCTCCGCTGCTGTGGAGAGCGCTATATTTTTCTTTGAGAAAGGCTGGGTTTTCTTCGGTAGGGAATTTTTCCATGAGAAGAGTATATCAAACGCCAAAATTGACGCAAATTTATCTATCGGAGTAAGGCGAAACCTTACCCCGAATATGGATATTTTGGCTTTTTCTCTTTTTCGCCTATTAGCATTGTGGCGACTTCGCTGAAGTCTCCCTGCTCTATAAGCCATTTAAAATAGTTATTTGGAATCTTGGTATAATCTTTCAGAACCTCCGGATTTAGGATCTTATTTTTTACAAACTTATTGTCGTACGCTTTAGCACTTGAGTATTGATACGTTTGTAGCACAGACTCTCTTGGTAAGAAATTCTTCATCTCACAGGGATTTAGGTGGATGTAATCTATAATTTTCAGCAAGTATTCTTCATCGGTTATCAGCTTACTTTTAAATACTCCTTGAAAAAGTGCGCCGCTCCGCCCATACTTTTCGTTAAAATACATTGTGTAGGCAGTGCCGAGCCGTTGCATAAACTTACTGATACCTCCCTCATAAATTTCGTGGAGGAGTAAATGAAAATGATTCGGCATAAGGCAGTATGCCATTACCGCAACAAGTGGTTTATGGTCAATATCTTTTTCTGCTTCTTCTCCTTGCGATTTTATCAGACGACTTGGACTTTCCACTTCACGATCATTGAGCAAATACAGATACTTTAAAAACAACTTGCGGTCAGCATTGGACAGAAAAATATCGCGCTTCTCGGTTCCGCGATTATAAACATGGTGAAAAGATTCTAATTCAATAGGTACACGCTCCATTTCCCCATTATACCCTTATTCGGGGTAAGGTTTCGCCTTACTCTGGGGATAAGTTAGACTGTTTGGGTGCGGGTTGCTTTGATTCTTTCGTTCTCGGTCAGGTACTGCTTGCGTAGGCGAACACTTGTGGGGGTGATTTCTAAATATTCGTCTTCATTCATTACTTCGAGTCCGCGTTCAATGGTGAGCAAATATGGTGGGACGAGGTCGATTGCTTCATCGGATGACTTGGACCGCATGTTGGTCAGCTGTTTACCCTTGGTCGGGTTGACGGCCATCTCCTCGCCTTTCGACGTATTGCCGATCACCATGCCTTCATACACCTCTGTCCCCGCTCCTATATACAGAGCACCGCGATCCTGCAAGTTCCAAAGGGCGAAGCCGAGGGCCTTGCCGGACTCCATCGAGATCATTGAGCCAACGGGCTTCTTGCGGATCTCACCGGCGTAGGGCTTAAAGCCAATAACGCGCGAGGATAAAATCCCTTCGCCTTTGGTATCGACGATAAATTGAGAACGATAACCAAGCAAGCCGCGGGTGGGACCTTCGAAAATAATGCGGGTCAACTCGCCAACTTGTTTGAGCTCGCTCATTACAAATGCGCGCGAACCCAAGCGCTCGATTATGACGCCTTGGAATTCTGCCGGTGTGTCAACAATGACCTCCTCGAATGGTTCATGTTTATTGCCGTCGACATTATGGAAGATAACTTGTGGTTGAGAAACTTGCAGCTCATAGCCTTCACGGCGCATGTTCTCGAGCAATATGGAAATATGCATTTCTCCTCGGCCGGAAACTTGGAATCTTTCCGCTTCTGTAAAGTCTACGCGGAGCCCCACGTTGACCTCGAGTTCGCGTTCAAGCCTCTCACGAATCTGACGCGTCGTCACGAACTTGCCTTCTCTGCCGGCAAAAGGGCTTGAGTTCGGCATGAAGTTAAGCGTGATGGTCGGCTCGTCTACCGATATTGCCTTGAGCGGTTCGGCTGAGGCATCAGAGGTAACCGTCTCGCCGATGTCGATATCCGCCAAGCCGGCAATCATCACGATGTCTCCGGCCTCGGCTTCTGTTGCTTCTACTTTCTGCATTCCCTTGAAGGTGAAGATTTTAGTTAGCTTTCCACTGCGCGTATCGCCGTTTGGCTTGCGGACGAAGACGTTCTGCCCGGCCTTGATAATACCCTCATAGACACGGCCGACGGCCATGCGACCGAGGAAGTTGTCGTAAGCGAGATTGAACGACTGGAAGCGAAGAGGTACATCATGCTTGGCATTCGAGGCCGGCGGTACGTAAGCGAGAATAGTATCAAGAAGCGGTGTCAGATCACTCGACTCGTCGGTCAATTTTTTCTTCGCCACGCCGGCGCGGCCGTTGGCATAAACGACGGGGAAGTTTATTTGCGCGTCGTCGGCACCAAGCTCCATGAAGAGTTCGAGGACTTGTTCCTCGCACCGCGCCGGATCAGCGGCAGGCTTGTCTATTTTATTGATGACGACAATCGGCTCAAGGCCAAGCTCGAGCGATTTCTTTAGTACGAATCTGGTTTGTGGCATTGGCCCTTCCTGCGCGTCAACGATAAGTAATACCGAATCGATGGCAGAGAGCACGCGCTCCACCTCGGAGCCGAAGTCAGCATGGCCCGGTGTGTCTACTATATTAATCTTAGTATCTTTGTAATATATCGCAGCGTTTTTGGAATATATAGTAATACCGCGCTCTTGCTCGAGAGCATTGGTGTCCATCGTAACCCCCTCGCCACCCACGCCTGTCTGCTTCAAAAGAGCGTCGGTCAAGGTGGTCTTGCCGTGGTCCACGTGTGCGATAATTGCGATATTGCGGATTTCCATAAAGAAACTATAATAACACAAAATCACGTCCATTGGAAGTGATTTTGTGTTTATCTTAAATTCTCTAATTCTGCAATTCTGCCTATTTGCACCCACCCGCTCCTACCGTATTACAGACGACGTTCAGTATCCCGAAGACGGAAATCATTATAGCCAAGCCGATGACGCCATAAAGCATGTGCTGTCTGCCCTTGCTCCGCTCTGCCTCGTTATCAACATGATAGATGAACTCCGCAACACCCCAGATAAAGTAAGCAAGCGCAGCCGCTCCCAAGAGACCAATGATTGGATTAAGTATCGCGGACTCTATCTTACCGATAAGGGCTACGGCGGCGTTCATGTATTAAGCGCTAGCCAGTTTACTGAACAGATTGTACAACTCCGGGAGCCGGAAGAACCTGAACACGCTGTATTCCCAAAGTATCCTGCAAGAAGTAAACAAGCCCCCAGACCGAGGCAATAACGAACATGGCGATAGTGCCATAAATCATGCGCGCGCGACCCTCTTCTTTCTTACCCGTGTCACCTGACTCCAAAATGTACTCTGCCAAGCCGTAGATGAAATAGATAAGCGCCAGAGCAACCATAATAGGCACAATGGCGTTGAATACCTTCTGCAAGGTAACCATAAAGCCCAAAATATTCGACGGGTTACCACTCACCTGTGCTCCAGCAATGAACGGCGCGAACGCCATCATCCCGAGAACCGCTGCTTTTATGTTTCGTGACATATACTAATATTAATTAATTCTAAATAATTTTCGACTTAATAAATTTTCTTGATAAACTTTATAATGTGTATATTGTACCGTGCCTATCGCAACCTGTACAGTGGAAAGCTTATCGATTGGCTGGGAGTAGTGGCGCGTTTATAGTACTTTTGTCTCCTACGCCTGTCGTCGTTTGTATAAACGCCACTAATCCCCACACCGACACTAGCACGAACATCGCGATAGTACCCCAGATCATTCTGGTTCGACCTTCTTCTTTCTTGCCTGATTCACCGGATATTAAGATGTATTCCGCTAAGCCGTAGATAAAGTAGATGAGCGCGAGGCCAACGAAGATAGGCACGAGTGCGTTCATGGCAGACTTAACAGTACCGAGGAAACCGAGCAAGTCAGCGGCGAATGCCACCATTGGTAATGTAGTAATCACCCCCACTATCCCGATTTTTGTTTTTATATGCTTCATGTTAAATAACTCATTATAATTAATTTTGATTAAATCGTTGGAAGCCCCGGCGAGACCACCTGCACATTAGCATCAATGCCGACAGTCTTTTGTAAAAACGCCACCAATCCCCACACCGACACTAGCACGAACATCGCTATCGTGCCCCAGATCATACGCGTCCTGCCTTCTTCTTTCTTGCCCGACTCACCGGAGATTAATATGTATTCTGCCAGGCCGTAGATAAAATAAATCAAAGCCAGACCGACCATAATTGGGACCAACAGATTCATTACACTTTTAACCGTTTGCAAAAAACTAAATGCGCTTCCTCCTCCGTTCCCTACCCGCCCGCCCACAGCTGCGTCTGCTTGCGCATATATCGTCGTCGGGATTAATAATAATACAGGAACAGCTAACCGCAATAAATTCTTTGTTCTATTCACGATTATTTTTAATTTCTATTACTTATTAAATTGAGGTGCGGGAGGAGCATTTAACGAGGAACTTTGTGTATTTCCCCAGACCGTTGCTTGCAGAAGATTCACCAGCCCCCAGACAGAAATTATCACGAACATGGCTATCGTACCCCAGACCATGCGCATTCTGCCTTCTTCTTTTTTAGATGCCTCGCCGGAGACCAGAATATATTCTGCAAGTCCATAGATAAAGTAGATGAGTGCGAGGCCAACGCAGAGCGGGACGATTATACTGAAAATACCGCGAATGTTGTTTAAGATAGATTTTACGTCGGTCATTATTTTTATTTTAATTTATCGACAGTGGCCTTTAGTGCCTCGCTTATAACCTTGGCACCGAGCACGACACCGGCGCCGATGACCGTCCAGAGGAAGGCGTTATTCGCCGTCTTAATCTCCTCCGGCTTGCCCTGCGCCTTTACGAACATGAAGCCGACCCAGATGATAGCCATCACCAAGACCGGCACGCCGATATCAATAACGACTTGGAGAATATCTTTAAGCAGTGTCTGAATGTCTGGCGCACTGATAGGATTGCTAAGTGGTGCTGAAGCCGCAGTTACCAACGCGATCGGCATGAAGGCAAGAGAAATCGCGATTAATTTTTTTAGTGTTCTCATTATTTTAAATTCTATAATTCTTCAATTCCTTAATTCTGTTCGTGTTATATTGTACACCTACTGGCCCAAAAAGTTAATCTTCGCGCCGAGTCCTTTAAGAATAGCATTGACGATAAGCCATGCGCCAAGAGCGATTATCATCCCGATAACGACGTAATAAAAAATATTATGCGCTTCTGTAATCTTAGACGGATTCCCCTGCGCGGTTACGTACTTAAATCCCGCGAACATTATGGCAATAACCGCAACAGGAGCGAGAATCTTTAATATCAAAAAATTCCAAATGTTGCTGATGAGAGTATACAACTGCTGGAAGTCGCATTCGTTTGGATCACCGCCTTTACCGCATGGCACAAGATTTGTGGCGGCACCCGGCTCAGGCTGTACGCCTCCTAATCCTTCTGCGAAGACAGTTGCGCTTGCACCGAACATAAGCAACAGGAAAGATATGACTATAAACTTTTTACTGTGATGTAGCATTTTTGGGCATTAGTCTTTGTAATTGGCCTGATATATACGTTGCTGCTTCGTTATCTTTAGACTGGCCAGAGAGCATACTTTCTAAAGCGTCTCTAAAGACTTTATCCGAGGCGGACGGGCTAGGGTCCAGCCAACCCTTAGAAATGAGCGCCGCACGATTAAAGATGGTTAAGACCGGATCAATAGTCCCCGCCGAGAGCAAATCGCGCCGTGCTGGCGCAAGGCGTGCGCCCACTGCAATACTCTGGAGCACGGCAGAGCCAGACAATATCGAGCCGGCCGTGAAGGCGTTCGTCTTCTTGGGGCTCGCTTGGAGTACTGCGAAGGCATAGAGCTTGCCGTAAACCGCCGGTGCGGTAGCAAGTGCACGTTGAGGCATCACGGCTACGTCGAAATTAAGGTGAGGATTCTTCTGTCGTATATCATCATACTCGCTCGCGTGGCCGAAGTAGACAGCAAGCTTGCCAGCCTCGAACATCTGCCTGGATGAATCAAGTGCGCTGTTCCACGTATAAACCGTCTTGGACGGATCGGAGAACTGCGTATAGAACGAAAGGGCGCCGGGTGCGTTGTCACCGAGCCTGGCCTGGATACTCCCATCGTTCGTCCAGGTTGCGATAGTTTCTCCCGATTGCAAAAGTAATGTAGAAATAATATCTTTAGCATTCGTAATATTGGCATAACCGCCCAAGGCCACCGCAGACTGCGATACGCCTCCGCGCGCATCCTTAACCGTGAGCGAAGGCACATACTTAATCAAATCATCCCAAGTCTTGGGGAATACCGCGATGCCGGCGCTTGAGAACATATCTTTGTTCCAATACGCGACCATCGGGTCTACCACGAGCGGTATACCCACTATCCCCTGGCCCGATATAAATACGGGCGCCTCATCAATGAACGTGTCATAAATATAACGCGCTGGGTAACTCGATGTCGGTATGGCGTAAATTTTATCCTGATAGTGAGCGATAAGATCCTGCGAGAGCATTATCGCATCCGGCCCTTTGCCGGAAGCCAAAGCTTCTATAAGAGACTGGTCGAATTCCGACTCGCTGAATCCTTTATATTTAACTGTAAAGTTTATTGTCTTGTTAACCTGTAACTGGGCAAAAGTATTGGAAATCTGCGTCTCGGGTAATGTGCCCCAGATCTCGATACTGCCAATGCCTGTCGCCGCACGATTATCAAAGAGGCCGGAGAATGCAAGCACCCCCGCAATACCCAGGAATCCGAATATGAAAAGTGAAATTATTTGAAATCGGGTCATTATTCTGTTTTC
Organism: Candidatus Paceibacterota bacterium; assembly: GCA_041660505.1. Taxonomy (NCBI): domain Bacteria; kingdom Bacillati; phylum Minisyncoccota; species Minisyncoccota bacterium. The sequence goes on from JBAZWG010000001.1 coordinate 141,949, forward strand.
TTAGCGATAAATCCGTAATGATGCGCACCGGCATGGAATGGGGGCATGACTCTGAAGCCCGCTTCTTCAAACATCTTGCGCGCGCTCGGCTCCGATATCACTTGAGCCTGCGTGGGCCCCAGATTTTTAAACGAATCTGACCATTCTATATATAAGACCTTGCCGGCCGGCTTGAGCACACGATGAGCCTCGCGTATCATGGCACCGCGATTCTCGGACTGGAACAAAACATTAGATATCACTACTGCATCCATACTGCTATCTTTCAGTTTGGATCCGCCGCCGACATCCAAGTCGCCCCACACTACTTCTATCGTGCCAATGTGCTTCTCCTTGGCCTCTCGCTTGAGCTTCTCAAGCAAATCCTTCTGTACCTCTACGGCATACACATGCCCCGTACCGCCCACACGGCGTGCCGAGGCAAAGCTATAGGCGCCAGCTCCGGCGCCGAAGTCTGCCACGCTCATCCCGGGATGGAGTTCCAAGTGCCCAATATTTTGTTCCGGATCTGCAAACGAGCCCAACATGCTTATATTCTATCGTAGAAGCGTTGTAATACAATGGGATAACTTGCTTGACATTATATACTCTATGTGCTATTATTAGACGTTTCGTTCTTTGAGAATCGTATATAGAATCACTCAATATAAGTAGAAGAACTCGAAGTTCACCATTTGGGATTCGCGAATAATGCATAGTTCGCGGATCCTAGTTTGTGAACTTCGAGACATTCCGTCTCATCAGAATTGACGCCGCACTGTGGCGATGGGAGAAACATGGGTATCTTTATCGTGGCAATCATCACCCTCATCATTGTAAACCTTCTAGTTAATGGCTGGGAGGTTGTCAATGAGCCAGAGGTTGCAATCAAACAGCGACTTGGAAAGTATGTGGGTACGGAAGCACGAGCAGGTTTTCATTTCTGTTTCCTACAAGGCCTTCTGACCACGCTCGTCCGATTCAAGGTTGAGAGGGTCGAGAAAACAATTGCTATCGAGGACGTTAAAACTCCTGATAACATTATCAGTGTTGTAGCGAGCAGCTACCGCTATAGCCCTGACCCAAGTAATGCCGCCAATTTCATTTTGAGCAAGATGCACACCGGTGTTGAAGAATCGTTCGAGAGGGCGATTAAAACGAATGTACGCGAGCTGGCTCGAAGGCAAGGTGAAAAACCGGAAACATGGAAAGAGCTCATGGACTCAACCGAGATGATTTCACGCGAAGTCATCAGGAAAATCTGCAACGGTGCTACCAATGAGGACATCGATGCGATCTACAACGATCGCGCGAACCACAAGGTGGCGCCTTGGGGGGTTATCGTCCACAAGATTGATGTCACAAGGGTAGTCTCCGACATTAAACAAACCGAAGCCGAATCTGATAAGGCGGCAGAGGAGCCTCAACAGCAAGGCCAGGTCAAGAACATGGAGACTATCATCCTGATGGCAGCCAAAATAAAGGAGAAGTTCCCAGGTCAGTCAGATGACTGGTGCTTCAGTCAGGCACGGTTTGTCCAGATGTCGATCGACAAGGGCACGAAGGGTATGCCCCAGATACTTGACCCTGTCTGGGCATCGCTTGGCAACAACCTCATGTCTGTACTGATGGAGTTCGCAAGGTCTAGACAGAGTAGTAACCCTAAGATCATCTACTTGCCAACAGGTTCAAACACGGGAAAGGAGGAGTAGTGTTATGAACAGAACAATTGGAAACCTATTGATAACTCCTTTCCTGATCCTAATCTTGATCTTGGGGGTGACGCAGTGCGGAAGGACTCCGGCTTCGCCCGCCAGTATAACCACCCAGGCTCCGGCCGTCCCCGTCCAGATCTGGGCCGGGCACGAAGTCTGGAAGGCCACTAGGACTTTCATACCGACCACACCCAGATTCGTCTGGGGAAAGGATGGTAAGTCCTTCCGTGGCTGGGAGAAATCAAGAGACAGCGAGTACATCGCCCGCTACTGGTCGACGAGAATGACTCGTGACACCACCACCCATCGCGCATTCGAATATGTCAGCGAAGGGAATTGTGTCACGACTGGTGTAATTGACTTCCACAAGTCTTGTGGCAAGTCAAGAGAGACCACGCCGGAATTCATAACGGCTCGAGTGGTCGCCAGAGTAGACGCGGCGTACACCTACGAGCCGGAGAACGCGGAAGAAGGCGGGTGTAAAATCACCCTCAACTTCCGCAACGTCGAGCTCTGGCGACCCGAGGACATCCCACCACGTGTCCTCGACCAGATGCCTTGATGTCATCGTCTAACTAAAGGAGAGTGATTCTATAGATTTTCACGAGCCCCGGAGGTTACATTCATAAGAATGGACACCGGGGTTTTGTGCTTCTTGCCACTTTTACAAACAGGTAAGAGAAGCGATCGAGTCCCCTTCGCGGAGCTTCATTATTCTCACGCCTTGGGTTTGGCGACCTAATGTCGGGATTTGCTTGATTTCTGTTCTTATCACTTGGCCGTTCTTGGAGATGGCGATAATTTCATTCTCTACGTCCGGCGTTATTATGCGGGCCACCATTACCTTCCCCGTCTTCGGCGTAACTTTCGATGTCTTAATACCGGAACCGCCTCTGTGTTGAGTTTTATATTCCTTGGCCGCCGTCATCTTGCCATAGCCGTTCTCGCTCATGATGAGGAACTTCACTTCTTTATTGGATTTCTTGACTACATCCGCGCCGACGATAAAATCATTTTTCTTGAATTTCATTGCGCGCACACCTGTTGCATTCCTGCCCATCTCGCGCACATCTGATTCTTTAAATCGTATCGATTGGCCGAGCGAAGTTGAGAGAATTATATCGTCACCTTTCTCGACGAATAGTGCGCCCATGAGCTGGTCACCATCATCAAGCTTAATTGCGATAAGCCCGCTCCGGCGCACGTCTTTGAAGTTCTCGGCCGCCACTTTCTTGATTGTCCCCTGCTTCGTAATAAGTGCGAGTGAAAGCGAGGCTTGCTCCTTGGCCGCCTTGGGCATGGCGAGCACAGATGTAACTCGCTCGCTCTCGCCTAGCGAGACGAAGTTCATAATTGATTTGCCGCGCGTAGCACGCTTGCCTTCCGGTAACTCGAACATCTTGAGCTGATAGGCCTTGCCTTTGTCGGAGAAGAACAAAATGTCACTATGAGTATTCGCGGTAACGAAGTTGGTGATGAAGTCTTCTTCTTTCGTATCCAGATCAATGACGCCGACGCCACCTCTGCGTTGGACGCGGTACTCGGCCGGGTCGGTGCGCTTAACGTATCCGCCGGAAGTAAGGACCAGTACGTTGTCTGCCTCGGGCACCAAGTCCTCATCGCGAATCTCCTTGACTCCGCCCTTGACCACGCGCGTTCTGCGCTCGTCGCCGTATTTGATTATCAATTCTTCAAATTCTTTCTTGATGACGCCGAGCATTTTCTTGGTGCTCGCGAGAATTTCTTTGAGCTCGGCAATGAGTAGCTGGAGTGCTCCAAGCTCGTCTTCTATTTTCTTACGTTCGAGGCCGGCAAGTCTTTGCAATTTCATTTCGAGAATCGCCGTCGCCTGGAGTGCAGAGAATTTGAATCTGGCGATAAGTGCCGCGTGCGCCTCGGGACCGTCTTTGGACTTTCTGATTATTTTTATTACTTCATCAATGAAATCAAGTGCCTTTTTCAAACCAAGCAAAATGTGTTCGCGCTCCTCCGCCTTGCGCAGGTCGAAAGCCGTGCGACGCTTGACCACCTCTTGACGGTGCTTGAGGAACTCTTCGAGGATAGTGCGGAGCGAGAGTATCTTCGGCACGCCATTCACCAAGGCGAGCATGTTGTAGTTGAAGGCCTGCTCGAGGTCGGTGTGCTTGTATAAAAAGTTAAGAACCTTCTGCGGATAAGTCGCGTTTTTGAGGTCTATCACGATGCGCGTGTCGTTCGTCGATTCATTGCGGATGTCCTTGATACCTTCCAATTTTTTCTCATGCACGAGGTCGGCGATCTTCACAATAAGCTCCGAACGATTGACCTGATACGGTATCGAGGTGATGACAATCTGGAAGGTACCGGCTTTATTCTCGACTATCTCGGCCTCACCGCGCACAATGACACCGCCGCGGCCGGTCGCATAAGCGTGATTAATGTCTGCCTGATTGAAAATGACTCCGCCCGTCGGGAAGTCGGGGCCCTTCACGAACTTAAGCAAATCTTCCGTCGTCGCGTCTTTGTTCTCAATAAGATGAATCAGTGCCTCGAGAACTTCTTTAAGATTGTGTGGCGGGATCTTGGTTGCCATGCCCACGGCAATACCAAGCGTACCGTTCAAGAGCAGGTTTGGCAGAGTGGTCGGGAAGACTGTGGGCTCTTTGCGCGTCGCATCGTAGTTCGGTATCCATTCCACAGTCTCCTTCTCGATGTCTCGCAAGAGTTCCTCGGTAATCTTCGACATCTTGGCCTCGGTATAACGGTGCGCCGCTGCCGAGTCACCTTCGATAGAGCCGAAGTTACCTTGGCCGGCCACGAGCGGGTAGCGCATGTAGAATTCCTGCTTCAGCTTGACCATCGCGTCATATACCGCCACGTCGCCGTGAGGGTGATACTTCGCCAGCACATCGCCGACGACAGCTGCCGACTTGCGGAATTTGGCGGAGGTGGTGAGCCCGAGCTCATGCATCACAAATAAAATTCTGCGGTGCACAGGCTTCAAACCGTCTCTAACGTCAGGAAGTGCGCGTGAGACAATAACAGACATCGCGTAGTCGAGGTACGACACGCGCATCTCCGGCACGATGTTCATCTTAATGACGTTCACATGCGGAGTGACCGGCTGGTTATTCTCTTTGTTTTTATTTTTGTCCGCCATTCTGTAAGTTATTGATTACATTCTTTATATAGTCTATCGGGCTCATCGAAGTGGCGGGTTGGCTATTGGAGCCGTTGTTAAGGGTATAACTGAAGTTGACAGCCCAGATCGCGAAGACTACTGCCATGCATAATCCGAGCACCACATACATAATCTGCCGGCGGGTATGTTCCGGCTTGGCCTGCACCTTTTCTATTGTATCTAAAATACTCATTTCCTTTCAACTTTTAAACTTTCAACTTTATGAACTTACGGGATCTATAATAACAACGTCTCCCTCTTTGCCCTCCAAGTCTTTCTTGCGTAAAGTGAGCTTATCGATAGGCTTGGCACCCTCATCACCGTAGGCTTTTAAAAATTGCTGGAGTAGCGCCTTGTCAATTCCCTTCACACCGGCGTGCATCGGGATGACAAGCTTGGGTTCGAGCGTTGTTGCCACATCGGCCGCCATCGCTGGCGTCAAAACTTCTCCGCCCGTTATCGGTACAAACAAGAGGTCAATCTCGCCAAGTTGCTCGATAACGTCTGCAGAAATATCTTTTACGTTAAGTGCGCCCAAATGACAAAGTCTGGCCCCTTCGAACAATACAGAATATATTGTGTTGAACTTTTTCTCATTATTTACCACCTGCTCTATCCCAACGCCTTTTATATAGATATCTTTAGTCTCATATTCACCCGGACCGTCGACGACAAAAGGCACTTTACTGCCGAAGGTGCATTCCGAAATGCCATTGTAGTCCGGATGATGCATCGAGACCATAACGAGGTCGGCACCGAATTTACTGCCTTTATAGGCTGACTCTTTAGAGACCGGATTGAAGGCAATAATAGTGTCGCCGAATTGGATCTTGTACGAGGCGAGTCCGTAATAGGTAATAACCATAGGGCTATATTATAGCAAAAAATAGGCTCTTCTACAAGCCGGAAATTAGATCGCCGACACGTACGCCGTGCCTGTCCGCCCAGCCGGCGGAGAGCTCTATAACGCCGTTAACGTGAGCCGGGGATTCATAAATTTTCGGAACGTCGGCAGGCAAAGGAATGTTGCGCTCGATGCCAAGCACTCGGCCGTTCGCCACCCAGACAAGATCAAAAGGCATAAGCATTCCTTTGTTCCAGAACTTCGTATTTATAGGCTTGGGGAATGTGAAAATCATTCCTTCATCATCATCAAGAGACGCTACCCCCATCAGCCCGCGTTCCTGATCCGCTGGTGTCTCGGCCATTCGTGCATTAATAGTCTCGCCTGCAAGCTCTATCTCTGTAACGCGCATCTCGGCGTAGGCCTTAGGCTGATAATATTTCTGCGTGAAGAAAATAATAACTCCCGCGACAATAAGCACGAGCAAAAAATAAAGTTGTTTTTTATGCATGGAGTAATCGTAACATGCCGAGCTTAGACATCTTGTGGATAACACTGTCGCCTCGCCGGCGACCCGCCGTAGAGGCGGGTGGACAAATGAATGAAAATACTGTAATATCTTGCCATTAGTAATTAAAAAGCCGGTAGACCCCCGGCACTGCCACATAGATGGCTAGCTCGAAAGAGTAATTAACGGGTCTTTTGTATTTATGGCTATGAACGCAGTTGCAGACATTATCCAGGCAGAAGAGGAGCAGGGATTGCTCCCATCTTCGCAGATGACAGAGGTTTTGAATAAAACACGCGGGCTCCCGAATGTCGGCGAGCTTATCGAAGGCGAAGTTTTGGGTCACGGCAAACTTACTCTATATATAGACTTGGGCGTACTGGGCACGGGCATTATCTACGGTCGCGAATATTTGAACGCGCGCGATGTAATCAAGAAGATTAATCCCGGCGACAAAATTACGGCGAAGGTTGTTGGTCTCGAAGACGAGGTGAGCGGTTATATAGAGCTCTCGCTTAAAGAAGCGCGCCAAGCGGCCATCTGGAAGGAAGCAGAAGCGGCTATCACCAACAAAACTCCGCTCGAGATTGCAGTGAAGGACGCGAACAAAGGCGGGCTCATTATGGACTGGCAAGGTATCATGGGCTTCTTGCCGGCATCTCAACTCAAGAGCGAGCACTACCCGCGCGTAGCCGACGGCGACAAGGACAAGATCATGGGCGAGCTCAAGAACTTGATAGGCAAGAAACTGACGGTTGCGATAATCGCCGCCGACCCCAAGGAAGGCAAGCTCATCTTCTCCGAGAAGGGCGCATCGCAGAAAGAAAAAATCGAGATGATCAGCAAGTATCACGTGGGCGACGTTGTGACCGGCGAGGTGACCGGCGCCGTTGACTTCGGCATCTTTATGAAAGTTGAAGATGGACTCGAAGGCTTGGTACACATCTCTGAAATAGACTGGGCACTTGTCGAGAATCCTCGCGCGCTTTACAAAGTCGGCGACAAGATCGAGGTTAAGATAATCGAAATCAAGGACGGCAAACTCTCGCTCTCTATTAAATCCCTCAAAGAAAATCCGTGGAAAAAATCGGAGGCAAAATATAAGAAGGGCACTGAAGTTAAGGGTGTACTTATTCGTTACAACAAACACGGCGCATTGGTCTCTATCGAAGAGGGTATCGCCGGCTTGGTGCATGTCTCGGAATTCGAATCGCTCGAGAAGATGAAGGCCAAGCTCGAGCTCGGCAAGTCGTACAACTTCTTCATCACTATGTTCGACGCCAAGGATCAACGCATGGCACTCTCGCTTAACGATCCATCGAAGGCGAAGAAAGTGGAGGAGAAACCGGCCGAGACGACAGAAGCAAAAGCAGAATAATTCAAATTATTCACAGCCTCCCAACTTCCAACTCCTATCTCCTAACTCCTATTATATTCCCCCATTGCTCTATCACGGCCTTCGGTGATTATTGCCGTAAGTGCTTCTGCCGCTCTCTTGGCGATTTTCTTGAACTCTTCGGATTCAGCTTTAGAAAATTTGCCTAATATAAGATCAATGACCGCATCCTCGCCTATCGGCTTTTTGAGTTTGCCGGACGGCGTTACCTTCGACACGCCAACACGCACGCGAGTGAATGCTTCAGATCCTAGAACCTTCACTACAGACTTGAGCCCGTTATGCCCGCCGGGACCACGATTGTACGAAACTCGTAAAGTACCAATCGGCAGGTCAATGTCATCGTGCACGATAATTAAATTCTCGTAAAACTTTTTACCTTTCGTGATCTTGCGTCCGAGCAAAGTCGGACTTACTGCCCCGACGCTCTTTCCGGAATTATTCATGAACGTCTCTGGTTGCATGAGCAGTACACCGATCCTTTCAACTTTCCCCTTTGTAACTTTCGACTGTGTCTTTTTATCACTCTCCCATTCAGCCAGCTCATAAACTTTCCTAAATTGCTCAAGCACAATCCGCCCGACATTATGCCGCGTCTGTTCGTACTCTTCCCCCGGATTCCCCAAACCCACGATTACAAAGTTTTTTGCCATAAATTTAGAGTTGACTTTTTATTTTTATTTCTGCTATAATACAACTGTTCATTAGAAAGCGCCGGCCTGTACGGCGTTTTCCTTTTTTACAGATCTTTTTTGATTCTATACTTCCAGTCATTAAGGTCAATAAAATTGACTTTTCCTCGTTTTTCTTTAATCAACTCTCGTAACTTTGACGAAAATCTTGAGGTAAAATACCTTGGACCAATTCTGCTCTTCCTAGCACTAGAAGCAATGTAGATTTTAACCCCTTTTTCCACTAAGTCTCGCATTAAGTATTCAAAGTCTCCGTCACCTGTAAAAATAAGAAATTCTGTGTGTGGACTTGCGTACTTTTCTGCATCAACAGTCAGTTCAACATCGCAATTTGATTTCCATTTTACACCCCCTTCTATGGTATGATTAATGCCAGTTGAACAATTAGGGCATTTTATATTGATGACAGAGTCTTTGTTTTTATATATAAAAAATGGTTTTGCGCGCATGGCATAACCAAGCTTTGCTAGCTCTTCATATTCCTGGATGAGTGAATCATTTCCTTGTTGTATACCGGAGTAAAAGAAAATCTTTTCGCACTGCCATTTGTCGGCAAGATAGGCATGCATCTTTCTCCAGTCGATAACAAAGCCAAGCAACTTGTTCGCTGTGGTTTCTGTGTTTTGAACGTCGATAAAGGCGACGCGAGACATGCTTTTGCATTGTACCAAATCAAGGCCTACAATAAGGCCTTTTTCGTGTTCATACCCAATACTTGACAAAACTGTCAATAGTGTGCTACTGTTATAGGTAGCTTTTTGACATTCTTACCAACCTCAAACCGCACGGGGTCTTCGGGCGCGCGACAAACGCTTGCGCGCAAATAAGCTGCCATCTTTGGCAGAAAGGAGACCTGTGTTAGAAACCATCCCGGAACTCGAGTCCCGGCGGGTTGAGGTAGAAGAGGGGACGATTTTCGTCTCCTTCGGCGGCATGGCTGGGTCACTCCTCGACTCTGAGTCGTGGATCGGGATCAGCGGCATGGCCCATGAGGTGAGTTTCAGGGTCATGAGCGATGGGGAAGTCCAGCTGGGGGAATGGTTCGACGCTGATCCGTTCAGCGACGATGTCTCCGGTTGGCAACGTTGGGTAGGTTACCAAACAACGCCGCTGAATAAGGCGGTCTACTGTTTGGGTAACACCCGAGAAGTTTCCTACGGGAGACTTTTCGGAGTAACAACCCACGAGTGGCTCTTTGGGGAAGATAAGGGTCTCCCGGCCATTCGAGCGGAATTCCCAGGCGCAAGGGTCCTGTACCTCACGGCCGAGGGAGTGTTCGTCGAGGGGGCGAAGTCGTTGGTCACGAAGTGCGACAACGACGACAGCGTCGGGTGCGTGGAAATCCACGTACAAGCCGACTTTCCCTGGTAAGACTTTTTTAAGCGCTCTGGTTCGTCCGGAGCGCTTTTCTGTTTTTATCCGTCCCTACCGACGAGGTTCAACCTCGGCGGTAAAAGATTGGCGGCAAGGAGAGACCTCTTCCCTTTTTCTTCGCAAAATTCCTTAAGGACTCACCTTACCGTCAAAAAATATTTTTTATCCCCTTTTTCGTTCATTTCTCACGGTATCAGAAGTGTGCTATAATGCACAGATAATCCTCAATTTTGTCAAAAATGCCTGAAGAAAAGCCTAAAGAAAACGTGAATACGGAATCTGACACAATGACCATAAAAGACTTTATCATCGAAGTGATAAAGTTCTTCGTCTTGGCGCTTGTTATTGTCCTCCCCATCCGCGCCTATGTGGCCCAGCCGTTCATTGTGAGCGGGACATCGATGGTGCCAACTTTCGAAGACGGCCAATATCTGATTATAGACGAACTTTCTTATCGCTTTCATGAGCCGGCGCGGGGGGACGTCATTATCTTTAAATATCCGCTCGACCCTTCCAAGTTCTTCATCAAGCGCGTTATTGGCTTACCTGGCGAGACTGTAACAATCAAGAATGGCGACGTCAGTATCACAGAGGCTGGTGGCAAGACTATCACGCTCGACCAATCGTATGTGAAATTTCCGCGTGTTGATTCAGAAATTAGCATCCTAGGCAAAGATGAATATTGGGTAATGGGCGACAATCGCTCCGCGTCATCAGACTCACGAAGCTGGGGAGCCATCACACGAGAGCATATTGTGGGGGTTGCGGCTCTGCGCCTCTTCCCCCTTTCCGGAATTTCCGTATTACCAGGTAAAGTAACTTACAAAAATTAAATTATGAAAAAAGAATTAAAGAAAATTGGTGGCGCGCTGAAGGATCCGGCGCAAACCGCGAAGGGTATGCGCGACTTGATCGGCGAGGAGCTCTTCGGCTTCCAAGGATTCTTCGAGAAAGCGGCCGAGGTCGCGCTCTACTACGGCTTCAAGCCGATCGAGACGCCGATCATGGAGGACATTCGCATCTATCTCTCCGGCCTGGGCGAAGGCACCGACGTTATCGACAAGCAATTATATTCGCTCAAGACGAAGGGTGGCGACTTGCTCGCCCTGCGCCCGGAGTTCACTGCCGGCGTCATGCGCAGTTATATCGAGCAAGGCATGCAATCTTGGCCGCAACCGGTCCAGCTCTACAGCTACGGCGCCTGCTTCCGTCATGACAAACCGCAGAAGGGCCGCTACCGTCAGTTCTATCAATTCAATATGGAGATACTCGGCACCGACAAGAGTATAGCCGACGCCACCATCATTCGCTTGACCACGCTCATCTTGCAAGAGGCCGGCCTCGAGAACCTAACGCTCGAAATAAATTCCATCGGCGACAAAGAATGCCGCCCAGCCTATCGCAAGGAATTGGTGAATTATTACAAGAAACATGTCGGTGAAATCTGTGCGGATTGTAAAGAGCGTTTGAAGACCAATCCTCTCCGTCTCCTCGATTGTAAAGAGGAGAAATGCCAGCCGATCAAAGCCGGTGCACCCACCTCTGTCTCTTTCCTTTGCGCCAACTGCAAACATCAGTTCAAAGAAGTGCTCGAATATCTCGAGACTTTGGGTGTCGAGTACACCATCAACAATCATCTCGTGCGCGGATTGGATTACTACACCAAGACGGTGTTCGAGATTAAATTGCCGGACGCGACGAACGAAGACGGCTCAAAGACCGAGGGACTTTCCGTCGCCTCTGGTGGCCGCTACGACTACTTGGCCAAGGCGCTCGGCAGTAAAAAAGACGTGCCGGGCGTCGGTGTCGGCATCGGGACAGACCGCGTGCTGATGGACAAGCATGCAGACCTCGCTCCGCGCATCGTGAAGAAGCCTAAGATGTACTTCATCCAGCTTGGCTTCGACGCGAAATTGAAGAGTTTGCTCGTTACCGAGATCTTGCGCAAGTGCAGGATTCCAGTTTCGCATTCTTTATCCAAGGACAGCTTGGGTGTTCAGCTCGGCATGGCGGAGAAGCTCGGCGTGCCATACGCCCTTATCTTGGGTCAACGCGAGGTCTTCGACAACACTATCATCGTCCGCAACATGACGAACAGGTCGCAAGAGATCGTCAAAATTGACAAACTGGCCGAATACTTGAAGAAAATCAAGTTTTAGGCTATACTGCTCTCCTATGATACAAGTAGAAGTCAAGAAAAACAGCAACGAAACTAATGCCTCGATTATTCGTCGCTTTACGAAGCGCGTTCAGGAATCCACGATTCTGTCGACCGCTCGTTCACATCGCTACAAAGAACGCGATCCGTCATCCTACACAATGAAGAAGAAAGCTCTTAAGCGCATCAATCGCCATGTAGAAGTGACCCGCCTCAAGAAACTTGGGCTCATGGCGGAGCGTAAGCCGATGCAAGGCCATAAGTAGAATGACCGAAATAAAAAATCTCGCGACACCAAAGATCCCTGATATCCCCTTCGATGAGATTAAAAACAGCGCTTTGGGAAAAGAATATTCCTTGAGCGTTGTTTTCGTTCCGCACGGAGAATCCAATAGAATTAATAAAGAATACAGGAAGAAGAACAAGCCCACGAATATCCTAAGCTTCCCTTACACCTTCGAATCCGGCGAGATAGTGCTTTGCGCCGAGATGATAAAAGATGAGGCAGAGGAACACAAACTTTCGTACAAAGATTATCTGACTTACTTATATATTCACGGTCTGGTACACCTCGCCGGCTTCGACCATTCATTGCTTATGGAAAGGCGCGAAATAGAATTGCGCAAGAAATATCTGCCAGCAGATTTCGTCCGACCGTAACAGGGCGGTTTTGCACAGGTTTTTCTTTGTTGTTATTGTTTTGAGTGCTAAAATACGGAACATGAGACAGAATGTCGTCACCGGAATTGACGTGGGTACTTCCGCCGTTCGCGTGGTGGTCGCCATCGGCGCGCAGGATGATGTGAACCCGCGCGTTATCGCCGCCGTATCACGAGAATCGCACGGCTTGCGACATGGCTATATTGTAAATATCGAAGAGGCGACAGAGAGTATCAAAGAAGCGATAAAAGCCGCGGAACAAGCTGCGAGCGTCAAGATCGGCCGCGCGTTCGTGAGTATCGGTGGGATGAGTCTGACCTCTCTTAACGGCGAGGCGTCTGTTAATATCCCCGAAGGCAAAGAGGTGGAGGCGTCGGACGTTGACCGCGCGATGAAATCCGCAGAAGAAAATTTAAAGCGTGCAGAGAATTTCAAGATCATTCACGTCGTTCCTCTTTCCTACAAGCTCGATGGTAAAAAAGTCTTGGGTAAACCGAACGGCATGATGGGCAAGACGCTCGAGGTGCGAGCTCTGTTCGTCGTTTGTCTTGAGCAACATTTCAAGAATATGATGAACGCTGTTTCCGCCGCGGGAATAGACATAGAAGACGTCGTCGCCTCCCCCTTAGCCGCCGGCCTCGTAACTCTTACCAAGCTCCAACGCATGGCCGGCTGCGTCCTAGCCAACATCGGCGCCGAGACAGTATCTATCGCAGTGTACGAAAATAATAATCCGGTCTATGTTCACGCCTTCCCCATCGGCTCGGTTGATATCACGAATGACATCGCGCTCGGCTTCCGCATCCCGATAGAAGATGCCGAAAAGGTTAAGACTCATAGGCAAGATAATCAATATCCCAAGAAAAAATTGGATGAAATAATTATGGCGCGTTTATCCGATATTTTCGAGCTCATCGAAGCACATTTAAAAAAGATTGGGCGCAACGGACTTCTGCCGGCAGGTATCGTCATCACGGGTGGCGGCTCGAGCCTCGAGATGATAGAGGCGCTTGCCAAAAGCTCGCTTAAAATCCCGGCGAAGATCGCTACCATCCTCTTTCCCAAAGGTACGGAGACGGCGCGCTCGGTCGCGTCGTCGCCATCGGTACCCAAGTCCCCCTTCCCGGTGCGCGATTCATCTTGGGCGGTTGCCTATGGGCTCTGTATAATCGGGCTCAAAACCGAGGCGGAAGAAGTGATGAGTTTGAAGACCCTTAAACAAACGAAGAATTTTATTTTAGAGTGGCTTAAGCAGTTTCTTCCTTAGCGCGGTCACCAAGGACTCACCTCTTCCCTCCGCCTTTGGCGGATTCCTGGAGGAGAGACCTTGGTGACTGAATAAGAAAAAACTGGAATGTTTAAGGTCTCTCCTCCAGAGGGAGGTGAGACCTTGTGAGGTCAAACATCCCAGTTTTTTCCTTAAATTTGTCGGTTTGACTTCTCTAAAAAATCGCGTAGAATGAGGCATTACGAACAAAAATCATCGTATGCCTAAAATAAATCCGGAAATAGAAGCATTCGCCAGAATAAAAGTCATCGGTGTCGGCGGTTCGGGCGGTAACGCTATCAACCACATGATCAACTGCAAGGTGCGAGGCGTTGAGTTTATCGCCATGAACACCGACGCGCAAGACCTACATCATTCGCTCGCACCGAAGAAAATTCATATCGGCAAGAACGTCACACGCGGGAACGGCGCCGGCATGGACCCGAGTATCGGCCGGAAAGCGGCAGAAGAAACCTTAGAAGAAATCCAGGCAGTCATCAAGGGTGCGGACATGGTCTTCATCGCCGGCGGTATGGGCGGTGGCACAGGCACAGGCGCCGCACCAGTAATCGCCAAGGTTGCCAAGGAGCAAGGTTCGCTCACCGTCGGCGTCGTCACCAAACCGTTCATGTTCGAGGGCGCCCAGCGTGGCAGACTGGCCCAAGAAGGGCTCGATGAACTTTCGAAAGAAGTTGACGCATTAATTTTAGTGCAAAACGACCGTCTCTCCGGAATCATAGACAAGAACACAACACTCGCCGCCGCCTTCGCGCTCTGTGACGACGTACTGCGACAAGCTGTTGAAGGTATCTCCGACCTTATCACGACCCAGGGCATCATCAACCTCGACTTCGCCGACATCCGCGCCGTCATGCAGAACGCCGGCTCGGCCCTCATGGGTATCGGTGCGGCCGTAGGCGAGAATCGCGCGACAGAGGCTGCCCGCATGGCCATCAATTCTCCGCTCCTCGACCTATCGATCGAAGGCGCCAAGGGTGTACTCTTCGCTATCGCCGGTGGTGACGACATGACGATGTTCGAGATCCAAGAGGCAGCCAAGGTCATTACCGAGTCTATCGACAAAGATGCCAAGGTCATCTTCGGCGCCATCAGAGATGAGAAACTTAAGAAGAACGAGTTGCGCGTTACCGTCATCGCCTCCGGCTTCCCAAGCCAGAATTACAGCAAAGGCTTGCCGATAGTCGGCCAGCACACAGAATCCAAACCGCGCGAGCAGAAAGAAGAGAAGCAGTCCTTCATGTCACGCATTACAAAGACTGCTCCGGCCCCAGAGCCAGAACCCGAGCCGGAGCCGGAGGCAATAGAACCAGAACAAGAAGACTGGTCATCAGTCCCCGCCTTCCTGCGAAGAAACAAGAAATAACAAAAAACAACCCGCCTCATCGGCGGGTTGTTTTTTGTTCTGCGAAGGGTTTAGTTTCGAGGACCGAATGAGCGCGGAGCGCCACCCATACCGCCTGTTCGAGGCTGCATCGGGCGAGCTTCGTTAACCGTCAAGCGACGGCCTTCTAGCTCCTTGCCATTCCACATCTCGATAGCTTTGTCTGCATCTGCATCATTGTCGAACTCGACGAACCCGAAGCCTTTTGAGCGACCGGTCATCTTGTCCATAATGATCGTTGCTGACGATACCGCACCCGCCTGAGCGAAGGCAGCTTTGAGGCTGTCATCATTCATCGAGTAAGGAATGCCACCGACGTACAATTTCTTTGCCATTATGTGAGATTCTTTTTTTCCTCCGACGCCCGTCTTGCGGGGTACGGAGAGCCGACTGTAACGTCGGCTTTGCTGTAAGGCGACCTGTCTCTTTGGTCCTACTCTTTGTTTTAGCTTCTTTCTTGTGAAAAGGAGCTCACATAAGGGCACGGAAACCTACGAGTTCACTTACTATGCCTACAAGTCTAGCATGACCTTGAGCTTTGTCAAACGAGTATATTTTTGCTATAGTGTGCAGGCGCAAAAGCGCGATTAGCTCATCTGGTTAGAGCGCGACATTGACATTGTCGAGGTAACAGGTTCGACCCCTGTATCGCGCACAAATTAGCTTTTCCATTCTGTGAGCTTACCCGCTTCTCGCTCAAGCGCGTCGGCTTTGCGTAAATTTTTCAGCACGATTTCGGGCGCTATCGCATAGTGTTTTATTTCTTCCATAGCTTCATCAATCCCCCACAAGTTTTCTTCTTCACACTCCCAGCCTTTTTCGAAGCTATTCAAATTAAGCGGGCGCGAATAACTTCGCAATGTCTTGCGCCCGTCGTCGGTAAAATATTCATGAAAGTATGATAGTGCCAGCTCGCGCAGTGTTCGGTAAACTGGCTCGCGATATCTTAAAACTGCGTGATTAGTCTTGGATAAAGCCCCCCAATGATCAGAAACTTTAAACGGCGCGATAATATGATTCCAGTCATTACTCGTATCAAGATGCATTAAGAGCGGCTTGTGTCCGTGAAGCGAGAGTATATACGCGCCGAGCATTGCGCCTTCGAGGCAATGAGCGCTATGCGTGCGCATCACCATTAAAGGCGACTTGGCGGTATCAATACCGTCTGGCTCGAAATTAATCGGGATAGTATTTAAGAAGTCTTGCACCTTTGCTGGCGTGTTTAAACTGCGAAATAATTTCTGCCCAGAAGCGCTAAACATGAGGCTATTCTAACAGAGCTTGACAAAATAAATCAAGCATGATACACTATACAGACATAAGAAGTCTCTAAGAAACGTCGTCGAAGTTCGAAAAGCTACTTACATTAGAAACTAGAAACAAGTCTTACATGACAGGAACAATCAAGACCTTAGTACGAGATCGCGGATTCGGCTTCATTGCCGCTGAAGGACTCGCTAAGGACATTTTCTTCCACAGCAAATCTCTCGTCGGTGTCGATTTTATGACACTTAACGAAGGCGATGCGGTCTCATTCGACCAGGAAGAGTCCCCGAAGGGCCCGAATGCCGTGAACGTGCAGAAGGCATAAATCACGCCGTATTCCAAAAAAACAGTCCGATTAACTTCGGGCTGTTTTTTTGTCGCACAAGGCAGTCTTCTGCGAGCCCAAGAAGACTGCCTTGTGCGACTTTACAAAAAGCCGGTTCGCGTATACCATAGACATCTGTACTGCATGAGTCGTGTGGACTTGTGCTTGAAAGGGAAAAGGAGGAGTCTTGCCCACTTCACTCGGAGTCGAGATTGAACTGTTGCCGCCTCATTTGGCGGCGGATGAATTGCTCGTGTTTCTCCAGCACTGGTGGATGGACCGGCACGATGAGCCCGGCCCACTTCTGCGTGATGGAGAGATCCGAGCCGAGGGTCGCAAGGCCCTGCGCCAGGTCATCGAGCACGGCGTGCCCGATGACCGCTGGAAGGTGAAGGATGTGCTCCAGCGCGCAGGGGTCACCGGCTTTTCGCCGGACGGCAACTGGCTCGAGAACGACTGGGTCGTTCTCGAAACCTTCGTCTCGACCAACTGGCCCGCCGAGCCGAGCCACGAAGGCCAGCCCGAGTCGGCAAATCTCACCTTCTAGCCGATTCCTCTCCAGCGCCACACAACTCTCACTAAGCCGCTCAAGATCCCAGGATCGCGAGCGGCTTCGAACTTTCTGCCAAACCCTTTCCAAATTTTTTTCTAAATAAATCAGCGACCGCTTATTTATTTAGAATTGTGTTTTTCATTTTTTTAAAATGTGGGAACGTAAAAGGCCGGCGTCTCAAAAAGACAACGCCGGCCCTGGTTACACACGTATTAGTGAATCTGCTGTGATCAAACGCTCACGACCGGCGCATTCTTCTTCTTAGCGGGCAAGGGTTTTAGTTCTTACCCTTCTCCGACGAGTTGAACCAGCCCGGGAAGTACTGCTGGCGGAGCTTGTCGATGAGGTTGTCTGCCTTATCCATTCTGTCGTCTCCCATGTTTCGCAGAAAGCTCTTCAAAGCTTTGCGATAACGAGCGACCGAGAACCTCCAGTCCTTGATTGCTGACTTGAGGCTTTCTTTCTCGACGGCGTTGAGCATGTCAGACATGGATAGGACCACGATGGCCTCTTCCTTGTCGAGGAGGTCTTCGAGAGACCACCTCGTGAGATCGAGCCGATCCATGTAGGACCAACCCTCGAACCCACCGTACCCGAACAACACCGGGTAGTTCTGACGATACAGCTGATCATATCCTTGTCGGATTGATGCTCCGATGAGGACGATGACGGCCTCGCCAGCCGTCATCTTGTTTGCCACGGACTCGACTTTAGAGGCGTCGAGCTTCTTCTTGAGTCCCGCGAGGAACGGAAACTTCTTCAAGAGCTTGGTCTCCTGCTCTGGCGTGAGTGGCCTCGGTTGGGCCTTCAGCTTCCTCGCCGGAGCCTTCAACTTCTCGATGGCTGCGGGTACCCTTGCTGGCGCTTGCAAGGCAAGCATGGCGGCCAGAACATCCTGCTCGCCGTCGATGACGACGTCGTGCTCGGTCCCAAAATCCTGTCCACGATCCCAACCCTCCGCGAACTGGCAAAGCTGGTAGATGCCAGATCGTGGCCCGCCTCCCATCTGCAGAGCGGCGACCAGTTTCTTGGCGATCTCCGTGTCCAAAGCCCCATTGACGTCAGGGGCACTGTCGAGGACCTCGTCGAGTATCTTCTCGGCCTCGAGAACCCGCTCGAAGTAGTCGAGAGGCCCAGTGAGAACATGCCGCTTGAATACCGAAGTGGTAGCAATCTGGGCGCCCATTCGCGCCCATGTATCACTCATGTTGACGAGCCTCGTGGCGCGGTCAATCCGCTCCTGAAGTGGCGCAGGTGTCCGGAACGGGTCAACTGCCGTCATACCAGAAACTTCCCACTGTACTACGTAGGCCGTGTCTGGTGAAAGGCCATCGATAGTGACGCTCCCGTAGCCGTTGTTGTTTGAGGATACAAACATGTTCGTGTAGTCCTGGCCGTTCAAACGGACCGTGACATTAGCGAGCTGTTCGATTGCTGGCATTTCCTCCGGCTGAGCGGGGAAAACTACTCGCACCCACCCAACCGCGGAGTGGTCTGACATCACGTTGACTCCGTGTGTGTCGATCATTCCGGACGACACAGGAACGGCTGTCGTTGTGGGAGTCGGCGGCAGGTCGCGTGACGCTGCCGTGGCCGTGTTGGCCGCGCGGGCCTTCACGACGTCCTTGGCTGTCGCCGGCGTGGGGTCGAACCCCATGCCATTGACGCCTGCTCCGCACCCGAACGAACCGAAAACGAGTCCTGCGACCAGGAAGGTCGCGATGATGATCCGAATGGCGTGCATTTGCCACTCTCCTTTCTTTGCCCTGCTGTGTGATACAGACGGGGCGGTAATGGTCCTTTGAGACCGTTGCGCTTAGGCAAAGCAATGCTTAACCCAAGAATAACGGCCCCAAATAACCTTACTTTGCTTGTTTATTTTGATTCACTAAACGTATGTCAAAGATCGAAATAACCCGTACATAGTAGCACACCTATTGACATTCTGTCAAGGAGTTAAATATTATTTAAATAGGCCATTGATTGACATTATGTCAAATATAGTGTAGTATTTAAAGGATTTCTTCGTTGACAACGCCCATACCGGGCATCATAGTTTTATCCACGGAGGTGGATTATGGTTCTCTTTATCGTAGCGATGATTCTGGTTTGCGGTCTCGGCAACATCGGCTGTGACCCTGCGGACTTCCCGCAGGCGCAGTCTGGCATCCAGCCCGCTTCGACCAGCTCGTGCTGGCCGTCGCAGGTTATGACAGCCACGGTGGCCGAGGTCGTTGCCCACAACAATCCTGCGACGGTCAGCCAGACCATCGCAGGGAGAATCGGGCAGGACTTCGGTGGTATCGTCGTCGACGCGACCGCAGCACGACGAGACATTGAGGTGTGGTCGTTGGTTCAAGTTATTGAGACGACCAACGGCGCCATGCCGACGATGCTTACAAACCTGCAGATGTTCAAGGGCACAGCGCCGTTGAACACAGGATCGGCGATTGCGAACCCTAGCACCTCCGCAGTGCTTGTGGTCTTCGACCAGCCGGTCTATGTCCCCCATGGGACGGTCGCGACATTCGCGACCAAGGCCAACGTTTCGGCGGCGGCACCTGTCGGTGCGAAGTTCTCACTTCGCAATGCCGGTGTTGTCGCATTCGAGGCCGGTGGTGGCCCACTCGTTCCAGTTGCGATTGACCGAACCACTGCGGGAAATACGGTCACAGTCGTTCGCTCTGGCCTTGCGCTAGGTACCGACACGTCCTCGCCTAGCTACCAACAAGTGGCTGGCGGGACGGTGAACGTCCTTGCGACGGTCGTGAAGTTCCGGGCAACAAGCGAGAACGTGAGGCTTCAGCGCCTCTATCTCGCTCTGGTTTCCGGGAGCACGTCCAGTATCGTGCAGGGTACAGTCTGGTTGGGCTCCGCGCAAGTTGGGTCGGTAACGTGGACGGGCGTGAGCACGCGTGCAACTTGCACGCTTGACTCACCCGTGGACATCCCCGACGGTCAGGATGTGCCGATGATTGTCCGAGTTGACGTGGCACCAATCGGCGTCAACCAACCCGGCCGGTCCGGCGAGCTCATCAGGCTCACCGTAATCGGCGCCGACGCCATTGGCCTCGAGTCCGGCGAGTCGGTCACAGCAACTGGCTCGGCAGAATCGATGGGCTTTCGCACGTACAAGTCCGTGTCCACCATCTCGCTCGACTCGCTCCCCACGCAGGGAGCAACGGACGGGCGGTTGATGCGGTTCAAGGTCGCGGCCAACCCGCTTGGCAGCATCGGACTTGCGAAATTGAGCTTCCGGGTCAATACGACCGGTTGCTCGACTTCGGGTTTTAGTCTGACAATGTATGGGGATCCTGGTTACGCTATTACGGTGGGTAGCGGTGTGTTCAAGGCCACCGGTGCAACGCCAACGAGTTCCGGCCTCGTCGAGATTCTCGGCGAGCCAACCATCAATGCCGCCGCCGGAACTCAAATGTTCTTCGAGCTCCGAGCAAATGTGGCACCGAGTGGAGTGGATTACTCGGTGGTCACGACCTTGCTCGGAGAGACTGCGCCCCTGCCGCCAGCAGGGATGTCTTCGGCTCCGGAGGTCGACGGCCACGGCGGGCGCTTCATCTGGACGCCGAACAGCCTCTTCCAGTCCGGTCTCGTAGACCTCGACTGGACGAACGGGTTCGGGGTACTGGGTCTGCCCTCGAGCGGGCTCGCCCAAGTCCGTACTAACTAAACTGTGCGAGGTTGAACCTCGCACAGTTTGATTCAGCTCTTTCTCGCAACCCGGCTTCCATGTGGAAGTCCGGGTTGCTTTGTTTTTATACTGCTTATTTCGCAGAGGTTTCGGACGCTATGAATTTCTTGACATCGGCCAATGTGTTCATGAACTGCGCCGGGAAGATGATGGTCGAATTTTTCTCTACGCTTATCTCGGCCATCGTCTGTAAATTGCGGAGTTGGAGGGCAATCGGGTGCGCTTGCATCACGTCGGCGGTATCGGCCAACTTCTGCGCGGCGAGGAACTCACCTTCGGCGGCGATAACCTTGGCGCGCTTCTCGCGTTCGGCCTCGGCTTGTTTGGCCATTGCCCTTTGCATGTTGTCGGGGAGCTGAATGTCTTTTATTTCCACCACCGAGACGACGACACCCCACTGTTCGGTGTGCCCGTCCAATACTCCGCGAATCTCGGTATTAATAGTATCGCGAGAGGAAAGTATCGTGTCGAGCTCGAAGCGCCCGACGATATTCCTCACTGTTGTTTGGGCAATCTGATTGATGGCGTTCATCACGTTCTCGATTGCTATCAAGCTCTTGGTTGCATCCACAACTTTGTAATAGGCTACGGCTGAAATGTCTACCGAGACGTTATCCTTCGTAATTATTTTCTGCGGAGGGATAGGTAATGTTATCGTGCGCAAGTCGACTTTGTATAAAATATCAACGTACGGGATTATCCAGTTCAGACCCGGGTTGCGCTCCCCCACAATCTTACCGAAGCGGAAGACGACACCTTTTTGATATTGCTGGACGATGCGCACGCCCGGCAAGACGACGAACACTATGACGAACACGAGAATGTAAACTATGTCCATACGAAAAAATTATTAAATAATTTCTTACTTTTTTATTTACGTCTCCAAGAGGGCTTAAAGCCGCCATGCCCGCCACCACGTCCGCCATGTCCGCCAAATTTTTGTGATTCATAAGGGCGTTCTTTGATAGTGCTCTGGCGTGCCGGCGGGAGATCTTGCGGCTTGGATTTCTCCGGCAGGCGCTTCTTGGTCAAACGTTCGATGGTCTGTATGTCACGGCGCTCATGATGCTCGGCGAATGAGATTGCCTTGCCCTCTTTACCCGCGCGGCCGGTACGGCCGATGCGATGGACGTAATCCTCGGCCGAGTCCGGTAGGTCATAATTAATAACAAGGCCGATGTCGGAGACATCGATACCGCGCGCAGCAATGTCTGTCGCCACCAAGACGCGATATTTACCTTTCTTAAATCCGAGCAAGGCCTCTGTGCGCTGTGAGAGAGATTTATTGGAATGAATATCCGTCGCCGTATGACCCATGTCTTGGATATGTTTGGCGAGTCTCTTGGCACCGTGCTTGGTGCGTGAGAAAACGAGTATCGTGCCCGGGTTGTCGGCAATGAGCTTCTCGAGCAAGCGCGATTTCTCTTCTTTCGTAACGAAATAAATTTCTTCAGAAATTTTTGCAACAGTCGTGCCCGATGTGGCAACCTGTACCGTTTGCGGTGCGTGCAGATAGGCCTTCGCCATTTGAGCAATCTTGTCCGGCATCGTGGCCGAGAAAAGAAGCGTCTGATGTACCTTCGGGATCATCGCGATGACGGTGCGAATCTGCGGCTCGAATCCCATATCAAGCATTCTGTCGGCTTCATCGAGAATTAATATCGAGACTTGGGATAGGTCAATCGTCTTCTGGCGAATGTGGTCATTGATACGGCCGGGGGTAGCGACTATCACGTGCGGATTCTCGCGGAGCTTGCGCATCTGGGCACCCATGTTGGCACCGCCGACGAGCATGGCGGTTTTAATTCCTAAATCTTTTCCGATAGCAACAAGCTTCTCGTCCACCTGGGCGGCGAGCTCGCGCGTGGGCAAGAGCACTAGGCCAGTGCCCTTGGTCAAGGCTAGGCGCTGGAGCATCGGCAGACCGAAGGCGAGCGTTTTGCCTGTGCCGGTCTGGGCGATACCGATGATGTCCTTGCCAGTTAACACAACCGGTATGGCCTGCGCCTGGATAGGTGTCGGGTTGGTAATATTGAGCTTAGCTAGAGTATTGGTGAATACCGGAGCGAGGCCGAGGTCGGTGAAGGTTACTGAACCAACCGTAGAAGGTTCAACCTTTTGGACCTGCCCGACAGTGCCAGTCATTGGCAGGCGGGTGCCTAAGGTTGAACCTTGGGAAGTGGTGTTTTGTGGCACAAATTAGCAGTTAGAATAAGCCTATATTATATAGTAAGAGTTGCCGATTGTCAATCAGAATTTTGAACCTATTCTTTACACTTGTTGCAGATGTCGCGGACGTTCTCCGGTACATAATCGCAAGATGGTGCCATTTTGAAGCCTGCGCAGACTTGGTCGTTCGGTACGAAGCCTGCCGGAGGTGTGCCTCCTGATGATTCGCTACTCTGGGAAGATGATTCTCCTTGTCCAGAGATGCCCATACTCTCCGGCACCCCCTCTGGAATATATCCCTTCGGGATGCCGCCTTTCGGAATACCGGCCGGGATACTCCCCGCTTCAGGGATTCCTGCCGGGCGGAAGTTCTTCATACAAGCGGCGATGTCGCCTTGGACGTCCTCTGGGCCTTTGACCTCGCCTTTCTGTGCGCGCTCGGCGATATTACTTAAGCGATCTTTAAGACATGCCTGAATTTCCGGTGGGGCTTGCTTCAACTGCTCATCCATCATCTTCTGCATTACTGCGCCGATATTACCGACACAACTCTGGATTGCTGCGCCTGCCTCGGGGCCGATTTCTACATCTTCGCCCGCCTCGATTTTGGCCACCTTATCTTTACCCAATTTATGTTCGATACAAGTGCGAATTTCCTCCGGCATCTGCTTTAATCCATCGCGCATTTTCTTTAAGCCTTCTGTCTTCATTTTGCCGAAGCAGTTCTTAATCTTATCGCCCGCGTCCGGTGATGGCGGAGCATCGCCCTTAAGCATCCCTTCGAGCCCACCCTCACCCATCGCTTGCTCGACACATTGCTTGGTCGCCGAGTCTGCTTGATCCATGGCGCCCTTGAGCTTACTCATCATCTGCGGGAGATACTTGGCAAAGCAGGCTTTGATCTTGCCGCCAGCCTCCGGCCCCGGCATATATGTACCGCCTTCTACACTTGAGATGATGTTCGGGTCAACTTCTGACTTCAAACAATCCACCACTTCTTGCGGTGCTTGTTGTAAGCCGGCGCGGAGCTGGCTCATGCCGTCCTTAATCTCCTTCAGTTTATCTGCGGGAATGAGGTCATGCTCTTTAGCAAATTCGAAGCAGGCGGTCTGATTCTTTGCGTCATTACAATAGGCATCACATGACGCCTTCGACGTACAGCCACCGGGGCCCTTGCCCCCTGTCTTGCGCACGAGATCAGCCTCTTCTTTACTGATGAAGCCGGCCTTCTCGCCGAAAGCCACGCATTCCATTACATTGTTATTATCGGCGCAGTATTTCTCGCACTGGTCTTTCGTCGTGCATTTGCCGGGCGACTGGCCGCTCTCGATAAGCGGGAGAACTTTGCGCGCCATCTCCGACTCTTCTTTACTTACAAAGCCGGCCTTCTCTGCGAAGTCGAGACATTCACCGCCGTGGCCTGATGCAGTGCAATAAGTGTTGCAAGACTTCTGATCAGTACAGCCACCGGGCAATTTCGCACCGGCCTTCAAAGCTTGGGCGACTTGCTTGCCCTGCTTGAGCACGTCGGCACTAATGAAGTTATGCTTCTCGGCGAAGGTGAGGCACGAATCGATATTTTTTATATCAGAACAATATGTCGTACACGATGCTTGGTCTTTGCACGAGCCGGGGCCGTCGCCCTTCAATACATCGGCGAACTCTTTCGCCTTGGCGGCGTCCTCTTTGGAAATTAAACCTGTTTTAGCGCCGAAGTCAGCACAAGCTCCGTAATTCTCTTGTTTATCGCAATAAGTTTTACATTCCTTGTCACTCGCGCAGTTGCCGAGAGCGACTATGGGATAAGTGCTGATGACTTTCACGACGATAGGTTTGCCTACCGTGTTGCCGTTGTTCACGAGCTTAAGATCCATCGTTGCCGCACTGCCGACTATCGATGCGATGTTCCATTTGTAGATGTAAGCCTGACCCGGGTCTGTCGTAACTTGATAACCGCCACCAGCACTTGAGTTGTTCGCTGATAGGTCTGCGCTGTAAAACAGCATCCAAGCTTTGCCGGAGAGATATGGGAAGTTTCTGCCGTCTTTATAAGTGAAGCTTGCACCTTTGTTCATGAGCGCGGACGTTACCACTTTACCGTTCACGTAAACCTCTAATGGATAGTTGGCGCCAGCAGGCTTATTGTAGTCGATACGGCCGAGCAAGCTCAAGACGCTCGTTGCCGGCACTGTCCCGGACCATGAGTCATTGGCCGCAATGCGGATCTCGTCAGGGATGGTAACCGCCTGTGCGGTTTGCACCGTTCCTAACATAATGAGCAACATTGGCACGATGCCGGTAAATCGCAAAAGTTTTTTTATTGTCATATTCATAAATTATTTGCCGAATGGATTAGTGTAAGCCTGCGTGTATGGGTTGACTGCCGGCTCCGAGAAAGGATTAGTGTTCGGCATTTGCTCTACTGCACTACTGCCGGAACCAACCTTGTCATATAATGTCGCACCCAAAGCGCCTCCTTCTGCAGAGGTTACGTCGGAGGCTTGCCCGCCATACGGCTCTGTCGAGGATGCGTTACGAGACACGAAGTACCATCCTGCGGCGACAATAATCGCAAGCACGACGATATAAGTAATATATTTTTTCATAGGGCCAGTATACTCTTGTCTAGCATCTCTTTCAACCCTTGTTCCATCGTGTGCGAAGGCTTCCAGCCCAGCTCCTTTTGCGCGAGCGTGGTGTCGAGCATAATGTCACGCACTTCACCTTTTACCGCCTCTATGTGCTTGGCTTCGCCTTTGAACTTTAGAAGATTCTTGAGAATAGTAAAAACTTGATTCACGCTCACTTGAGAGCCGTTCGCAAGATGGAAGAGTTTATGCGCCGGATTTTTCTCCATCGCGTTCACGATAAATTCCGCGATGTCGAGCACGTAAATAAAGTCGCGCGTCTGCTCACCGTCGCCGAAGATGGTCGGCGACTCACCCTTCATCATCGCCTCAATGAATATCGCCGTGACCCTGCGGAACTTGGGGTCGTCCCCCGGCCCATAAACATTACCGAAGCAGAAGATCAAATAATCTAAGCCGTAGAGCTCGTGATACATCCAGACATAATGCTCCGCCGTATGCTTAGAGATACCGTAGGGCGACATCGGCTTGATAGGATGTTTCTCGTCTACGGGCAAATATTCCGGCTCGCCGACTCTAGCCCCGCCGGTCGAAGTATAAATAACTCTCTTAACCCCGCTCTTCTTGCAAGCTTCGAGCACATTTATGGTGCCGATAATATTCTGCAGAGCATCAAAGACCGGCTCCTCCAGGGACCGGCGCAACATCACCTGCGCCGCCGTGTGAATAACGATGTCTGGCTTCTCTATATTGAATATATCCTGAATATCTTTCGTAATATCGCGCTCGTAAAACTTCACACCGGCCGGCAACTTTTCTCGCTTCCCCGTACTCAAGTTATCCAGCACCACAACGTCATACCCCGCTTTTTGTAAAACGATAACGATATGCGACCCAATGAACCCTGCCCCGCCGGTAACCAAAACTTTTTTGTATTTCATATGATGGGTATAACCAACGCGATAAGCAAAAAAGTTAGATTGTCCGGGGTCTCGCCTCGAAGGTCAACGTTTCATTTTAACGAAAGTATAATAAATAACTGAAGCAAGAATAGTCCAGTAAAAAATTAGATAGATACCAATAAATGGAGGCGGCGGGTCATCTCGCAAAAAGTCGGTAGAAAGCAACAAGGGTCCTATTAAAACAATTTTGATAGGCGATATAATTGTAGATACGGTATTTTTCCAAGCTATTGGTGACGCCGTTCCAAGGAAAGAGTCCGGGTGCTTGGGGAAGCCTCGGGGGCCTGTTGACCCCAAAAGCGTGGTAGTGATAAACATAAAAGCGAACCCAAAAATGATGAAAAGAATAACGAATTTTTTTCTTGAAATATTCATGTATGCTTGTCCGAGGTCTCGCCTCGGACATTAGTTTTATAAATACTCGTCGTTCAGATCAAGAAAGTTTGTGACTTTTTCTGAAATGTCTTTATAATATTTCGGTTCAAGCGTGCCTAGAGTTTTACTGATTCTTCGACGATCGATCATGCGCAGTTGAGAAATTTCTAGGCGAGAATCGCTTTTCAAACCGTTTTCTTTGCTTGCAATAATCCAGACGGCAGAGGGAACATCTTTGGGTGTGTTGGTAAGGGGCACGACAATAACGGTCTCTATTTTAGACTGGTTAACCTTATTGTTCTGGAGTATCAATGCCGGACGGACACCGCGCTTTTCTGCGCCGCGTGCGGGGTCGAAGTTAACAACAACAATATCGTATTTCTTTACCATTCCAAGTTCACGGGATTATTTGCGATCGAAAACCACATATCCATTTCTTCTTTGTCCTCCGCCATGCGGTTATATGACTCCGTAATCGCGCGACCTTTCGCCTCGCGTTCTAGTTTCTTTATAGAATCTTCGATGACTTCACGACGGGTAACTTCGCGTTCTTTAGCCATCTTATCGACGAACATAAGCAACTGCGAATTGATATTAGTAGTGATACGTGTTTGATGCTTTATCATATGCATCATGATATGCCTGTCAGTATGTATTGTCAAGCTACGGAGAGAGTGGGATTTGAACCCACGATACGGTTGCCCGTATGCCGGTTTTCGAAACCGGTGCCTTCAACCACTCAGCCATCTCTCCAAAACCTTTATACTCTAGCAATTTTTTGCCATTTTGACAAAAATGCGTTATTATAGCGGGACAATTTTAGTGCGTAAGGCCCTATCGTCTAACGGTTAGGACAGAAGCTTTTCAAGCTTTAAACCAGGGTTCGACTCCCTGTAGGGTCACAGATGCCAACGCGGATACTAAGTTATTTACATAAAGAATTCACCGGCTTGCATGAAGCGGCTTTTCTCTTGGGCGCTTCGGCTTTTCTCTCGCAAGTGCTCGCTTTATTTCGCGATCGTTTACTCGCCTCCACTTTCGGCTCGGGGAGCGCTCTGGATATTTATTATGCCGCTTTCAAGATTCCTGATTTTATTTACGCTTCTATCGCCTCTGTCGTTTCTGTCACCGTACTCATCCCATTCATAATAGAACGCTTGGCAGATGGCCGAGATGCGGAAGCTAAGAAATTTTTAAACACTGTCTTCACGGCATTTTCTGTGGTGATGGTCGGCGTCTGTGGATTGAGCTGGATATTCATTCCCGCACTCGCACCTATCGTCGTTCCTGGCTTCTCTCCTGCACAGCAGGCGGAGTTCATCACTCTCTCGCGCATTCTCCTGCTCTCGCCATTCCTACTTGGCCTCTCCGCCCTGCTCGGCAGTGCGACGCAGGCATTCAGAAAGTTTTTTGTCTTCGCTATCACGCCCATCGTCTACAACATAGGGATAATTATTGGCATCGTCTTCTTTTATCCCACATTCGGTTTGCCAGGCCTCGCCTATGGCGTCGCGCTCGGCGCTTTTCTGCACTTGAGCATTCAGCTACCAGTACTTTACAAGCTGGACTTCTTCCCAAAATTCACTTCATCTCTTGATTTCAAAACTTTGCGCGAAGTCATAATGATATCCCTCCCCCGCACAGTTGCGCTCGCGACGGATAAAATTTCGCTTGCCGTCCTTGCCGCCCTTGGTTCTCTTATGGCCACCGGCACTATCACTATATTTAATCTCGCCCTAAACTTGCAATCAGTCCCACTTGCGGTCGTTGGCGTTAGCTACTCCATTGCCGCCTTCCCCGCGCTGGCACAGATATTCAGCAAGGGCGATATGGCGGAATTCAGAAGCAAGGTAGAGACGGCGATAAGACACATCGTCTTTTGGTCCGTCCCGGCAACGGTACTCTTCATCGTCTTGCGCGCCCAAATCATCCGCGTAATTTATGGTGCCGGCAGATTCGATTGGAGCGATACGAGGCTTACCGCCGCGGCCTTGGCGATATTCGCTGTTTCTGTCGTTGCCCAGAGCTTGATATTGCTCTTCGTCCGTGCATATTATGCGGGAGGCAAGACCATGAGACCGCTTATGGTGAACGCCGGTACTTCGATACTCACTATAATTTTCGCTTTCGTATTTATAAAGTGGTTCGAAGTTTCAGAAATGTTCAGACAAATTATCGGCATCACCGTCAGAGTTTCTGACGTGTCCGATACTGTCATGCTCACGCTCCCGCTTGCCTACTCTCTTGGATATATTGTGAATGCGATACTGCTTTGGATCTACTTCGTCAAAGACTTCGGTAATTTTTCCTCGCCTGTTATCAAGTCTTGTATGCAAGTGCTGGGGGCATCTCTTGCCGGCGGATTCGTGACGTATCTCGCCCTCAATGCCTCGCAAGGATTCCTTTCTTTGCACACAACATTCGGCGTCTTCAGCCAAGGGTTCGTCTCCGGCATTATCGGTATCTTGGTCATCATCGCCATCTTGCGCGCAATAAAAAATAAAGAACTCAATGTCGTCGCCGACACACTTCATCACAAATTCTGGAAGGAAAAGGTTGTGGTCGCCGAACAAAATTTGTAAAGCAAACTTCCTCCCCGTGAATTTCAGGGAGGAAGTTTTTGCTCCTTTCTGCGCCTAGTCATAGCAACCTAAGCGCAATAGACACGAACACTGGGATGAACAGGTTATCATCCTGCCACCACGGTTCGTGCTTGCCGATGATCTCGCCGATTGCGGCAACGAAGCCGATGACGGTAGAGAGCGGCAAGACGCATCCGCTTGCCGATGCAGCGAATGCCCCGGCAATCCAGGCACCTAAGAAGCCCTCGCATGTCTTCTTGCCGGCACCCGGGAACGGCGTGAGGCCGTAGTGGATACCAACGAGCCTGGCCGCCGGATCAACGCACGCGACGCAGATAACACAGAGCCAGAATGTCCCAGCCGGGGCGATCCACCAGGCCAGCACAAGCCCGGTGACCATCGCCGGTGCGGCCGTTGGCCTACCATCCCTCTCGTCATCGCGGATAATCCCGTTCATGACGGCGAGGAAAGCGTTGCGTACATACTCCACACGCGTGCGTAAAAACTCGACTCCCACGACAATCATCCAGAGCAGATACATACCGTACTCCGGTGAGACGCGCAATGCCAGTCCGACAGCGAACGGTGTCGATAAGACATGCCAGATTGCCCGCCACCCCTCATAATTCCTGTTCAAGAGCAATCACCTCCGGCAACACCCTACCACTCTTCAATATATAGTCAACTCTCTATTATATGTGTATACTGAATAATCATTAAGATTTATATGATTATTTTAGCTATCGAAACATCTTGCGATGATACTGCGATAAGCGTGGTTGAGGCCACGGGCGGTATTGACGCGCCTGATTTTAAAATACTTTGCTCTTTGGTATCATCGCAAACTGCCTTGCACGCCGAGTGGGGCGGGGTCGTGCCGATGCTTGCCAAACGGGAGCATGAACGAAACCTGCCTCTTTTGTTAATTAGGGCTCTTGAAGAATTTGGACATGAGATGTCCAAGAATCAGACATCTCATGTCTTAGACCCCGAACTCAAAGCAGAAATAGAGAAGATTCTTGTACGA
Organism: Candidatus Paceibacterota bacterium; assembly: GCA_041660505.1. Lineage (NCBI taxonomy): Bacteria > Bacillati > Minisyncoccota > Minisyncoccota bacterium. Next base: position 172,660 of record JBAZWG010000001.1, read on the forward strand.
GAGCCTGATTTACTTAAGTCGGTTTTCGATTCTGTTGTTCAAATTCAGAGGCCGAAGATAGATGCTATCGCCGTGACTTATGGCCCAGGGCTGGAACCCGCGCTCTGGAGCGGGATAAATTTTGCAAAAGTGCTTGGCTTACTCTGGGACGTGCCGGTCATCCCGACAAATCATATGGAGGGACATGTCGTTTCCGCCTTACTGGGCGGAAACGAATTTTCAAGTTCCAATTTTCAATTTCCAACATTGGCACTGCTTGTCTCTGGGGGCCACACAGAACTCGCGCAAATTAACAACTGGACCGATTATAAAATCCTGGCACAGACGCGCGATGATGCAGCGGGTGAGGCATTTGATAAAGTCGCGCGTATTTTAGGATTACCCTACCCCGGCGGCCCGGAGATTGCCAAACTTGCGTTACAAGGTGTCGCCGATGATGAGGTGAAGCTCCCCCGACCGATGATACATTCGAAAGATTTAGATTTTTCTTTTTCCGGCCTTAAGACTGCAGTGCTGTATTTAGTGCAAAAGATTAACCCCTCCCCGACCCTCCCCGAAGGAGAGGGAGAAAACACAGAAACTTCTGGTTTGAGTTCCCCCTCTCCTTCGGGGAGGGGGCAAGGGGGTGGGGCTGAATTATCTTTGCAAAAAAAAGCGAATATCGCGCGCGAGTTTCAGAATTCTGTCGCAGAGGTACTCGTGCATAAAGTTGATAAGGCACTTGGCGCCCAGGGCGCCAAGTCATTCATCATGGGTGGCGGGGTGACAGCCAACGCGCACATCAGATCGGAGATTACGAAAATGCTCGAGTCTAAGTATCCTGACATGAGAATTTTCATCCCCGATAAAAAATATACGACCGACAACGCAGCAATGATAGCCGGTGCCGCCTACTTCCGGATCATCACAAAAACCGTGCCGAAACTGGAAAAAGCTGAAGGCAATTTGAAGTGGGAGTAGCCTTCTGATACTATAGGAAGATATGGATATAAACGACAAATTGCTCAAGCCTTACGACCCCAAAGAGACCGAGGGACGGATTTATAAAAAATGGGAAGATTCTGGATTTTTTAATCCGGATGTTTGCGTGAAAAAAGGCGTAACCAAGCCCGATGCCGAAGTATTCAATATAGTTCTCCCCCCGCCGAACGTAACCGGTATATTACACATGGGTAGTGCACTCATGCTCGTTATCGAGGATATTCTTATCCGCCAAGCACGTATGGCAGGCAAGCGGACGCTTTGGCTCCCCGGCACAGACTCGGCAGCCATCGCCACGCAGTCAAAAGTCGAGAAAGATATTCAGAAGAAAGAAGGAAAAAGTCGTTATGACCTTGGACGTGAGGAACTTCTAAAAAGAATTGATGTCTTCGTAGAAGAAAGTAAAACAACAATTCTGGCACAGATGCGCGCAGCAGGAGCGTCGCTCGATTGGAGTCGGTATGCCTACACAATGGACGAGAAGCGCTACAACGCGGTGATGGAGGCGTTCGTACGCATGTACAACGCCGGACTTATTTATCGCGGTAATAGAATCGTGATCTGGGACCCAAAGGGTCAAACAACTATTTCCGACGACGAGATAGTGTACAAAGAAGAAAAAACTAAATTTTACTATTTGAAGTACGGGCCATTTACAATCGGTACCACCCGCCCAGAAACAAAGTTCGGCGATAAGTATGTCGTAATGCATCCGGATGACAAGCGATATAAAGAATATGAAGACGGACAAAAAATAGACCTTGAGTGGATTAACGGCCCGATTACCGCGACCATTGTTAAAGACGACAAGATGGACATGGAATTCGGCAGCGGTGTCATGACGATTACCCCGGCGCACTCTGTCGTAGACTTCGAGATGGCCGAGCGGCACAAGCTTGATTACGAGCAGATTATTGATCTTAAGGGTATTCTTTTGCCTGTTGCCGGAGAATTCGCCGGTCAACATATAAAGAAAGCGCGTGAGGCAATTATTGAGAAGCTGCAAAAGAAGGGTCTTGTTGAAAAGATCGATGAAAATTATGTTCATAATATTGCCACCGCCGAACGCACAGACGGTATCGTTGAGCCGCAAATAATGTTGCAGTGGTTCATTGATGTTGATAAAAAGTTCAAAATTCCCTATTCAGAAATCCCTGGTATCGCGACAGGCACAGAAACAACACTCAAAGAAATTATGCGCCGTGCGGTGGACTCCGGCGATGTAAAGATAACACCGAATAACTTCGAAAATGTTTACTATAACTGGATAAATAATCTGCGCCCGTGGTGCATTAGCCGGCAAATTTGGTTCGGCCACAGAATACCCGTATGGTATAAAGGAAGCGAAATCTATTGCGACAAAGAAGCACCAAAAGAATCTGGCCCCTCCTCGTCGGCGGGCAAGTGGGAACAAGATCCGGATGTTTTAGACACATGGTTTTCTTCGGCACTTTGGACATTCTCAACACTTGGCTGGCCGGATAATACTGTTGATTTGAAAATGTATCACCCGACGTCAGTATTAGAAACGGGTTACGACATTATTTTCTTCTGGGTTGCGCGCATGATACTCGCGAGCGGATTCTTGCTCGGCCAAGTACCGTTTAAGAACGTTTATTTACACGGCTTGGTGCGCGACGGGCAGGGGCGCAAAATATCGAAGTCTCTTGGCAATAACATCGACCCAATGGAGATGGCGGCCAAGTACGGCATGGACGCGGTGCGCATGTCGCTTATTGTCGGCACAAGCATGGGTGCCGACAGCAGAATATCGGAAGATAAAATAAAAGCTTATAAACACTTTTCCAATAAGCTCTGGAATATCACGAGATTCGTTACCAGTTCCCAAAAAGACGATGATGAGAGAGTGGCGCCGAAGGCCAGTACTCGCGATACAGAAATTCTTGCAGAATTTAACAAACTTATTGCTGAAATCACGGCCTGTATGGACCGCGGGCAATTCCATCTTGCGGCCGAAACTCTCTATGCTTACGTCTGGCACACGTTCGCCGATAAAATTATCGAAGAGTCTAAAGAAATCTTGGCGGGTGATGCCACAGCAGATGCCGGCGTACGCGAAAGCCGACGGCAATTACTCATGCACATACTCGAAACGTCGCTCAAACTTCTCCACCCGTTTATGCCCTTTGTGACAGAAGAACTCTGGGGTATAATTGAACCGAATGAGCAGATGCTCATGGTTCAAAAATGGCCGACTCAACGCTAAACATTTTTCTCATTTCACTTCTTGCCGGCATCTTGCCACCTCTTTTGTGGCTTTTACTCTTTTGGCTTCGTGAAGACAAGGCCCAGCCCGAGCCAAAGAAGACAATCGCGCTTGTCTTCGTACTCGGAATGCTCTCCATCTTCCCCGCCGAGGTGCTGGCCCAGTTCGTGGCAGACCACCTGCCGGCGGGAACGTTCATTCTTATTGCCACGCAAGCATTCGTAGAAGAATTAGTTAAATTCTTTGCCGCTTTCATGGGCGCAATGTGGCACAACAAAGCCTTCGACGAGCCCATTGATGCCATGGTATATCTCATCACCGCGGCCATCGGATTCTCGGCACTCGAAAATGCGCTCTTTATGTTCAGCACGGTCAAAGCCGGCGGGATTCTCGTAGGGATTGCATCCAACGCAATGCGCTTCATTGGCGCAACAATGTTGCACACGCTTTCTTCTGCGACGCTCGGTGCATTCATCGGCTTCGCATTCTATAGAAGCAAATTTATAAAAGATAAACGCCTCGTCTTCGGACTTATCCTCGCCACGATGTTGCATACGCTCTACAATGAGCTTATACTAATGAATGTAAATAATTCCGGTTCGCATTATTTGGCGGTCTTCGGCATGATGTGGGTCGGTATTATCGTCATTCTGTTTTTCTTCGAGAAGATAAAAAGTATTTTTGTAAACAAAAAAGAGATTAACTTGATTAACTAATTTAATAATCAACAGATGACACACAAAAACAAGCGATCATTCTTTGAGAGGCTAACCGGCGCCAAGAAAAATGATTGGGACGATGTAGACAATCGTCCTCTGACCGAAACGGGCACTTCTGCCGGCGCAGATGATGAGACCGAGGGCCAGCTTGCCGTGGATGTGCATCAAGACGAGAGCGAGATAATAGTTCGCGCCTTTATTGCCGGGGTAAAGCCCGAGAATCTGGATATTGTCATCACTCGCGAGATGGTTACCGTGAAGGGCAAGCGCGAACGTCCGGAAGAGATCAGCAATAAAGATTATTTCATTCAGGAGCTCTATTGGGGCTCATTCGCGCGTACTATTATGCTTCCTCAAGAAATAGATGCTGACGGCGCAGAGGCGGTGGAGCGCCACGGCCTCCTCACCATCCGCCTGCCCAAGCTAGATAAACACAAGACCAAGAGCGTCCGAGTGAAAAGTATTTAGCTCTGGAAAGTTGATATAAGAAATGATATACTAGCACCCAATTGCTGGGATAGCTCAGTTGGTAGAGCGCTACTCTGAAGAAGTAGATGTCCCCAGTTCGAACCTGGGTCCCAGCACAAATATCCACGATAATTATCGCCCGAATTGGCCGAGATTGCCTAGCTGGCCGATTTGGCTTTGGACTTGCGAATAAAGCTTGATCGCCTGATTGAGATAAGGCTGGACATAGTAATACCCCGCCGCGAGACCGCCGAGTATAAGGACCCAGTACATGATTCTGAACACCATTGACCAACGATTAGACCGGCGCATGGCGTGAAGAATCTTATTATTATCCCGCGCAAGCTCGGCTGTCTCTTGAAGCAATTTTTTTTCTTCTGGTGTCATATTGGTAGTATAGCAAAGTATTAGGAAAAAGTTATCCACGCCTGTTTTTAGTCTCTAGATGCATCCAAGGTGTATACTTATAGTACAGAATTAATTAACAAAACGTATGAAGTTTAAAAAGAGTTCACTAATAATTGCGGGAGTATTTTCTTTAGCAGTTGGTGGTATGGGTGTAAGTGTTGTGCTTGCTGCAACGACCATTAATCTTGGTAGCGCTAATACATACGCGGTGCTTGGTGGTTCGGCTATTACCAATACGGGCGCCAGTGTTATTAACGGCGACCTGGGTTTGAGCCCGGGTTCTGCGGTCACAGGCATCCCACCGGCGACGTTGAACGGCACGCAACATATAGGTGACGCAGGAGCAGTCCAAGCAGAATCAGATCTGACGACGGCGTACAATGCCGCAGCAGGACAATCAACGCTTTCCACTATCTCCACAGAGCTCGGTGGCTCGACAAAAACCGCCGGTGTCTATGATTCTGCGGCGGGGACCTTTGGTATCACCGGCACGTTGACCCTCGATGCGCAGGGTGACCCCAATGCTGTCTTTATATTCAAAACAGCTTCAACGCTAATAACTGCCGGTGCCAGCAACGTGGTGCTCGCTAACGGCGCCCAGGCCTGTAATGTCTTTTGGCAAGTGGGCAGTTCAGCGACGCTCGGGACAAACTCGACATTCAAAGGCAATATCCTTGCCTTGCAATCTGCGACGTTGACGACCGGGGCGAATGTCGAAGGTCGCGTGCTCGCACGGAACGGAGCCGTCACTCTGGACTCGAACATGATAACCAAAGCAACTTGTGCGGTTGTGCCACCTGCGGTAGTAATACCACCACCTGCCTCTACCCCTGTAGTTGTTGCTCCATTGATGCCGCCGCTTATCAGCGTTAAAAAAGTCCCCTCGCTGGTTGCAACATTACCCGCTGGTGGCGGGACTGTTGCCTTCGATTATGCAGTCTCGAATGTCGGCACAGTCGCCATGAGCAACATCACGATCAACGACGATAAGTGTTCCCCTGTAACGTTCATTTCGGGCGATACGAACGGAGATTTAAAATTGGACGTAACAGAAACATGGAACTATCGTTGTACCCAGAACATCACGCAGACCACGACCAACAGCGTCGTCGTGACCGGCCAAGCGAACGGCTTCACCGCCACCGACAGTGCGAATGCGATCGTCAACGTTGGCGTTGCAACACAGGCGCCTTTAATCCATCTTATAAAAACGCCTAATCTATTTGTACTGCCAAGGAGTGGGCCGGTGACATACACCTATACGGTAACTAACCCCGGCACAGTTCCTCTAAATAATGTAAGTGTGGTTGATGATAAGTGTAGCCCGGTCTCCGGCTATACTGGTGACGTTAATAACGACAATTTGCTTGATCTGTCGGAAACCTGGGCATATTCCTGCCAGATGAATTTAACGTCCAACACAGTAAACACCGCGACGGCAGAAGGTAGCGCCAGTGGTCTCACCGCGATCGATTACGCACTTGCAACAGTCCTCGTCACTCCCCCTACGTTGCCAAAATCAGGATTTGGACCAGACTATACCACCGCTTCAGAAAGCTTATTCATTACGGCCGGAGTTTTTGCGACAATACTAACCCTCTTTGCAATTCGAAAGAAGCAAGTTATTTGATTCATGCTACGATGGAAGCTTTTTAGAGCGGGGATGCTGGGAATCGCCGGTGTCTTTATAACTATTCTCTGCGTAGATATAAGTCTAATCGTACAAACCACCGACGCTAAGATGGTTGCGTCGGTCAGTGTTCTGCCTGCAATACCCGCAGAACAGCCAGATACCGGGATTCCAGTTCGTCTACAGATTCCTGCGATACATATTGATGCGCCTATTATAAGTGTAGGATTAAGTTCCGATGGAACAATGGAGATGCCGAAGGGTCCCACTGATGCAGCATGGTTTGATATTGGTCCGCGTCCGGGAGAGAAAGGCAGCGCAGTAATCTCGGGGCATTATGGGTGGAAGGACGGCGTAGCCGCCTTATTTGACAATTTACACATGCTTAAGAAGGGGGATGTCATATACGTCGAAAACGAACAAGGGGTGACTAACAATTTTATCGTCCGCGAACTCCGAACCTACGGCGAAAATGATGATTCTTCAGACGTGTTCGGTTCAAATGATACAAAGGCTCATCTGAATCTCATAACCTGCGAAGGAACATGGAACAAGGCGAAGAAAAGTTATTCCGACCGTCTAATCGTCTTTACCGACAAAAAATAGTGCCCCCGGGTGGAATTGAACCATCAACTACCCCTTAGGACGGGGCTGTTATATCCGTTTAACTACGGGGGCTCGCAAGCCCTACTATAGCATCTCTCGAGTCTTCGGGCGAGACTTTGTTCGGACGTTCATGAGCACACTTTTTGCAGCGTAATACGATACGTTCTTCGCCTACGAGATTCTCGTACCCTATCGGTTCCATCATACCGCCGCAATCTGATGCGCGATCGCCCGGGTCTATGTCTACATGCTTGCTCCAGAGACATTTGGAGCAGTGATTAGTATAACCGTTCCCTTTTACTTCGTATCCGCAATGCTCGCAAATAAAGTCTTCTTTGTTTTTTATGAATGTCATAGCGTCATGATTTTATTTGAGTTCTACTTTTTCTGCAAGAATTTTCTTACCGAAGAATCTACTGCCGAGTCTTGTGAATTTTTCAGTCAGATCGGTTGAGTAGAATTTACATCCTCCATCTCTAGCCAGCTTGCTCTCAATTTCCGGATGCTGTGCAAAGTACTCTTTGAGTTTCTTTGGTATAATACTCGCCTCAGATATAATTTGCACTTTTCTGCCCATGATATTTTTAATCTGCTTCTCTAATATACCATAATGCGTACAGCCGAGTATTAGCGTATCTATATTTTTCGTTTTAAGGGGATTGAGATATTTTTCCAGAATCTGCTTTGTAAAAATTGCGCGATCCTCTCCGGACTCGACGATTGGCACCAGAAGCGGACAGGCCTGTTGAAAAACTTTTACTTCTTTATCAAGTTTAGTAAGTTCGCGCACAAATGCGCCCGATTTAACAGTCCCCTCTGTGGCGATAACGCCTATTCTTTTATTTCTTGTTTGTTGCATCGCTTCTTCTGCTGCCGGGATGAGCACGCCCAGCACTCGTTTGCTCGGATACTTCTCTGGCAGATATTCTTGCTGTATCTTACGCAGAGCATCACTGGATGCCGTATTGCAGGCAAGAATAATAAGCTCGCAATTGTTTAATAAAAGAAAATCAACCGCTTGTCGCGTGAATTCATAAACAACATCCGTAGAACGGGTGCCATAAGGCGTCCGCGCCGTATCGCCGAGATATATATAATTATACTCGGGCAGAGCTTTAACAATCCCCCGTAATATATTGATCCCACCGAAGCCGGAATCAAACACGCCTATATTCTTTTTCATATGGTGCGAGCGGCGGGAATCGGACCCGCGCCCGATGCTTGTCGCCTCTCTGGCGACCCGCCGTTGAGGCGGGGGAAGCTCGACGGCTTCACTGTGCGGGCACCGGGAATCGAACCCGGGTCTCAACCTTGGGAAGGTCGCATTCTACCACTAAACCATGCCCGCATATTTATTTTTCAACACTAAACTTCAACCGACTCTTTATTGCCTCTCTGCCAAAACCCGTCTTATAAAACTTCTCCGCGGCAAGTGCGTCGCGTTTGTCTAAATAAGCTTCATAATATACCAGTTTGAACGGCTTGTTAATTGAGGAGTATCGACCGCCAAACCCTGCGTTGTGTCTTTTGACTCTTTCTTTCAAATCACTGGTGCTGCCAATATATCTGCTATTGTTCTTCAGACTTTTTAGGAAATAGACGTAGTACATTATTTTGTTCTGCCACCCGCCTCTTCGGCGGGCCGCCGGGGAGGCGGCTAAACTACGCTCGCTAGAATCCAAAAAAACTCGTTACATTCTGCCAGAAAGAAGACTTTTGCTCAAGTTTTTCTGGCGTCGCTGTTGCCGCTGTTTTTACAATGACTACCGCCTCTTCGCCGGGCTTAACGACAGAAAACTTGCGGCGAAGTTCAAGGTCGACACCTTCGCTCGTGCTCAAACGTGCCACGTCGGCCGAGAGAGACTTCTCGCGTGCGAGAATATCATTATACTCCTGTCGCGCCTGCGCCTCATTGGAGGCGGTGTAGCGCTCTTTACCATATAATTGGATATCAGACTTGAGAATAAGTAAGTTAAGCACGACAAGCGCCCCGATTGTCACCTTAGAATATAGAATCCTTTTAATCTGTCGTTTGGCTTGAAAGTCCCGCATAAGAACAGTATACTATATATATGTTCCTAAAGACAAAACGACACAAAAAAATTTTCAGCGTATTCGTCGCGATAATCTGTATTCTTACCGTCTTCAGTATGGTCGCTTTGTATTCTCTCCCGTTTTTGCGCTAGGTGTGGTACAGAAAAGTCCTTGAGGAAATGGTCTGGCCGAGTGAAGCGAGGAGATCCGAGGACCTTTCCGAGAGGAGCTTTTCTGTACCACATCTACTTCATCACCTTCAAGAAGACGTCGTGCGGGATGTTTACCACTCCCATCGCTTTCATCTTCTTCTTGCCTTTCTTCTGCTTTTCGCGGAGTTTCATTTTGCGCGTGATGTCGCCGCCGTACAGGTAGTCTGTGACATCCTTCTTCATACCCGACAAATGGCGTGACGACAAGATGCGCCCGCCGGCCTTGGCCTGGATCTTGAAGTCGAACATCTGTCGTGGGATGACATTCTTAATCTTCTCAACAATCTCTTCGGCCTCCTTTTGCAGACGTGCCCGAGAGACAATACGTGAGAACGCGGGCACAACTTCATCGGCAATAAGCACCTCAACCTTGATAACGTCAGCCTCGCGCATATCGGCGAAGGTATAAGCTATGGACGCATAACCGGAAGTGACGCTTTTAATCTCGTCGAAGAAGTTGCGCATTAGCTCGCGCAAAGGTATCTGAATAGATAATGCCGTACGATGATCGCCGAATATTTCTGTATTCACAACCGTCGCCTCATGTTCATGGAAGAGCTGGACGAGCGAGCCCATATATTCCGGCGGGGTTATAATCTGCGCATCCACCCAGCGCTCATACACCTTCTCAATCTGCGACTCTTCGGGGAAGGCCGTTGCGGAATAGACCTTTTCTCTTGTTCCGTTAGTTCGCTGGATTTCGTAACTAATAGTCGGTGAAGTGATTATGAGTTCCAGATTAAATTCACGTCTTAATCTTTCTGAAATAATTTCGAGATGCAACATGCCGAGAAATCCGCAACGAAATCCCCTGCCGACAGCCCCTGCCGCTTCTTCTTCGAAGGAGAGTGCGGAGTCTTGCAAGCGCAATCGCTCAAGCGCTTGGCGGAGCGTCATGAAGTCGTCTTGATTCTCCGGATAGACCGATGCCCAGACTACAGGCCGCGGCTCGCTATAGCCCGGCAGGGGCGCAAGTGGTCGTGAGGCTGTGGTAATAGTATCGCCGACGCGCGCGGCGCCGGTCTTCTTGATGCCGGTCACCAAATATCCGATCTCACCGGGCGATAGCATTTCGCACGGTTTCTTTTGCGGAGAAAAGATCCCGAGCTCCAGCACGGTAAATTGGTCTTTACCGGCAATGAATGCAAGCGCGTCCTTTTTGTGGATCATGCCGTCTATGACACGAACGTACACTATGAGTCCGGCATGAATATCGTATTCGAAGTCGAAGACTAGCGAACGGCTGGAATTGAGCGGGAAAGGTCTCTCCTCAGCTTCAGGCAGAGGTGGGTCCTTGCCCACGTCCGACTGCGGAGCAGGAACACGCTCAATAACCGCGTCCAAAATTTCTAAAACGCCGGCGCCGGTCTTGCCAGAAGCGGCCAAAATATCTTTCTCTTCGCAATGCAAAAGTTCGATAATCTCCGCCTTTACTTCCTCAACTTGCGCAACAGCAAGATCTATCTTGTTAATAACAGGAATTATCTTTACCCCCAATGCCTGCGCGGTGCGAAGTGTCGTTAAGGTCTGGGCCTGCACACCTTGCGTCGCATCTACAAGGAGTATCGCGCCTTCAACGGCCTGCAGTGCTCGCGAAACCTCGTAAGAGAAGTCGATATGCCCGGGCGTGTCAATGAGGTTGAGTTCATAGGAGTTAGAAGTTGGGAGATCTCCTAACTTCTGTTTGTACTGCATCCGCACCGGTTGCATCTTGATGGTAATCCCCCGTTCCCTTTCCAGATCCATCATATCGAGTACCTGCTCTTTCATCTTGCGCTTCTCGATGGTCCCTGTGAGCTCCAACATGCGGTCCGCCAAGGTTGACTTACCGTGGTCAATGTGAGCGATTATTGAGAAGTTGCGTATATGCGCAGTATCCATCGCACCAGAATACTCTAAATAAGGCCAAAATACAATTTCTAGAAGGCCTCGCCTTCTATTTATGGTCTATGGTTATGTGGTTTATCGCCGAAAAGTCGTGCTGGCCTGTGATCCACCTGCGATAATCTTTTGGAAGTTCAGTAAAATCATTAAGAGCTTCTGCCGTAAGGATTTTATCGTACTTTTTCTGATTGCAAAAATCGTGATAGCTTGACCATCGGTACTCGCTCAAATGTTCAATCTCTCGAGGGTTTAGGTGAATATAGTCGATTACTCCGAGCAAGTATTCTTCGTCGTCAACTAACTTACTTTTAAACGGTCCTTGGAAAAGCGCTCCGCTCCTATCATTCTTTTCATTAAAGTACATTGTATACGCCGTACCCAACCTTTGCATAAATCTGCTGATTCCCCCTTCTCGACATTCATGCAGAAGCAAATGGAAATGATTGGGCATCAAACAGAATGCGACAACGTCTGCAAGTCGCTCCTTTTTCTCATCTTCTTCTGCCCTTTGAGAAAGGACTTCGAATGTATTGGGACTTTGAACTTCTGTGTCGTTTAAAACTTGGAGATACAAGAGAAATCTTTTGTAGTCTTTATCCTCCTCAAAAATAACACGCTTATCAACGCCGCGATTGTATACATGATGAAATGAATCCTCTTCAATTGGTGCGCGATCCATATCGCAATTATCTCACAGTTTCCCATTTTTTAGAAGGCCTCGCCTTCTATGAATTGATCGCTCATTGGTTCAATATGCCCTTTATTGTCTTGACATATATAGTCTTATATGCTACAATATACGGAGTAGTGTCTCAAGCCTGTTTGGGCTATCAGGGCTGAGAATCAATAATTACTGTCCTTTGCCCCTTCCTTTGGGAAGTAAGCGGACAGTCCCTCCTTGACCGATTAATCACCGACAAGGAGGACAGTATGTTTCAGAAGTGCAGGCTCTGTAAAAAGGTATATTGGACCGAGTTCCAGTTCGGCGAGCTTGACTTCGAGGGTCGAGAGTTTAACAGGTGTTACGACTGCTTGCTGCAGTTAAGCAACAATCCTGATTGGGCTCATCAGATGTCACTCGAATCAACTCCTCCGGCTGAATTCCTTCCATGCGGTCGCTGTGGCCAACTTGACGACTGGTGCCAGTGCGACTATACCGACGACACTGAAGCAGACAGCTAATCTGCTCGTACAGGAACCCCTTTGGTTAAAACCAATGCGTCAAGGGTTCCTTTTTATTTGTCCGGATAACAGACTAATCGCACATTCCCCTTTTTAAAAGGTTTAACCTTCTTTCTATGGTCGCTTTTATCTATTGATAATAGTGACTATTTCGCTCGCTGTTTCTTCCGGAGTTTGATCCGTGCTGTCGATTTTATGATTGTTGGGGAAATGAGATTCAGTTCTATACTTCTCGTTATTCTCGATGGCTGTTTTGTAATCTCTAAAGCCACTATCTCTGGTTTCTGTTAAAACTCTTTGCTTGAGAATTTCATCATCTCTCAGATAGAGAGTAAAAACTATGGTTTTATACCTTTTCAGTTGCTCTAAAAGTTTTTCCGATACTCCCCCGCCTATAATTACATTATAGTAGTCGTGTTTTGCATAGTTTTTTAACAAGAGAACTAGATTTTCAACAGTCAACTCTTCTTCTGCCTCAGAAACATTGGTCCAATCACGATTTAAGTGAAATCCTCGTATCCAATCAAAATCAATATTAACCGAGTTAAGTTTTTCTTTCAGTAGTCTGGTGAGTGTAGTTTTTCCTGTGCCCTGGGCACCACGAATGAAGATAAAGTTGTACATACTATTTCAGATGACGAGTGTCAGTCGGTGCCACTTCTAGAAGGCCTCGCCTTCTAATTATTGTGCGACGGGGGGAGATTTGCGTTTTTCTGGCGCTGGGGCTGGGGCGTTCGTTAGCGCATCACGACCGGCTTCGAGGTTGCCGAGAATGCGCTTCACGTCGGCATTGTCCGGGTTGGACTCTGCGATCTCCTTGAACTGCTGAATAGCGTCATTGGTCTTGCCGGTCTTGGCCAAGCTTAGGCCCAAGAAATACTTAGCATTTGAATAGCTCGGGTTAATCTGGACAGCGGCACCGAGCACGCTTATGGCACCGGCATAATCATGCTTCATGTACTTCAAGAATCCGAGCTGGAATAGTGCGCCGATATCCTGCGGAGCAAGCTCTGCGGCTTGTTGCGCATTCTTAATAGCGGCATCGAGATTCCCGGCATCAGCCTCTATCTGTGAGAGCAAGAAGATGGCGGCGGCGTAGTTACTCTTCTCTGCCAGCGCCTTACTGATCATCTCGCGCGCCTTGGTTTTGTCGCCCTTCGCCACTTCGAGTCTGGCCATCGTCAAGTAGATCTGGGGATTGTGAGGATTAAGCGCAAGCGCGGCTTTATATTCTGCCACTGCGCGATCATAAGCGGCCGGTAGTATAGGTACCAATGATTCGTACACGCGGCCGAACGAAAGATGATTCTGGTAATTGGCGCCGTCGGCCTTCACTGCGTTAGAACCGCTCTCAATTGCCTTTGCGAGCACAGCTTGGAACTGTTTTTGCAATTCTTCTTTCGGAACGTCGGATGTGTTCATGAGCTTGCTCATCTCCAGGACATGCAGATCGGTAAGTGAACGATAGAAGACATCGGAACCATCAAGGCTGACTGCTGTTTCTAAGTATTTAGACGTTGCCACCAAGTCGCCGCTCGTGTTGCTGACAATAAGAGCGGATTGGAAATTGGCGAGCGCTATGTATTTCTTGACCGAGAAGAATAGGAATGATACCGAGACAAGCATCAGTACAACAATGCTTAATACTCCGACGAAGCTGAAGCGCGGGCTGTTGAAGAAAGACAGTGTGAATTCACCGCTGAATTTAGTAGTGACCAGACTGCTCACAAATATACCTGTAGCGGCGAAGGCTAGCGCGAGGACTACCGTGTCAGGCACATAGACCACCGCCATTATCCACAGGAAAAGTGACGATAAGAATGATACCGAGAGCACGCCGTGCGTCAGATGATCGCCGGAAAGTTTAAAGAGTGCCTTGATACCGAAGTAAAGGTAGGACACCAAGAGGAAGAGCCAGGCAATCAATCCGAGGATTCCTGTCGTAGCGACGAAGGTCGGTATATATCCGACGCCGGCGTTGAAGTCGGTGCTCCAGAATACCGTATCGTTAACACCAGCCGGCTTATAAGTAAGCCAGTCATTAGAGAAGGTATTCGGACCGCTACCCGTCAAGGCGTGTTTGCTTAAGACCTTACCGACAACCTCAAATGTCGAGCCCCAAGCCGGACGAACCTCGAGCGAACTTATCTGATTGGCACCGAGATAACTACCTATCTGTGTATACAAGAAGAAGCAAAGTATCGAGATTAGCAACACATAAAGGGCCGGTGATGAAATAATCCCCAGCTTCTTGGAATAATAAAGAACCGCGAAGCCCAGAACAACGATTATCAGCGTGACGAGGTAGGGCGAGTAGTTATGGGCAATAAGCCACGGCATGCCGAAGGCACTAAAAAGCAAGAATACGATGAAACTTATAAGCACGGCCGGAGCCGGCTTGGCACCAAACATCTTCTGCATAGAAAGCCGATAGACAAGAAGAACTAGCGCAATAACGCCGAGCACTGCCCAAGCAACGTTGAAGTTTACGAGAAACATAAGAAGCAGTCCGACCGCCCCTCCTATATATAGGAGTCTGGGAGCATGAGACTCGATGAGTTCCAAAAGAGACATGCACACAACAACGCCTAGAGCGAAAAATGTGCCGAGGTTGTTCCACTTGCCGAGCAAGTTGTCGGTAACATTCGGCAAAAGGCCGAAGACGGTCGTCCCATGCCCGAACATCGGAACAACTCCCTGAAATGTCGGAAAAAGTCTTAGGAGTTCGAGAACCGCCAAAATCATAAAGGAGAGCATGAATACTTTCACTGCTGTCGCCAAACGTTTCCTTGATTGGAAATAGATTGCGGAAAGAAGTAGCAAGGCAACGAAGACGAACAATGCGGCAACAGTGTTGGTCTCTGTCCCTATCCCCCAGAATGTAACATTGAACATGCCGGAGGCTATCGATGATATGAGCGCGGTCAATGCAACAAGCCCGCCACCAAGCAGTATTGGGCTCTTTGGCACCGAAAGGATACCGTCCTCTAGGCGCGCGCCGAGCCAAAAAAGAAACGCCAAGCTGACACCGATAACAAGCGTTGCCTTCTTGGCGAGATCAAGCGGGACAGAAGCAAAAGGAAGAATTATGAAAGGCAGGAGGAAAATAACGGCAATGAGCAACCAACCGGCAATATTATCAAAAAGCGGAGCGTAACTGGGGCGCTTTTTCTTCGCCG
Source organism: Candidatus Paceibacterota bacterium (assembly GCA_041660505.1). Lineage (NCBI taxonomy): Bacteria > Bacillati > Minisyncoccota > Minisyncoccota bacterium. Next base: position 188,190 of record JBAZWG010000001.1, read on the forward strand.
AGCTTTCGTTACCACCAAGTTCGTCATTAAGGGAGGAGAGCATCTCTTTAGCCAAGAGTTCGTCATTCATAAAACAGTTTTTAGTTATTAGTTTTCCCGCCTGCCATCGTCTGGAGCTCAGGCTTTTGGCGGGCAGGTAGTTTGTAGAAATACAGTATACGTCAGTTACTTACAAAAATACAATAAACTTTGTGGAAAACAAAAGACCCCTTGCGGGGCCCCTTGGCATGCGATAAGCCGAATTCTGTTTGGATATTCATTTATCTAGGCTCTATATTACTATAGGGCTCAAGCGGCACTCTGGCCGGAACTTTAACTCCGATGTTAAGGTCTCTCCTCCTCATGGGAGGTGAGACCTTTAGCTGTCAACATCGGATGTTAAAGTTCCGGCCAGCACGGCCTTGCACTCACGTAGGAATTTTGCCGTTTCAGCCGGACTTAACCGGGTCGTTTCTGTTCTCATCCCTATGATTACTCACGACGGGCGTTACCCGCTACGCGTACCCACTAAAGGGTTAAGTGTTCGGACTTTCCTCATCCCGCCGAGGCGGGACGCGAATATCTCGCATACTTGACGCAGTATACTATAGATTGTGAGGTAATACCAGCCTTACTTCATTGCCACGGGTGCTAGGTCTATCTCGCAGACGCCGGCCACACAGGCGAGCTCGGCTTTGGATGTCGTATAGTCGTCGTATTCATACAAGACTATCTTCGAGAAGTCTATCGGTGGGAATTTCTTGGCCAGTTCTTCGTACCGCTCTTTCGTAATCTCTTCATACGGCGCGAGCTGATAAACGTGATTATTGCGCGGGAGGAATGAGAGACCGCCGATTATATCCCAATTCTCATAAACCCAAGAGCCAACTTTGAACCATTCATCGTCAGAAACAGACACGGTACAGGATGGGTTGTGCTCGGTGTAATTAAGCTTAATCATCTTCCAATACTCAAGCAGGTCGAGAGCAGAAACTTCGTTCTTTGTCACTGACCCTTCCGGCGCTTTGACGGGGAATTCGACCACGAACGTGGTCGCGGTCGCCGCATTCTGGCCCACCTCCGGATGATACGGCACGCCCAAATCGCGCATCATATGGAAGACGGGGCTGAATGATTCCACGCGGACGCGGCGGATGTAGTAAGGCGCGTGGCGCGGGTGCATGCCGGACGATGAGTCCAAGAATTGCGAGGTGTTACCGGACGGCTTGATACAAGTTATGGCAGTCGACTCATTAATACCGAAGCGTTTGGCGTATTTTTTATTCGTCTCGATGGCAGCTTCGCGCATTTTGCGCAACACCTTGGGATTCTTAAGTGCCGGACAATCGTACATGCCGGTGATGCCGACGCCAAGAAGCGCTTCTTCTTCGCAATTCTTCTTCCATTCCGGTGAGAGATATTTGAAGTCGGTAAGCATCGCCTGATAGGTGCCCAGAATAGTGGCGATCTTAGTTTTCTGTATCAAAGTCCTTTCTGTATCCTCCGGTCGAGCTGTCACTTGGGTGAGGTTACAGAACTGCTTCGACTTGAGCACAATCTCTCCGCACGGATTCATGCCGGCATAGCGATAATCTTTCTCAAACTTCTTCCATCTTCTATCCGGAAGCTGTTTCTTGAGCGAGCCTCGGTTATAAATACCGCGTTCGCCGGAGCCTGCCTTGACGAGATTAATCCACTCATCCATAAGCTCTTCCATCCCCGGCTTGTTAATATACGCCACCGAGTTATTGGCCATACTGCGCTGAGGCTCGGTAATATAAAATTGACCGTTCTTGGCTTCGCGCATTTCGAGATCATCGAGATCGGAGAGTGAGATAAGTGCCGCCCGGCGCGAACCGCCGATAACGACGCTCGTGCCAATCTTGCAGACAATATCATGAATATCAATCGGGGCCATATGCCTCCCCTGCTTTCGCAATATTTTACCCTTGACGAACTCGAGGAGCTCGCGCAATGGTTCCGGACCGGAAGCGCGGCTACCCATGGTGACAAGCCTGGCGCCCTGCGGACGAACCTTGGAGAAGTCGAACTTTACATCTTTGCCTGATGCCCAAACGTTGCAACCATGGACGAGCGCGTCGGCCCAACCCTCTTTAGAATCTCCGACCACGTGCGTCGGCAACATCTCCCCTGTCTGGGGCTCAATAATCGGGAACTGTTCGGCGGTCTGACGTTCAACAGAGAAGCCGAGGCCGGACCCGCACATCAATATATAGATAATCTCGCCGAAGTCTTGCCACTTCGTCGGTGCGATATAAGAGCAGTTGTAGGCGCAGATGTTGGTATAACGGCAAGCAGGACCGGCGCTGAATTGTAAGCGGGCGGAGCCGAGCACATCCAGCCTTAACATAGACTCGCCTATTTCTTTATATTCCGCCTCGGTCAATTTATTCTTGACCTTCTCTTTCATAAAGCTCATATAGCGCTCAACAGTCTCAACCCAAGCCTCACGGCGGCCCTTCTCGGGAATCCATTTGGAATAAGCGGTGTAATACACGTATTCTTGCAGGGGATTTTTGAAGTATTTTTTACTCTCGGCTACAAGCTTCCGAACCTCTTCCGGGACGGTACGTTGGGCTATTCTCTGTTTGGCATGACGTTCGCGGAATAAAATGTAAGACTTGGCGGTAACAACGAAGTCCATTAACATCAGTTCTTTCTCCACGATATCTTGCACGCCTTCGACTGACGGCACATAGCCTTTATCTTTCTCCACGATACCCATAAGCTCGCGGACGACGCCGGCGCACACCATCTTGGCCGCCTCCGGACTGCCCTCTTTGGTATCATTGAAGGCTCTTTGGATGGCATTGGTTATGAACTGCGGGTCGAACGGTACTATCCGGCCGTCGCGCTTCCTTATCAACTTCGGCAACTTCATACCCTTGAAACCGCCTGCGTTTTTAGCTTTCTTGTCCTGACTCTCTTTCTTCGCTTTCGCGATAGGTTTTTTGGGCATAAAATTTATAAAAATTTAGTAAAGGAGACTTCATTGTACTTACGTGCGCAACAAAAAACAGTGGAAAACTTTTTTCCCACTGCATCAGAAAACGTTCGCAAAAAGTGCGCAAGGAATTTTCAGAATTGCGCCTGCCGCGAAGCCTTTTCCCACCACTTGACAGTAATGTAAAGTACTGTGCTCGCTATAATTATACTCGCGAACACGTCGGTCAGATAATGTTCGCCAAGATATAACCTGCTTATCGGTATCAAGATAATAAAAAGCATACTGATAATGCGCACAACTCCCCGCCAAGCGCTGTTCTGAACGAACTTAGTTGCATACCAAATCAAGAATCCAAAGAAAAATACCGCGAACGCCGCGTGACCGGAAGGGAAAGATGGGTCGGTCTCAAGTACCACCGCGAGTAACTGCCTAGGGCGATTCATGAGATACTTAAGTGTGAACACAATAATCTCATTAGCCACGAGCCCCCAAACGAAATACTTGATAAGCACCTTTTGTTTACGCCATACAAGATAAAGGCAGAATAAAACAGCGAGCAAGACTACCGCCCTACTACTGCCAAAGAAAGTAACGAATTTGAATACAGAAACACCCGCATCAGAACGCAAGGCATAAAACCAGAGAGAAACCTGTTGATCTATAGAATACATTAGAGCCACAGTTTTGCCAGCCTTGGTTGTATGTAGCGATCCAAACCGATGTGGCCGACGATGCGCCAGGCTAGGATTAGGAAGATACCGAGTAAGAGTAATTCCGGATTGGTGCTGACCGTACCGGCGAAGAGATAGTTTGCATTCATGAATACTCCGAAGAACGCGGCTACGCTAGTGAATACGCCGAGGATAAGGGCGATGCCGACGAGGAGCTCGCCGTAAGCCACGAGGTACGACCAAAACTCCGGATATGGAATGACTAACGTGTTCAGAAACCATGCGTACCAGTTCGGGACATCAGGATGCAAGCCCGCCGTCTTCGTAAGTGAGACTGTTGAAAATTTGACGATGACCGTGCCCGCCCCGCTCCCAACCCACATATCACTAATAACTTTCTCCCATCCTGCGGTTATCCATGCGTATCCGACGTAAAGCCGGACGATGAGCCAGATCCAGCTACTCTGTGTGTTATGAAAGAACCATGATGCAATCGACATATCCTTCGCGATATATGACATAAACTAGTTTTCCTGCCCGACATTGCCTGCGGCTTCAGTCGCTGGCAGGCGGGTAGTTATTATATATAATCATAATAGTATACACCAAACACCCCTCATCTTTCCAGACAAGAGGTGTTTTGTTATGCACTGTGGAATCCTATTGATTCGTCACGAGCGTCTTGTGGGTCGTCCACATAATATTGCCAGAACCGTCAACCGACTCGCGAACGTAGTAGTACGCGGTGTTGGGCTGAAGTCCGGTAAGCGTGATACTGCTACCGAGATTGTAGCTATTCGTACCTACGCTGGATGCACTAGCATAGAGGAACGGCCAACCGGTACCGAACATGACACGGCTCTTGGCCGGCTCGTTCGTAGTCCACGATAATGTCGCCGAATTATTGCTCTTACTCACGTTTGTGCTACCCATGAGCGGCGCATTAGAATCAAAGGAGGAGTTGCCGTTACCAAGACCATTATTGCTGTTGATTGACGCGCGCGTAATCGGACCGACAGTGCCCGTTTGCGAGATACCGTTCGCGGCTTGGTAGCGCACAACCGCAGCTCTGGTCAATGAACCGAACGTTCCCGTAATCAAACCTTCGGGATAGATTGAGCTGTCACTGGCTAGGAAGGTCTGCAACTCTATAACTTCGGAACCGGTGGAACCAACCGAGAGATTCTGCGTAAGCGTTGACGCACTGGCCGTACCGGCAAAGAGGCCGAATATTGCGAGTGCCGCGATGAATGTTTTATTATATGTCATAAATTTTATTTAAGTTAATAACACTTTGTGCGACCTTTATTGCCTTGCCTTATTGTAAGTGATGCCGATCGAAGACCTATTCTATTACGTCATCTATTCACCGCCTTAAGCTCGTTGACCTCGTTTTCCAGTTTGATTATGTATTTTTCCAACTTATGAACTCTTTCGTTAAGCTTCAACTCCAGCTGCTTGGCATGGCCGGCCAGAGTCTCCGCAACCACCATCATGTCGGTAATATCTTCCATCGCCAGTAAGATTATCGGCGGTAATTGTTCGGAAACGTTATCTTCTTTGAAGTGGATCTGTCTGGCGTTCAAGATCATGACCTTGCGCCCGATGAAGGGAAATTCGTGCGTCACTTCGAAGCCCTTAAAGAAAGTGTTCTTCGGCAAAATATCTTCGAGCAACTTGCGCAGAGCCGGGATATCCCACTGGTGATTCCCGAGCTCATATATCACCTGGCCTTCGGTATCCTTATGCTCGACCTGGAAGGTTCGGTAGAACGGCTCGTTGGCAACCATTACGCGCAAATCTTTATCGAGTATCAAAACCGGTTCACGGACCACATCCACGACTGTCTTGATATACGTCCAGCTCTTTTCCCACAGATGCTCGACGAATTCTTTGTCATTTGTTTTCATACAGATATTGCCGTTATCGGTGATACATTATTACAAGTCGAGTAGCTATTCCTGTGATGCGGTGCTACACTTGAGTAACAATAGACGTGTAATATTACACTTACGCGTTCGTCTTCAATAATATGAATGCCAAGCAAGAAACAGCTAGCAATAGCACTCTGACGTCGGCCCACCACGATTTCGAAAAAGGGCTTAATTCCTATGCCTTTTTTAAGGTTAGCGACCATGCGACCGGCGAGGATCTAGTGCAAGATACATTCCTAAAAACCTGGCGCTATCTGGTCAAGGGAGGCAAGATAGAAGTAATGAAAGCCTTTCTCTATCATGTTCTAAATAACCTTATCGTTGATCAATATCGCAAACGCAAAACTGCGTCGTTGGACGTGTTGCTCGAAAAAGGTTTCGAGCCTGTCGCGACCGCAAGCACGAGCGAATCTTCTCGTCTTTTGAATATCCTTGACGGTCGAGCGGCAATGCTCCTTATCGCTCGCCTGCCCGAAGCTTACCGAAAAGTCATGCGCATGAAGTATGTCCAAGATCTTTCGCTTAAAGAAATGTCGCGCATCACCGGTCAGACAAAAAACGCGTTGGCCGTACAACTGCACCGCGGTCTGGCCAAACTCAAAATTTTGTACCGCCACAAATGAGCTTTCGGCGACCCAAGTTTCAATCTGCGGATCGGGTGGGATTCGAACCCACGAGACTATTGCTAGTCTGGCAGTTTAGTAAACTGCTGCCTTCAACCACTCGGCCACCGATCCTTGCGAATTACCAGACTATCACATTTACCGGCTAGAAAAAAGGTGGAAATAATGCTAGATTTATCAAGTATTTGGAGCCGTGGTGGAGTGGTCTAACATACCTCTTTGCTAAAGAGGCGGCCGGGTAAAACTGGCCCGCGAGTTCGAATCTCGCCGGCTCCGTTTGTAAAATTTTATTAATCTTTATATAATACGTTCATGCAATCAGCACCATTGCCGGAAAACGAGGAAGAGCGATTAAAGAAGGTTATTGAGCTCGGCATATTAGATACCGAACCGGAGGAGAGGTTCGACGCTATTACACGCGACGCGATCAAGGCGTTCGACGTTCCTATTTCGACTATCACTATAATGGATTCGAATCGCGAGTGGTATAAATCCTGCCAAGGAGTGGATGTAAAGGAGATGCCGCGAGAAGTCTCATTCTGCGCTCATGCCATGCTGGCGAAGGACACCTTCATTGTCGAAGACACTCTGCTCGATGACCGCTTCAAGGATAATCCGATGGTGACAGGCAAACCGTACATCCGCTTCTATGCCGGTGTCGCTCTAAAGAAAGACGGCCTGACCGTCGGCGTCTTCTGTATCAAAGATACTAAACCAAGAAAGCTGACTGTAGAAGATGTCGCTAGGCTTATTGTCTTTGCCGAACGTGCCGAAGCCGAGTTGAATAAGAAAAATGCCTAAAACACTTCTTAACCCTCCCGGGTTCCCGGGTGCTACCAGCGCTTTCTCTCACGGCGTCAAGATAGACTTGAACGACGCGGAGATAATATTCGTCACCGGTCAGGTGGCGATAGACGAGCAAGGCAATGTGCTCTTTGCCGACAGTATCGCGAAGCAAACAGAATTTGTTTTCGAGAATATAAAGAAAATTCTGGCCGAAGGCGGAGCCTTGCTTGATGATATAGTGAAAGTGACTATTTACTTAACCCATCTGCACGCCGCAACATTCGCCGAGGTTGCCGCCGTGCGTAATAGATATCTCGCTAATGCAAAAGCCGCGAGCACTCTTGTAGGAGTGGCAAAGCTGGCCAAAGACGCCTGCCACGTCGAGATTGACGCAATAGCGGTGAAGAAAAAGATTATCTAGTTGCCGAACACTGTTACGAGCATAGCGCGCGTCGCAGGACCGACGACTCCGTATCCGATCGCTCCCCTTTTCGCGATACCATACTTCTCTTGGAATTTCTGGACAGCTTGAAGTGTCAGATTGCCGAAGTAGCCGGTGACTTGTCCATTCTTATATATAGACTTATCTTGAGCCAATAGTCTCTGGAGCAGAGTAACACTGCTACCTCTAGAACCAATGACCAACACAGAGTTGATGCTTGAAGCGCCCTTAATAGTTGCGGGTACTCGAACTTGTGTTTGTGCTCTTTTAGAAATTACGGGGTGGAGAAAAATGAAACTGTCTGCCGGCGTAACTGTGGGTACTACTTTCTCCATCACCTTAGGCTTAGCATCACTAAACAATCCCATCACCCAGCCGTAGATAGGGCCGTTGTTGCTAGCGAGACGGACCACCTCAGGCACGGCTGTTAATGTGCCGAAGGTCGTGAAGTGGTAAGTTAAGACTTTCGTCTGCAGGCCATTACTGATACCGCATTCGCCGAACGGTGTCGGATCTGTCGGAGAGGAATATGTACCGGCGCAAGTTGAGAGCGTCTGCCAAGTGTCTGAGCCGGCCATCTTGAATACCATTGTCTTAACAGTGTCGAATGTGAGAGTAACTGCTTTGTCAAATATGAGAGTAACATCGGCTGAACCGATCTGTATAGCATCGCCGACCAAAAAACCGGATGGCGAAGTGCCAGCACTACTACCCGTAATGGGCGGGGTTATTTTGCCGTCCCAGTCGGTGGGGCCCATTATGGACGTGGCATCAGGGATAGACAAACTTGTGCCGGAGACTGCCGAACCGGTAATGACTACTGGAGAGCCAGTCGTACCGGAATTAAGAGTGAAGCCGGTGCCGACTGTGACAGTCTTATCCGCAATCGTTTGGGGTTGAGTCAAGTCGACAGAGACAAGCGAACCGCTCGTGAATGCGCCAAGCGGCAAGATTGAACCATTAAGAGTTAAGTTGCCACCAGAGATTGATGACAGACTAGTGGACGCAGACAACGGGGAGGATTCGGAAAGGACCAGTGTTGTAATAGAACTCGGCATGGTGACACCGCCAGAAGAAGTTCCTTCGAACACGACCGGTTCACTGCCACCGGTTACGGTGGTACCGCTCGTCGTCAGGGATTTGAAGTTTCTTGTGGCAGAAGTGTTAACGTTACCGGCAAGGTCGTTGCAGGTGACAGTCAAAGTATGAGCTGTGCCTGTTATGCCGGTAATTGCGCTAGCAGTATGAGTGGTTCCTCCGGTCGTGGCGAAGGCAACCGAGTCCGCGCCATCGTATGAATATGTGCAGGTTGCCGCTTCATTGGTTGTGACTTGCGGGGTAGTTGAAGTGGCAATCATAGAACCTTCTGTCGGAGTCGTGATGCTGATCGTAGGAGTAGACTTATCGAAGGTGACGCCAGAGCCGGAAGTGATAGCCGTCACCGCAGAAGCGGCGTTGCCAACGATATCTGTCGGAGTGATACTAAACTGTATCACCTGTTGGGTGTCGCCGGATATCATCGTGGTCGAGGCCGTCCATGACGTACCGGAGCCTGTAATATTCGCACTGCGGCTGGCAATAAGAACAGTAGGAGTTGTAATGCTTTCGTTGGCAGTAAATGTTAAGGTGACGATATCGTTCGTTGTGGCTCTGGAGGCGGTCGTATTGTTGTTCGAGGCGATCGTGACAGGAGAAAGCGTCGGGGCAGATTTATCGAAGGTTACATTGGAACCGGAAGTGACAGCGAGCGCGGTCGTGCCGACATTCCCCGCCAAGTCAACCGGTGTAATGGCAAAGCTAATGGCGCTTTCGGTATCGCCGGTCTCCATCGTCTGCGTGGCGCTCCAGGATGAATTCGAACCTGATACACTGGCCGCTCTGCCAGCGATGGTTACCGTTGGCGTCTTGATATTCTCATCTGTTGTAAATATGAGCGTCACAATATTGGCCACCTTCGCAAGTGTGTTGGTCGTGTTGTTGGAAGATATCGTGACGGTTGACACTGCCGGTGGGGTTTTGTCGAAGCGAACATTAGAGCCCGACGTGATGGCGGTGACGGCGATGCCGGAGTTGCCTGCCATATCAATAGGTGTTGCCGAGAACGTAACTGTGCCGTTCGTGTCCCCCGTCTCCATCGTGGTCGAGGCTGTCCACGACGTGCCAGAGCCAAGGACAGTTGCAGGGCGACCGAAGATTGTGACAGTCGGCGTGGCGATGGCTTCAGAACTTGTGAACGTAAGGGTCACAATATCAGCGACTTTTGCGAGCGTGTTAGTAGTATTGTTAGAAGATATAGTAACAGGCGAGAGGGTCGGTACGGTTTTGTCAAATACGACATTCAGACCTGTTGTGATGGCGGTAACAGCCGAGCCTTCGTTCCCCGCCGCATCTGTCGGCGTGATGGAAAATGCCACGGCCGTTTCGCTATCGCCGGACTGCATCGTCGTCGAGGCCGTCCACGTCGTACCCGAACCGAGTACAGTTGCGCTCCTGCCGGCAATGGTTACCACCGGCGTTCGCAAACTCTCGTCTGCCGTGAATGCGAGGGTAACGACATTATCTGTTTTCGCCAGAGTCGTCGATGAATTGGATGATGAGATAGTAACAGTTGGCACGGTTGGAACTGTTTTATCAAAAGTGACAGCCGAGCCGTTGGACGTTGCCGTGACGGGCGTGGCCTCATTCCCTAACGTATCCGTGGCTGTCACCGAGAAGGTAACCACTGCTTCAGTATCTCCTGCTTGCATCGTGGTCGAGGCTTGCCATGTCGTGCCGGAGCCGGTGATGTTCGCACCTCTACCATCGATGGTTACAACGGGAGTTTGAATGGATTTATTTGCTGTGAACGAGAGTGTAACGATGTCGTCTGTCTTTGCGCGCGTAGTGCTTGAGTTATTAGACGTAATTGTTATTGGCGCGAGCACTGGCGCGGACTTGTCCATCGTAACGCTTGATGAATTGGTTGTGCTTGTGACAGCAGAAGCAACATTGCCAGCCGTATCTGTCGCGGTGATGCTGAACGGTATTGCAATTTCCGGATCGTCAGCCGTCATTGTGGTCGAGGCCGTCCAAGACGTGCCGGAGCCGGTGATGTTCGCACCTCTGCCGGCGATAGTAACAGTAGGGGAAACTATCGCTTCGTTCGCGACGATTGTAAGCGTAACAATACTGCCGATGCCGGCCTTAGTGGTATCAGAATTGTTTGAAGCTATCGTAACTGTGTCGAGCGTGGGGGGATTGAAGTCGGCATCGGCAGTGGCAGCAGCTGCACCAGTAGAACCATTGTGACTGCCACCGCTAGTACCGCTACCGCCTGCGGCCGCGACACTCCCGCTCCACGAACCACCACTTGAATAATGAACTGCAACTATTCCTCCCCCGCCACCACCGCTAACATTATTAGTCGTGCCCGCACCGCCGGTCGCCGTTATACTGCCAGAACCTGCGAGAGTATTTGTGTATATATAGACACCACCGCCAGCACCACCTCCGCCAGTTTGTGAAAATTGGCCACTTGTACCATCAGAACCATTTGCGACTATAGTGCCGTTAAGTGTAAAACTGCCTGTTGCCAAAATTGAAAGATGGCCACCGCCCGCGCCACCGCTTGCGTATCCGCCGACTTCACTTCCCGCACCTCCGGAGCCCATGTCTGTAGGGTGAGTCGCGGTATCGTAAGCGACACCTCCGCCGGCCCCATTGCCACCGTCTCCCCCTCTGCCGCCATGGCCACCTCCGTCACCTTGGACAGTCACTCCCACTCCTCCTCCGCCGGGTCCGTTGCCTATTTGCGTGGGACTCCCTCCGGTATACCCCTTACCTGAGATGCTAATGGATCCGCCAGAATCAATTGTAACGTCTGTAATTGTCCAATCTATGTAATTTGTTTTGGCTGTGGTATTCGTCTTGTGAGTCATTAGACCGCTCGATTTTATCGTGAGAGCATCAAGGGTAATAGTGTTATCAGCGAAGCCAGTACCAACATTAGAAGATACTCCGTTGTTAGCAACAAAAATTTCACCATATGTCTCTGCGGCTGATTTTGTAAAAATAGTTCCGGCTCCGGCATCCTGACCTCCGCTGTAATGAGTACCGCCGTATGCTTTAACGTAAGTGTCAAAGTTGGACGACGTAAACATGTTGTTCGTGGTGTAACGAATTGCAATTCTGCCACCCCCACCACCACCGCTAGAGTTGTTCGAGCTACCCACACCTCCGTTTGCGGTGATAGTCCCCGCACCGTTCAGAGTCCCTGTGTTTATTAAAATACTTCCGCCCGCGCCACCACCACCGGTTTGAGAAAACTGACCACCTACCGCATTGGAACCATTCGCCGAAATCGTTCCGCCGATTGTTGCCGTACCCGAAATTGTAAGGCTAATAAGACCACCTCCTGTGCCACCGCTTGCATAACCTCCAACACCACTTCCGGAACCGCCCGATCCCATATCTGTCGGTGTAGAGGCAGAATCATAGACCGTACCTCCGGCACCACCATCTCCCTTACCGCCAAATCCTCCATGGCCACCACCGTTGCCCTGGATGTCTGCGCCTCCTACGCCGCCGCCGGGGCCGGAACCGGAAGTCAAGCCGCCACCGCCCGCATAACCCAAACCGGCCGCAGTGAGAGTGCCGTTGATGGTCGTGCTCGCGGCGGTAATATTTACACTGCCGTAACTAGCGCCGTCATACGCTTTGACAGAAACCGTGCCGGAAGGAATTGAGAACCCTGCTATCCCGCAGTGAGCGCCGGCGATAGCGATTCCCGCCGTGCCGTCCAAGTCCCACGTGTCGCCATTGGTTGGTGTCCAGTCCTGGTCTACGCCATCTACGGCGTGATCATTCGCACATGTGTCGGCCTTACTTATAAAAGGGGTTAGTGCGAATTTATGGATAGCGACGGCAACAACAGCCACCGCCAAGACGTGGACAAAAATATGGAATGCCGGACACCTTTCCGCATCAATAAAGTGGCGCGACAGCGTTGTTGGATATTTCGCCATATATTATAAATTATAATGTTTTTCTCTGCGAAAACAAAATAATTTATACACAGAAAACAAAAGTTTTTTTATATTTAAGCGTCTTGCGATTGATCGAAGGCTATCGAGTCCAGATTAGGCTTTTCATTCTGCTTCCTTTCTTCCACTTCTTTTATAAATTCCTGTTTGTCTTGGTCGAACTTGCTTTCCACCTCTTCATATTCAATCGCACTAAGCACCGCTTTGATATCGTGGGCTCCGAGTATCGAGCTCTCATATTTGCTTGCACCGGAGATGTCTCGCCTGATCTTCTTTTGCTTTTCCGCTGGTAGTTCAAAAAAGGCGATGATTAGGCGCAAGTCGTCAAGCTGTGCGCTTTTGTTCGGGTCGCCGTCCGGCAGGTTAATAATTCTTTCCGCTCGCCTAAGTACGGCGTTGCTACCGGTGGCACGCGCATGATTTATGATTTCATTAACCCTTATCTCCGCCGCCCTGCCGGCCAAGATCTCGTTTATCTCCAAAATTTCGTCGGTAATATCCTCCCCTCCCGCCGTGTTAAATGGTTCTTTATTCATAGAATATGATATTAGCAAATATTCCGTATTCGTCAAAATAAATCTGCCGAGGTTCGACCTCGGCAATACGGATAAAAACACAGAAGCCCGGGCGGAATGAAGATTTTAACCTCCTTCTCCGCCTCGGGCTTCGTAAAGAACATTTTTGAAAACTACGACACGTCTACCGGACGTGCACGGGCGCTTAAATTACTTCGAGCGCTTTTTTCTTCCCCCTTTGGAGCGGACTGACTCGCTCTCGAGCCTCTCGACTCGAGAGCGAGTCTCCTCCGCATCCGCCCAGAGCTTCAGGCCGGCTCCGGCCTCGCCCGCAAAATGCGGGTCGAGGCGTAGGCCGGACGAGGTGCCGATGTAGATGTTGACCATCGGCGCCTCGCGAAGCGAGGCAGTCGTCACCGGCTTGGTAGCCGGCGCCGCCGTGGTGGTGGGGACAGGTGTTGAGGTCGCCTGCGGAGCCGGTTGGCTCCCGCAAGTTTGAGCGGTCGCCGAGTTGTTGCCTCCGTTAACCACGATGCTCGGCTGGGTGGCAGGAGCGGGCGTAGGGTGACCAACGAGGACCGGAGTCCCCGTCAAAATACCCGAGGCCCAGTTCGACCACTCTTTGAGTGTGTCGAGGCGGCCGAGGAGTTCTGTCTTCTCCTCCTTCACCGCCGCTGTCTCAGCTTGGGTCCATTCCAGCTCCTCGCGGAGCTTGGCGAGCTCGCCTTCCTTGACCGTTAGCACCTGCTCGCGGTCGATAAGAAGCCGTTGTTGTTCGCTAAGCTTCTTCTCCAGCGACACGATGGCCCGGCCGAAATCAAATTGAACGCGACCAAGCTCCGTCTTGAGCTCGGCGACCTGCCCGCGAATGCGAGCGGTCTGCGGGCCAGTCGCCGCACCCTGCTCGCGCACAATGCGCGCCAGGGTATCGACGGCCACGTTATTGGTGTCGAACTCGTTCGGCGTTATTGCCAGAACGAGACACCAGAGACCAACGACAACCAGACCCCAGAAACCAAGCATTTGCTGTCGCATATCCTAGCCCCCTCCCGGAGGCCGTATAACATTGTGAACCGTGGCGGACGCCACGGTTCGTTTTCGTAGTTTCAAAAATCTACCGTCAGTATACTAACATATTATTGACATTTGTGTCAAGAGTGTTTCTTTATTGTATTTTAGGACTTTTTGTCCTTGGCCGGCCTGCATCACTTGTGCAGGCCGGCTTGGACACTTCGTGCCGTCCACCAGAACTCACTTCACGCCGGCCGGCGAGTAGAGAGTCCAGTGGAATATGATCCGGAGGCGCCAGAAGAAGCGCTCCATCGAGGCGACTCTCTCGATCTTCTCGAATTGAGTCTCCACAACAAGGTGGTCGTCCCCCTTGTTGTTGAACTCCCTCTTGATTTTGTCCTTGATTCCTACGATGAAGGCCTTCTCCTCGTGCTCAATACAGTAAGCCGTGTTATTCGACTTACCCGTCTTGATGCCTTCCTCGATCCGCCGCTTCAGGACGGACTTGATGTCATCAACAATATCTTGATAAACGAAGTCGGGCATTCCCTCTCCTCTCACCTATCGCACGGCACGTGCGAAACTTGCTTTATCCTACAGATTTCCGTCAATAACGCAAACAGCGGAGGTTCAACCTCCGCTGTTCTGTTGTCACCGAGGAGAGACCTCCGCTTTTCCGGAGGACTCACCTCGCCGTCTTTAATTTTATTATTCCTAACTCCTATCTCCCATCTCCTAACTCCTCTCTAGTAATCCATCCCGCCCATGCCGCCGGGCAGACCGCCGCCCATTGGTCCGCCGGCTGGCGGATTCTTTTCTGGTTCGTCGGTGATGGCAACTTCGGTCGTGAGCAAGATTGCCGCCGCCGATGCCGCGTGTTCGAGCGCGGTGCGCGTAACCTTAACAGGGTCAATGATGCCATCGGCAATCATATCTTTCACAATCGCATCTTTGTTCGCATCGTAACCTTCGTTACCTTTCGCATTTTTAACGCGGTCGACGATGACCGAACCATCTTCCTTGCCGGCGTTGATTGCAATTTGCTTAAGCGGTGCGTGTAATGCAGAAAGTAATACGGCAACGCCCGCATCGAACTCATGTTTAATATCAGCCTTGGGTGAGCGCACGCCGGCTACCTCTACCTTCGCCATTGCGCGGATGAGGGCGACTCCGCCGCCCGGTACAATTCCCTCTTCGATAGCCGCCTTGGTCGCTTCGACAGCATCCTCAACTTTCAATTTCTTATACTTCATTTCGGCCTCGGTCGCGGCACCGACTTTGATAACAGCCACACCGCCCGACAGCTTACCAAGTCTTTCTTGAATTTTCTCTTTATCAAATGAGCTTTCTGTTTTTGCGAGCTGGCCGCGGAGCTGTGCTACGCGTGCTTCGATGTCAGCCTTCTTGCCCTTACCGCCAACGATGGTCGTGTTGTCTTTCGTCGAGACCACTTTGCGGGCACGGCCGAGCATCTCTAGTCCTGCACTATCGAGTTTAATACCCAATTCTTCTGTAATAACTTTGCCTCCTGTAATTACTGCAATATCTTCTAACATCTCTTTCTTTCTATCACCATAACCTGGCGCTTTTATTGCCAATGAGTTGAACGAGCCACGGATTTTGTTCAAGACGAGCGTCGTCAATGCCTCACCGTCAACATCTTCGGCGATAATAACGAGATCTTTCTTACCAATGCCGGCAATTTTCTCAAGCACGGGCAAAATATCTTTGATACTCGAAATCTTTTTATCTGTAATGAGAATATACGGATCTGCATATTCCGCCTCCATTCTTTCGGCATTCGTAATGAGATAGGGTGAGGCGTAGCCTTTATCAAATTGCAAACCTTCTACCACTTCCGACTCCACTTCGAATGACTGTGATTCTTCTACCGTCACGACACCGTCCTTGCCCACCTTCTCGATAGCGTCGGCAATGATTTTGCCGAACTCCTCCGACTCAGCCGAGACGGTCGCCACTTGTATAATCTCTTGTTTGTTTTTAATGGGCTTGGCCATTTCGGAAAGGGCTGCCACGACCGCCTTGGCCGCGTGTTCGATGCCCGTGCGCACACCCATTGCGTTCACGCCGAGAGAAATTCTTTTGAAGCCCTCTTCAACGATAGCTTGCGTAAGTACTACTGCTGTTGTCGTACCGTCGCCGGCAATGTCGTTCGCCTTGTTAGCAACGTCTTTCACAATCTCCGCACCCATATTCTCGACTTTATCGGCTAGAGAAATTTCTTTTGCAATCGTTACGCCATCATTGGTAATAGACGGCGCGCCATAGCCCTTATCAATCACCACATTCCTGCCCTTCGGGCCGATAGTAATTTTGACCGCGTTGGCGACTTTGTCTACACCGCGCTTCAGCGCTTTGCGTGCATCTTCACCATAAATTATTTGTTTAGACATGAGACTAGTTTTTAGTTATTAGTTTGTAGTTTTTAGTTTTCAAAAACTAATGAAATACTAGACTCGGAGAGAACTAAGTACTCCTTTCCCCCGATTTTAAATTCTTCGGATCCGTATTTTGCAAACATCACCTTCTCGCCAACCTTTACGTTCATTGGTAGGATTTTGCCATTCTCATCGCGTTTGCCCGGGCCAATGGCCACGATAACGCCCTGCTCGGCACGTTCTTTTTCTGCCGTCTCCGGTATAAAAATCCCGCTCTTCGTAAGAGCGCCTCGCTCATGTTCTGCTAGAGGCTCTACGATAACGCGATCAGCCAAAGGTCGCACGCTTAGTTTTTTTGCCATACTGTTTTTGTTAGTTAAGAACTTTTGCGTTTGATTGCCGAGTCGGCGTCGGAGCCCGCCGGTAGGCGGGTAAAGACGCGAGGCAAGCAAATGCATAAGTTCTTTGTTTTAATAAAAAAGTTTACCCTATGTAGAGTAAACATCTCATTATATGCAGAAAGTAACCCGGAGTCAAATTTTGACTATTGACAAATAAATCGAGATTGTGAAAAATAGAGATTGTTGTTTGAACCCTGACCGGAAGAAAGGAGAGGTCTTGATGAAGGGCGTCAGTAAGGAATATCTGGAATCGCAGAGCCGGGCGTGGTCTGAAGCAGAAGAGACCAAACCCGAAGAACCCACGCCTCCGCCACAGAAGCCCCCGCCCGCCCCGGAGAAATGAGGCGGCGAGCCCGGTCGAACGACCAGCACAAAGGTTTGTGCTGGTCGTTTGCATTTGACAAATAAGTGTCTTTTAGCTACATTTATATGCATGAATATCACACGCGGGATCATTATTATTAACCTCATTATTCCTCACAGAGGGGCTTAATTCTCGCATATACCAAAACTAAGCCCCTCTTGCGAAAACGAGAGGGGCTTTTTTCGTGAAAATTGTTGAAGGGTCGGCAAAGTGCGTTTGATAAGATGCATTTTGCCAACCCCTTAACGAGTAGAGAGTAGGGGGTTGTGTACTGGACATTTACAGTTTTTCGACGCCGCGCATTGCGCGGAGGAGTAACGAGTATGAAGACGAAGAAGACGAGGGTTCTTGTCATCCTGCCGGCCGGGGCAAATGTCGCCGAGCTTGAGGACTTTTTGTCCTCCCTCGGCGGAATCGTGGCCGCAAAAGAGGAAGACGAGTCGAAGAAGAAGTTCTCCGCCGAGGTTTTCTGGAGCGGGGAGGCCACGCGACATCACCGCAAAGAGGAAGATGTGCAGGCGGTCGGACACGTCGGCGGGCTCTGAACCCGAAGAAAACTGTAGACAGGCTGGCATCGAATCAATTTCGATGCCAGCCTGTTCTCGTTCGAGATGACACTTTCTGGACTTTTTCGGTCAGTATGTTATGATACTACCCATCATGCAGTTACTTCAGACAGCATTGCCTTGGATACAAGTAGTCCTCGCTATTGTGCTTACCGGCCTCATCATGCTCCAGCAAGGTGAAGGGTCACTCGGCGCCGCATTTGGTGGCGACAGTACCGCCGGCGGCTTCCGCACCAAACGTGGAGCGGAGAAGGTCATCTTCAATATTACTCTTGTGGTCAGTATCTTGTTCGTTGTCGCAGCCATCGTTACCCTTCTCATTAAGTAAATTACAAAGCAGAATTGGAGAATTTAGGAATTTGAGAATTAGGGAATATTCTTAAATTCTAAAATTCTTTAATTCATAAATTCTGTCAGAATTTTGATCAATTTTCATTTTTTGGAGTCTTTATCGCGCAAGTACGACGAGTTCGGAAAGGCGCTTGCTCCCAAGTCAAAAGCGGGTAAAAAAATATACGACTTCTTCGGCTATTTCTCTTTGAAAGAAAGATTGGCTTTTTATGTTCTGCTTTTAATTTTCCTCATGAGCTTCGGACTTTTGGTAAAAAAGCTTAATGATATGATTACGGTTGAGGTGCCTCTCTTCGGCGGAACACTGCGCGAGGGTATCGTGGGCATTCCGCGTTTTAGTAATCCCGTTCTGGCCTCGAGCGACGTGGATAAGGATGTGGCGAGCCTTATTTATTCCGGCCTTATGCGCGTCGGGTCAGAAGGCAAACTAATCCCCGATCTGGCAGAAAATTATTCCGTATCTCCAGACGGTCTTACATATACTTTCGTTCTTAAGAAGAATCTTGTATTCCATGACGGGAGCAAGCTCTCGAGTGCCGACGTCGCCTATACTATCAATCAAGTTAAGAATCCGATTTTCAAAAGTCCTCGCGGAGCGGCTTGGAGCGGAATCAATATAGAAACTCCCGACGACCTAACTGTTGTGTTCCATCTCAAATCTCCTTACGCACTCTTCCTCGAAAGTACGACGTTGGGAATACTCCCGAAAAGTTTATGGAAGAAGACGAATGACGAGACATTCCCCTATAACGAGCTTAATCTAGCGGGCGTCGGTTCCGGACCATACAAAGTGGTGAATGTTGCAAAAAATAAAGACAGCGTACCAACAGTATTGACACTCACTGCGTTTAACTCTTTCACGCTTGCCAAGCCTTATATCAAGAACATCAAACTGTACTTCTACGCGAATGAAGAGGCACGGTCTGCCGCTTATGGAGCCGGTTATATAGACACACTCTCCGGCATCACAGCGGAGGATGTGGGGGCACTTAACACGGGCAAAGGTCACATAGTCTCATTCTATCTCCCAAGAATCTTCGCCGTGTTCTTCAATCAAAACCAAGAATCTGCCTTCACTTACCGTGAGGTTCGCGCAGCACTCGACGCTTCGCTCGATAAAGAAGCCATTACTCGTACCGTGCTTCATGATTATGGCAACGCGATAAACGGCACGATTCCGCCGGGTTCGTTCGGCTACGCGAGCAGTACCAATCCTATAAAAGATCAGCCGGCACGCATCGCAAGCGCCCAAGCCCTACTGCAACAGAACGGTTGGAATAAAGTTGGCGGAGTTTACCAAAAGAAGTTTACCGGCGACCCTAAGAAAAAGAGTAGTTCGACGGTCGTCTCTCTCGCCTTCTCTATTTCTACGGCAGACACGCCGGAACTCAAGCGGACAGCAGAACTGATTCGAGACACGTGGAACAGCCTTGGCGCAAAAGTCGAGCTCAAGGTATATGAGATCGGCGACTTGAATCAAAACGTCATTCGTCCTCGCAATTTCGATGCGTTATTCTTCGGCGAGATTGTCGGCCGCAACCCCGACCCATTCTTCTACTGGCATTCGTCGGAACGCGCCGACCCGGGACTCAATATCGCCATGTACGCAAACCCAGCCGTTGATAAGCTTGTAGACAGCATTCGTGCCAGCGCATCCGACAGCGACCGACTAGACAAGCTCCGCAAACTGGACACAGCAATAAAGCGCGACCAGCCGGCTTCATTCATATATGCGCCACAATACATTTATCTTATTAATAATCGGGTGCGAGGAGTGACGCCGATGTCTCTCACGACACCCAATGAAAGATTCTCTAATATCTACACCTGGTACATCGATACCGAAAGAGTGTGGAAGATTTTTACTAAACAGAATTAAAGAATTTCAGAATTTAGGAATTTAATTCATTCTTACATTCTCATATTCTTTAATTCATAAATTCCGTTAACATGGAACCACAGCAACCAAAAAAATTCGTGCCCCAAGCGGCACGCGCGTTCGTTTCTGATGCACCTGCCCGCCATACCTTCGGCAAGTCGATGGCAGGCGGGCCAGCGCCACGGCGCGCGCCGATGCGTAAACAAACGTCCGTACGTCCGCGCCGAGAGCGTGGTCCGCAACACCGCTCACAACCGGCAAGCAGTCGACCGCACCATGAACGACATGACCAGGGTGAAGAAGAAAAGAAAAAGAAGGTGATCATTCCGCCGCTCGCGACGGACAGTATCCGCATCATTCCCTTGGGAGGCGTAGAGGGTGTCGGCATGAACATGACCGTCGTCGAATTTAATGGCGACATCTTCATTGTGGACGCTGGCTTCATGTTCCCAGGCGAGGACTCCCCCGGCGTCGACTACATCATCCCCGATGTCACCTATCTCGAAGAACGCAAGGATAAGATTCGTGGCATCTTCATCACCCACGGCCACTTGGACCACATCGGCAGTCTCCCTTACATCATGCAAAAGTTGGGCAACCCGCCGGTCTACACGCGCCTCTTCGGCGCTATGATGATTAAGAAGCGCCAGGCCGAATTCCCCCAGATCCCGATGCCGGACCTGCGCATCGTCGAGACCAACAGTCGCGTCAAGGCCGGCAATACTTACGTAAGGTTCTCTAACGTCACCCATACGATTCCGGATTCGATGTGCATAATTATAGAGAGTCCTTGGGGCAATCTGCTCTTCATGGGCGATCTCAAGGTAGACCACATCGACCAAGTACCGCTGCCATCGGAGGTCAAGCTCTACACCGAGCTCGGCAAAGAGAATAATCTCTTCATGGCCGGCGACTCGACCAATACCCACAAGCCCGGCTGGTCCGACTCCGAGACGACAGTGCGCGAGAACTTGCGCGAGATCGTCCGTACCGCCAAGGGCCGCCTCATCATGGGTACCTTCGCGTCACTAGTCGACCGCGTTATTTACGTCATCACCGAGGCGGAGAAGATGGGCAAGAAGGTGATTATCGATGGCCGCGGCATGCGTGAATCAATTGAGATCGCTACCGAGCTTGGCCGAGTCAAGATGCAACCGGGCACAATAATCCCCGTAGAGGAAGTCGACAACTATCCGCCCGATCGCATCCTCATCATGGCGACCGGCGCGCAGGCGGATGAATATTCATCTCTCCAACGCATGTCGATCAAGACGCACAAATATCTCAAGCTCCACAAAGGCGACACCATCGTGCTGTCGTCATCCGTAATTCCTGGCAACGAGAAGGGTGTGGAAATCTTGAAGGACAACCTCTCCCGCCAAGGTGCCAAGATAATCCATTATCGTCTCAAAGACGTGCACTCTTCCGGCCACGCCTACGGCGACGAGGCGACGTGGTTATACAAAATGGTCAAACCCAAATTCTTTATGCCGGTGCACGGTGGCCACTACATGCTCCGCATGCACGAGGAGGTGGCCATCGGCGCGGGCATCAAGCCCGAGAACATCGCCGTGCCGGACAACGGTTCGATTGTCGAAATAACGGGTGGTGGTAAGAAGATTCATATATTAAAAGAAAAAGCACCGATAGACATGGTCATGGTGGACGCCATGGGCGATGGCGCCGGCGTGCACGAGCTGGTCATCCGTGACCGCAAGGTCTTGGCCGAGGACGGCATGTTCGTCATCATCGCAACAATCGACGTCAAGACCGGCAAGCTCCGCCAATCCCCCGACATCATCTCGCGCGGCTTCGTCTATCTTAAAGAATCGCGCGAATTGTTAAAAGAAGTCCGCGGCCTCATTAAGAAGACAATAGAAAGTGTGACGGTAGATATGCACCCAATAAATATAGACTACGTGAAAAATCTGGTCAGAGAAAAAACCGGCCGCTTCCTCCTCCAAAAAACCCGCAAGCGCCCGATAATCCTGCCGGTCTTAATCGAGGTGTAACTTGGAAGCTAAGCTTCCAAGCGGGGTCCGACGCTTGGCATCTGGGAGCCCGACGCCGAGCGTCTAAAGCATTTCCTGTAACTTCTGTGTATTTCCGTGCTTTAGCAACCCGAGATAGGATTGCAGGGTAGCTGGATTGTGTAGCTTTTTCTGCAAGTTTCTAAACATCCGTTTCTTCGTCGTCGTGCGCAGTACCCGGTGATCGGGAAAATGCACCCATCCCAGGAAGTCGACGCCAGAAGCAAGTGTAGCGATAGAAACCTTGTTCGGATGCAATGAAAGCTTGAGCATTATATTCAGAAAATCAGAAATTTGGGGAATGAGTTGTTCGAGTAATGTTTTGTCATCAGAAAGAAAGACAAAATCATCTGCATAACGAATGTAATGCTTTACTTTTAGTTTGTGTTTCACATACTGATCGAACTCGTCCATGTAAATATTCACTAAAAGTTGCGAGGTCAGATTACCGAGCGGCAGACCGGTTTGAAAACTTGAAATTACTTTCTCAAGCAACCACTGGACGTTCTCGTCAGAAATATATTCTGCAAGAATGCTAAAAATAATCTGGTGGTTGATGTTCGCAAAGAACTTGCGTATGTCGCATTTGAGTACCCAGCAGGTACGGGTATTATTCTTGGACATCCGATGTCCAAATTCTTCAAATCGCTTGAGTGCCTTGTGAGTTCCCTTTCGTAACCGACAAGAGTATGAGTCAGATATAAAAGTCCCGTCGAAGAAGGGATAGAGTTTGCGGTAGAGCGCGTGATGTAATAACCTGTCGCGCACCGACGCCTTATGAATATCGCGAGGCTTGGGGTCATTAATTTTGAAGTGCTCATAGTGGCCGTGCATATAGGTAAAACTTTTCAATTCTCGATGAAGAGTCAAGATATTGTGCAGTAAATGTAACTGAAAAACTTGCACGTCGGCTTTCGTCTTTTTATCTCGAACAAAGTTTTGCCACGCAAATAACAAATTCTTTACGGAAATGATCTCTTCATAGCTAGTTGTAAACTTTTTTCTCATATGGTAGCTTTTTTAATTATGCAAAATCAAAACCTTAAAAGTACCCCCCCCCCCGCAACACCCTGCCGCTTATTACGAAAGTAAAAGCAGTCTATATTTTGTGGCTTCCGGTTCATAAGAATATGCCAAGGCTCGAACGATTTGGCCTTGGCGCGACCATCGAGAAAACTTTTCTTGATCTGCTCAATACGCTTCGCAAAGCTGCCTACGCAGACACGACTCATAAGTTACCGTTGCTTGAAGAAGCGATTGACGCGGTAGACTGCTTACGTTTCTTTTTACAGCTCGCATGGGAAACCAAGACTATCTCGCACAAACATCTTGCAATCATCGGCGAAGGCATCGAGGAAGTTGGGCGCATGATCGGCGGATGGCGAAAAGGCCTGCTTACGAAAACCTCCACAACGCGTGCGGAGGAAAGATAAGGGTAGCGGGAGACGACCTGATTGCCGTCGTTCCACCTGTTCGGGTTCTCGACCGAGTTCGCGTTGACGTTCCAGCCGTTGCCGGAGTTCCAGTTCGCGTTCACGACCCAGAGAAACAAGCGCCACGCACCGTGCAGACTGCCATCCGTGCCACTGTTCTTTGAGTTCTTTTGGAATACTCGCCGAGCTGTATCGTGTCTGGGACATTCAAAGTCCGCCAGCAATCTGCACCGATCCTCACTCTTTTTTAGAGCTTGCTGTATCCACACTTGGTGCAGGCGTACCCGCACTAATTCTCGAATACAGGGATGCGAGGCCCTCTGCACAAGCCGTAGCCGGTGCAATGGAGTGGCCTTAACTTGAGAAGCTAGCATATGTAGATAAAAAACAAAACCCCCCGATACCTGCCGCCAAAGCGACAAAGTGTCAGAGGGCTTAAGAAGAAAGAATAAGTGACCGAGGTAAACAGGATCAGCGGGAGACGACCTGAAGGCCGACGCTCCACCTGAGCGGGCCCTCGACCGAGCGCGCGAGGACGTACCAGCCGTTGCCGGAGTCCCAGCCCGCGCTCACGAACCAGAGAACGCCATTTTCGTCCTCGACATACGCGATGTTCGCGTAGCCGTTGACGAGGAGCGGGCCAGTCTCTCCGCGGGGCTGCTGCAACAGCATACCCCAGAAGTGGGCTAGCTTGATGACCCGGCGAGCTTCATCGAGCTCGCTCATGATTTCGGGATCGAGTGAGGAACGGAGGAGGGTGTGGCAGCGCAGCTCGGCCTTCTCGACGTCGGTCTCGATCTTGTTCGAGAAGTTCGCCTTGAAGTTGTCGCCCAGGTAGTAGATCTGGACGGCGGCCTTCGCGGAGGTGTCGAGCTTGAAGTGCTTCTTCACTTCGAACTTGTCGTAGGACGGCACGATGGTCGTGCCTTCGACGAGCTTGAGCCGCGGCTGCGCGGGCGGTGCGGATGGCGAGACAACCTCGGGCTTGACGACGAGCGTCTTGCCCGAGTTGATGGCTGCACACGCGTCCGCCATCTGTTCCCGCACGGACTTCTTGTCCTTGTGCGCGAGCGCCGCCTGTTGCTCAGGCGTAAGCTTGCCGAGGAGTTCGGCGGCGAGGAGGAGTCGCGCATTTGCGATCTTCCCCGCGAGGTCGTAGGACGCTCCGCGTCCTCGGGTGTCGGGCAATCCCTTTCTGGGCATTGGACACCTCCTTCCCACACAGCGGTGGGGTACACGGTAAATGATAGTCTTGCAACCGAGCAAGTATCATTAACCGCGATCACTTATCGGTTTTCAATATAGCGAAGCTGCCGTATAATTTAGCATACTCTTTCGATATATGTCAATAGCAGTTATCCAGAACTAATTTTGTCACCGCGCGATATAATAGAGATATGACCAAAGCTGTTTCGGGCAAGCTTCTGCAATTTGTTTATGCGAGTAATTTTTTCTATGGCCTTCATTTCGCGCTCGTTGTCTATGTGCTCTCCACCTACATTGCAAGCTATATCGGCGAGACTTATGTGGGACTGGTTTATGCGAGCATCGCGCTTATCTCGATATTCTTCTCGCTTAATTTCTTCCGTCTAATCAATTGGTTGGGGCATCGCAAGCTCACTCTTATACTTTTTGCTGTTACAATACTTTCGTCGCTTGCACTTGCGTTCTCGTCAGATGCCGTTACAGCCATAATCTTCGTTGTTATCTATTCTGTCGCGGAATTCCTGCTTCTTATCGCCTTCGATCTTGCTGTCGAGAAGTTGTCGAATGACGCAACCACCGGCAATATCCGCGGAGTTTACTTGACCATGTACAACCTGGCCTTCGTCGCCGGCCCGCTTATCACAGGCAGTATTATCGGCAATGATAGCTACCCTCTCATGTTCGTCACGGCCGCGTTAATTTTATTACCGTCCCTTGCTATCTGCATCTTCGGCCTTAAAGGCCTCCCGGAGATAAAGCCTCGCGACCACCATCTGCGCGATGGCTTACGCGTACTGAACAGGAATGTTAACATTCGCAAGATATTCATTTCGACATTTGTACTCGAATTTTTCTATACCTGGATGACAATCTACACGCCGCTCTATTTGCATCAATACGCAGGATTTGCCTGGAGCGATATCGGCTTTATCTTTATGATTATGCTCCTGCCTTTTGTGTTCTTTGAGCTACCTCTTGGTGTCATCGCCGACAGATATTTGGGCGAGCAAGAGATACTCACCGCCGGGTTCATAATCGCCGCAGTATCCACGGCCGGGCTCTACTTCCTCGGATACACAAGCATCGTCCCGTGGGCGGCGCTCTTATTCCTCACCCGCACCGGTGCCTCGGCGATAGAGATAATGAACGAGACTTATTTCTTCAAACAGATTGGCCCGCGCGACGCTGGTGTCATCGCTTTCTTCCGCAACGCCCGCCAGTTTAATTATATTGTCGCACCAATCGTCGCGATTATTTTGCTTCAGATTATGCCGATGCAAGGACTATTTCTGGCGCTTGGTATCGTAATGCTCGTAGGCGCATATAACGCCTCTTCGCTTCAGGATACCGAACCGTCAAGAGCTTAGTCTTTATTTCTTCGTCTATTCTATTACCTTTTCTTCGAAATAAGAGACTACGCCCAATATTATAATAGCGAGGACAGCAGAAAATGTGGCGAGAATATAATATCCGAGCCCGCAGGCCATTCCGACACCGGCAGTTGCCCAGAGCCCGGCCGCGGTGGTAAGACCGTTCATGTGTTCGTGTTTCAAGAAAATGAGACCGGTACCAATGAAGCCAATACCGGAGATGACGGTGGCCAGAACATTCGCAAGAGCAATGGATGAAACGGGTATCGATGTTAAAGCAACCTGTTCGCCGATGATTGCAAAGAGAGCCGCCGCAAGTGCGATAAGTGAAAAAGTGCGCATCCCGGCCGTCTTGTGCGCCAAAGACCGTTCCGTACCGATAAGTAAACCGAGTAATGCCGCAACAACAAGTCTAATAAAAAGCTCGTAGGTTCCGGCGTCAATGAGAAATTCTTGTATCATGGCTATAGTATATCGCGAAGACGGCAATATTCACACTGTTTATCCCCACATCTTTTCTGCCAGAACGACAGGTTTAGTATCTCGTTGGCGACCCGCGCAACTTCTTCTTCTAATTTCGATACTTCTTCTTTAGTTATCGTGAAGACTTCTTTTTTGTATTTGCCGATATTCTTGCCTGCCTGCCGGCGAGGCAGGTCCGGGATAATAAAGTCTATCATGCCGGTCTGCATATTATATTTCTCCTCTTCGTATCTGTCTAACAGAAGTTTATAAAACACCAACTGGCGGTGATAATCCCCTTCGGAATTCTTAGTTTTACCCAAGATTTCATTTCGGGATTTAATCTTGCCGGTTTTATAGTCCACTACGTTTACGGCTCCGTCTGTTATTTCGAGTTTATCGAGTTTGCCAGTCAGTCTTAATTCGCCATCTCCGACCGGAAACATAACGTCTATAGGAAATTCATTTTTTATATCTCTAGCCCAAGAGTTTTTGTACGCGTCATAATAACCGGATATGGCATCTTTGCCATTTTTCTTTATCTCTGTTAATTCTTTATCGGTGAAATATTCTTTCTCAAGTTCCCTGTCCAGAGTCTCCAGCAATTCTTTCTTACCCATGTCTTCTTGAACACGATACTTATCGAAGAATTTCTTAAGTGTTGCGTGCACCGCGTTGCCGAACATGAGCGAGCTGTTCTGCGGCTCGGGAATGCGCAAGAGATTGCGATAGAAATATTTCCACGGACAAGACAGGTAATTATTAAGGCCAGTAACCGCAAGACCTCTCTCTGATAGCGTCTCGCGCACAAAATCCTGGATATCTTTTCTCGTTTGCGACGTTACAGTCGGCACCAGTATCTGCGCCACTCGTCCCACAAGACCGCCTTGTGTAATAGCACACAAGGCGGTCTTGTGTAATAACTTCTCTGGCAGGTCCGCGATAAATCTGCTAGGCAGGAGTGTCGCTCCGTCTTCGCGCGAAGTTGCGTAGCTTATAGTGAGCTCTTTTTTCGCCCGCGTCATTGCGACGAAAAACAGTTTGCGCTCGTCCGCCTCCTCTTCTTCTTTGGTCGAGGCAACAATCCCCGGGATTTTGAATACCGTTCGGCTCGCTCGCCCGCCCCAGTTGCCTTCTACGACGCCCGTTATATACACGTGTTCATATTCAAGACCCTTTGCTTTATGAGCGGTCATTACGAGGACGCGTCCGGCTCGTCTCGTGCCTACGCGACTTTCGAGGACGTTATACTCATCAAGCAAGGATAACACTTTCGCGATGTCTTTGATCCGAGCCGAACGGTGAGTTTTAGTATAATCTTCCAGATACGTCAATAAGCGCGCGAGCTTATCCAGCTCTGTGTCTGCATCCGAGTGGGCAATAAATTGGTTTAACAAGCCTGACTCGCGCAGAATATTAGAGATGAGTTCTGCCGGTGATACGTTCGCGCCAACCTTGGCCCACGAAAGGATAAGTTGGCGCGCGCGTTCTATCTCGCCTCCCGCACGGACGCGCCATGCCGATATTTTTTTTCTCCGCGCCTCTCGCGCGAGCTCGTATATCTCGAGCTCGTTTATATTAAAGCAATCAAGATGCAGAGCCGAGATAAGCGCGAAGTCTTCACCAACTTGCGCCGCCGCATTGAACAAAATCAGCAGTTTCTCTATCAGCGGATCGTCAAGAATATCTTCCTTTGTTTCTACGGACAAAGCGACGCCGCTCCTTGCAAGCGCCGCCGCATATTGCCCGAGCTCTTTATTGGTGCGGGTAAAGATTGCGATTTCTTCGGGATTTACGCCTGATTTTATCTTTTTAGAAATTTCTTGTGCAATACAATCTGCTTCGTCCGGCACACTCGCACATTCGTATACCTTTATAAAAGACTCTTTACGCTTTGCCTTAGCAACAAGATCGGCTCCGGCAATATCCAAAATATTCTGCGTCGAGCGATAATTTTCGGTCAGTGTTATTATCTTCGCGTCTGGATATTGTTTCTTAAAATTAGTAAAGTTTTCGTGCGAGGCGCCTTGGAATCTGTATATTGCCTGCTTCTCATCGCCGACAATGAATATATTGGGAGAATCATGAAAGTCTGCGAGCAAATCAAGCACTCTGTTCTGCGCGCCGTTGCCATCCTGATACTCATCGGCAAGCAGATATTGGTACTCCTCTTGCAGAATAAGCTTCAAATTTTTATTTGTCTCGAGCGCCGTCACAAGCGCGAGTATCATATCCTCGTAGTCATAGAATAAACTATCGGCGAGTGCTTCTTCATATTTTTTATAGAGCAAGGCGAGTTCGCGATTCTTAATTATCGCTTCCTCGCGCTTTTGATATTCACCTTTTACTTTGCCTTTATGCGGGCCTTTAATATGTCTGTAGTCATCTGCCTTTCTGATTACCTGTTCTTCTTTTTTTAAACGAGCGAGAAGTTCACGCGGACTTATGATCTCACGTTTGAGTAAAGAAATTGCCGAAAGCGTTTTTTGCAGATAGTGGTATGGCGCTCTGTGCGAAGCAAGATGTTCAAGATCGGCAATATCAAAGACTTTTTGCATCAGCAAAATGCGGTCGAGTTCTGAACATGGCCGCGAGCCCGCCAAGTCGGGGAAATGCTCCGAAAAGCGATTAATCACTTCATTCGCGAACCCGTGGAAGGTAAAAATGGGCACGCGGTATGCCGTAACGCCGATTATGGAGACCAGACGCTCGCGCATCGCGGTAACACCGGCATCGGTAAAGGTGAGCGCCAAAATCTGCTCCGGCGCCGTGTCGGTCTTCTTTAGGATATTCGCAATGCGAAGAGTCAGTATTTGGGTCTTGCCGGTACCGGGGCCGGCCACAACCATCACCGGACCTTCTATATTATCTACAGCACTTCTCTGTGCTTTATTCAGTTTTTTGTATATTTCGGTGAAGATTTTAGATGCCAAGCTTTTTCTTTAGTTCGATAATAGATTTCTCGCGAAGAGCGGCTTGATATTTAAGTTTCTTCTCGAGGTCTTTGAAGAGATCGTTCTCTTCGTCGATTGCCGCCGCAAGCTTCTCCTTCCACGAGAACCATTCTGAACGTTTGAGTGCCACAATCTTCTGCTTCGAGCGCTTGAGACTGCTCTCGATGTCAAGCAAGGTCTGTTCGAGATCCTCCATACTGCTGTCCACATCCAGCTCCTCTCCGTCATCCGATTCTTCGAGAAGCCGCAGTCCGATCAAGTCGCCCCTCGCGTAGGCGTCGTTCACTTTCTGCATCATCTGCTCGCGCTCTTTCTTCTCGCCATCGTCTTGCACTAAGTCGGGGTGGAAGCGGAAGGCCAGTTTGCGCCAGAGCTTCTTGAGCTCGAGGCCGTTCGCGGGCGTCGCCGCACTGCGTCGCATCATGCGATCGTACTCTTCGTGCATTCGGCTGTCTTCTTCGTCGCGTTTTGTTTGCTCGGCTTCAGCACGGCCGGCGAGGATTTTCTGTGCTTCTTTAAGCGTCATATCTTTATCAAGCAAGTCGCCCAATTTGCGCAATGCGAATATCGACTCATCAAGCTCATCAATTTTCAGGTAGAGCACTCCTATCGTCGTGTCATAGAGATGCTTGATTTGCATCAGCTCGTTACGGAGCGTTTGCTCGTCTCCGGCCGTGTCGGCAAGGAGCTTCTTCTTGCGCATGATGACCGCACGAATGCGCTTTTTGACCAATGGTTCGTCTACAGAATTAGCCTTTTTCTTCGCCATAATCTGTTAATTATAGCATATTTCCCCGCTTTCAGCTATACTAGAGTATATGTTACATGATGATATAAAAGCGAGCATCAAAGACGCGATGCGAGCCAAGGATGAGGTTCGCCTACGGACCTTGCGCGGAATTCTGGCGGCATTTACCAATGAGCTGGTCGCGACCAAACGCACCCCGCAAGAGATGCTCCCGAACGAGGACGGCATAGCCGTTATCCGCCGGCTGGTCAAACAGCGCAAGGATTCGATAGACCAATTCGAAAAAGGCGGCCGTCAAGATCTGGTGGAAGGCGAGAAAGCCGAGATGAGCATACTCGAAAAGTATCTGCCACAGCTGATGCCCAGAGCCGATATTCAGATCCTGGCCGAAGCCAAGAAAGCCGAGCTTAATATTTCCGACAAATCCAAAGCAGGTATCCTCACCGGCGCCCTGATGAAAGACTTGAAAGGCAAGGCCGACGGTGCAGATGTGAAGGCGGTCGTCGATTCGCTATTCGCTTAAAGATTCTTCAAGAACTTCTCGACGTCTTTTTGCGCTTTTTTGTGCCACAAGAGGCGACCTTCTACACTCTCAATTGCTTGGGCGAATGGCCTCTCGGCGCCTTTTTGTTTGTTTTTGTTTTTATTCCAGAATAATTTAGCGGCTTTTACTTGTTCTTTGGTTTGGAAATGGCCGAAGAAGCCTAATGCCATAAAGTTAAACAAACTGCCGGTGTGCGAGAATCTATCATAAAGCAGTCCCCAATTCTTCTCTGTCCAGCGCCACAATACTTCACTCGCTTCAGGGTTCGCAATGACGCCCGCTTGCACCGTACGCGAATCTTGCGGGCGCACCATGTCAGACATAGAGAAATCAAGCGTGCGCAATGCCAACGCGGAGTCGCGGAAGAACCCAAGTGCGATAGCCAATCTCTGCTTCTCTTCTTGCATGCTTTCTTTATGCCATAAGGCGAGCATCTGCTCGTACTCTTTCACATTGCCGTGCAAGGCGACGGTCTGATAGACGCCCGCACGCAGGTCGGGATATATTTCTGCGCCCGATGCCACATGCGCGTCGAAGAGCTTCTCTGCATGCTCGACAGTTGCCGTATGCCCATACCGGCCGAGTTGGCCAAAGGTAAGCGAGCGCAGGAGCGAGGTACTATGGCTGTCGTCTTTTTTGGGCTGGTAACCCAACGTGTCCATCACTGTAGCGAACAAATTTCTCGCGTAGGCACGCAACTTTTTTTGCAATGGATTGCCGTGCAACATAAGGTCTACCGCGCCGATGACACCGGCGATTTCCGACCAGACATTATAATTATCTTCATGCTCGTAGGCGGCAAGCAAATCAAGCACTGTATATGTCGATATCCGGCAGGCCCGAGTAGAGGCGAATGCATCGCTCAAGATACTCAAGCGGTCGATGGGCGAAAGCTCCTTGTTTCGAATAGGTTCATATAGTTTCGCAAGGAGTTCTTTGCTGTATGCGGTACGAAAGAACCCGGCCTGGCCGGCATTAACAAGTGTCCAGTCGGCTGATGCACCGACTAAGACTTGGGCTTGTTTCTTGGTCAATAAAGTTTTCTCGAGTTGCTTCTTCCCTGCCTGCTCGATAAGTACCGGAATCTGCCAGACTGCATTCTTCTTTGTTGCTGATTTTGGATTCGAGAAGAACCTTTCTTGCGAAAGCACTATTTTATCAGACTTAAGAGAGGCAGAAACAATCGGGTAGCCTGGCTCGCCGATCCAATTCGTCATGAGTTTCGCCACATTGACACCCGATACTTTAGTGAGCGAATCCCACAAATCTTTCGTCACTGTATTTTTGTACGAATGTTTTTTGAGATAATGTTGCAGACCTTTTTGGAACGTCTTCGGCCCGAGGAAGGCGTGGAGCATATGAATCACCGAGGCGCCCTTGTGATAGCTCACCGCATCGAAAAGCGAAGAGATCTCCTTAGGATGATGTACCGGGACTTCAATCGGGTGAGTCGAGGCAAGTGCGTCCAAATGCAAAGCTTCCGCCTTGTCCATGGTGTGGAACTGTTCCCACATATTCCATTCTGGATGAATATGATTCATCGCGAGGAATTCAATCCACGAGGCGAAGCCTTCATTAAGCCAGAGCTGGGTCCACCACTCCATAGTAACAAGGTTGCCGAACCATTGGTGCGCCAGCTCGTGCGCAATTACGAGCGTAACTCTCTGCTTTGCCGCCGCAGATGAATGATCCGGATCGACGAGCAAGCCGGTCTCGCGATATGTTATAGCGCCCCAATTCTCCATAGCCCCGACGGGAAAGTCGGGCACAGCGATGAGGTCGAGTACCGGCAACGGGTATTTTATGCCAAAATAATCGGTGTAAAATTCTAATATCTTGACTGTTGTGTCGAGCGCATACTCTGACTGATGCTTCTTGCCGGGTGTCGCAAAAATTCTTACACGCACCCCGCCCTTCGTCTTCGCTTCAACGTAATCAAAGTTACCGACAATAAAGGCGACGAGATAGGTCGACATCCTCGGCGTCGGCGCGAACTTGACGATTTCGTACAGCCCCTCCCCTGCCCCTCCCCGAAGGAGAGGGGTTTCTATTTCTCGGTCAATCTCGTAGGTATTCGAAATTGCAATCTGCCCCTTCGGCACCATCAAAGTAATATCGAAGATTGCCTTCTGCGAAGGCTCATCGAAGCATGGGAAGGCACGGCGAGCATCTACAGGCTCGAATTGAGTCGTAGCCAACGTGCGCTTCTCGCCCTCATGTTCGTAGGTACTGCGATAGAATCCGGCGAGCTTCTCTGTGATTTTACCATTGAAGGCGAGTTCGAGCTCGCACTTCCCTTGTACTGCTTTTGCAAACGTAAAGGTTGCTGTCTCTTCTGCCGGGTCGTACGACACAATACCTTCTTGTCTGCTCTTTTTTTGAGACAGAAAAACAGAGCTTATCGTCAGATCAGCAGAGTGCAAAGTTATAGCTTTTGTTGGTTTTGCAAGCGCAAGCTCGATAGTTTCTTCGCCCTTAAACGTCTTATGATTGTGGCTCGGGTGGATCATAAGACGGTAACGGCTTGGGCTTACATTTGACGATAAACGTACTGATTTTGCTTTATTTTTTTGCATAGAAATTACTATATCACAAGTTTATGTTGCCTCAAAACAGCTTCGACATCTTGAGAACTTTCTGTTTGCATAAGCGCAATTTTTAGTTCTTTAGCGTGTATGTGCCCTGCCATGTACGAGCCGAAGTGTTTACGCATAACAGCAAATGGCTTTATGCCTTTATACAATTTTTCGAAGAGTCCGGCATGCTCAAGCATTACTTTCGCGCGTTCTTCATAAGGCAAATCCTCGCGCGAAACTTTCGGATTAAACAGCCACGGATTACCGAATATGCCACGCCCGATCATTACGCCGTCTACGCAATATTTCTCGGCCATTGTTTTGGCCTCGTTCATGTTTCTTACATCACCGTTGCCGATGCATAAAATTCCGCCAGCTGGCGGATTTACCGCCGCATGAATTAATTTTGCCGCCTTGGCAATTTCATCCCAATGCGCCGGCACTTTCGACATCTCTTTCTTTGTCCGCCCGTGAATAGTGATTGCTGCCGGTTCTGACTTTATAATTTCACTTATCCATTTTTCTGTAATAATACTGTTATAACCTATGCGGGTCTTAACCGACACCGGTATCCGCCGGCTGGCGGACATCGCGCCCTCCTTCGCCGCTTCAATAACTTCACGCGCAAGTTCCGGGTTATTTATCAAATCCGCGCCGGCTTTCTGCTTATTCACAGACTTGTCCGGGCAACCCATATTGATGTCCACACCGTCGAAGCCAAGCTCACTCGCCAATTTTGCACAATAATAAAAGTTCTCCGGTTTCGAACCGAAAAACTGCGCCACTATCGGCCGCTCGCCTTCGCTGTATCGCAAATCCAAAAGTAATTTTTCTCTTGCCTTTTCATGTACAAGACCGTCGCAGGATACTTGCTCGGTCCAAAATACAGTTTCGCCTTGAGGAAAAGGGTGTTTGGAAATGGTCTGGCCGAGGCGCAAGCCGAGGAGATCCGAGGACCTTTCCAAAGACCTCTTTTCGAGAGGAAAACTATATTTTGCCACTATTTGCCGAAATGCCGCGTCGGTGACATCAGCCATTGGGGCCAATGCAAAGAAAGGTTTAGGTAATTTAGTCCAGAAAGACATAAGTTACCTATTATGCAATATTTTTAGCCTTTACGCTAGGTCGGTTGCGGTGAGCCAGTTTAAATTTTGGGCAGCGTATCTCTTACTGATATCCGCCATCTACCACGAGAGTTGCACCCGTGATGAAACTTGCGTCATCTGAGCAGAGGAATAGGGCCGCATTTGCTATCTCTTCCGGCCGACCCCATCTACCCAAGGCAATCTTCTCTGTTTCGCTTTTAACAAGCTCTTGTGGCAAGTCCTTGTTTATTTCTGTATCAACCCAGCCTGGAGCTATTGAGTTTACCCTGATTTGAGGGGCTAGAGCTTGAGACATGTTCTTCGTCAGACTAATGACTCCTGCTTTTGAGGTATCGTAGTCTGCCGAATCCGGACTTAATGAATCAATGCCGTTTGTTGAAGAAATATTAAGGATCGACGCACCAACCCTATTTTTCATATGTGGCACGGCATATTTAGCACAAAGAAAAGTTCCTATCAAATTGACGCGGAGGACTCGTTCCCATTGTTCAACAGTTTTTGTAAATATGGGAATATCCCAAACGATACCAGCATTATTAACCAAAATATCAATTGCCCCGAAGTGCTGTGTCGTTTCGCTAATCATTCTTTTCACATCGTCTTCGCTCGCCACGTCCGCCTGGATTGCAATAGCACCTACGCCCAAACCTCGTATCTCTGCCACCACTTCATCGGCAGCTGATTTGTTTTTTACATAGTTCACCACGATACTGGAACCTTCTTTGGCAAAAACTATAGCTGTTGCCTTGCCGATTCCTCTGCTTGAACCCGTAATAAGTGCTACTTTGTTTCTTAATTTCATCTAGGATATGTTAATTTCTTCCTTGCAAGTATAGCATCGATGTAAACACTGTACCACAAACGAGCCAGAACATATCACTACATTTTTAGACGGCCGTCACGATTTGTAGTGTTTTTACATCGAGTTTGATATAATTAATCTATGGCGATTAAATACACCTACAAGGGTGCTCCGGAAATTATTCTGACACTTCTCGACCAATCAAAAGACTGGGATACTCGAGAATTCCTGACCATGGCAGTCAATGAGCTACAGCCACTCATTGTTAGAAAAAAATACACCGCAAAACATTATGCCTCCCTTTCGGTAGAACGACTCTGCTCGCAGGGACTCGTCATCAAAACAGTCCGAGGCAAGAAGGAATTCTACATGATTACCAAAATGGGTGAACGTAAGCTCAGAGACACACAAAGAAAGAAGATAAAAATTACGAAGACAGTATGGGACGGTAAATGGCGAATGGTAATTTTTGATATCAAGGAGACAAAACGAAAAAAACGAAATCTTTTGCGCAGAGAGCTTAAGGCCCAGGGTTTCGAGAGACTTCAGCAAAGCGTCTGGATATATCCTTATGAATGTTACGACTACGTTGCACTGCTTAAAACATCGTTCGCGAGCAACGCAGAGATTCTGTATGCAATCGTCGAGAAGCTTGAGAATGACGAATGGCTACTTAAAAAGTTCGGGCTGAAAGGAAAATAAAATACTACAAAATTAGACGGCCGTTCAAAAATGTAGTAAATCCGGGTTTCAAGAATTATGACCTTTACGCTAGGTCGGTTGCGGTGAGCTCTATCTTTGACCCAGCAGGCAGTTCGCCGGCGATTATTTTGCGGGCAATCAGGCCCTCTACCTTATCTTGAATAGCGCGGTTCATCGGGCGGGCGCCAAACTTGGGGTCGTAGCCTATTAACACAACGCTATCCAATACAGCCTGATTAATAACGAAATCAATTCCCTTCTCGCGCAGGCGCGCCTGCAATTTCTTGAGGAGCATCTCGGCGATCTTAGTGATATTCTCCTTCGACAATGGTTCGAAGAATATCGTGCCGTCGAAGCGATTCATGAGTTCCGGCTTGAGCGTCCCGTTCGCGACAAGCGCGTTGGTCAGCTCCTCTTTATGCTCGGCCAAGTTGCCGCCGCTCTCGACAATTTTGAAAATATCATCACTCCCGGCGTTTGAGGTGGCGATGAAAATAACATTGCGTGCGTTTACCTTCTCGCCGGAGGCATCGGCGAAGACGCCTTCATCCAGCACTTGCAGGAACAAGTCTTTTACATTATTCGACGCTTTCTCAAATTCATCCAGTAAAAGTACGCCGTATTTCTTGTCGCGAATCATAGATGACATCACGCCCGGCTTGCCGAGGCTGAAGGAGCCGATCAGGCGGTCGATGGCGTCCGATTCTTTGTACTGATTCATGTCGAGACGCATCATACTCGACTCGTCGCCGAAGTAGGCGCCGGCCAAGGCTTTTGCCGTCTCGGTCTTACCCACGCCGGTCGGCCCCAAGAAGAGGAAGGTGCCGATGGGGCGATTTGGATTCTTGATACCGCTACGAACACGACGAAGTGCGTCAGCCACTGCCTTAATCGCTTGTTCTTGGCCGATTACGCGCTGATGTAAATATTCCTCGAGATGTTCCAGCTTGCTTTGTTCATCCATGCCAATCGCGCCGACAGGAATTTTTGTTTTTAATTTCACGAACTGGAGCACATCTTCTTTAGAGACGAAAAAATCATGGTCGCGTACGAGAGTTGATGATAAGTCCATGAGCAGGTCAACGGCCTTGTCCGGCATAATGCCGTCCGTAATATACTGCTCGGCACATTCCACGATAGACACGAGTGCCGGATATGTAAAAGTTAGCCCGCTCTTGTCTTCGATGTCGGCACCCATGCGCGCGATTAGTGCAACAACAGCATCGTGATTAGGTTCGTCGATACTTATCTTCTCGAACTTTGACATGAGCGATTGATTGGATTCAAAAAGCTTATGGAAATTCGCTGCGTCGGAGAGCGCGATAATCTGGATTGCAGAAGACGCAAGGACGGGAGCAAGCAAGGCTGTAACGTCTGAACCCAAAGCTTGCGCGGAACTATAAAAGGCGGCAAAGTCGTCGAAGATAAGTAGAATATTACCGGCGTGAATGGCTTCTTTGATTGTTAGCTGGAACTCCGTCTCGAAGACGTCTTTGGCTTTTGAGCCGGAGACAAGAGCGACACCATGGAAGCGAACGGTACGTTTATGGGCGAGCTGAGCCGTTGTTTTACCGGTCAAAATCTTGTCGGCCAGACCATTTATAATATCCACGACCCCTGCCCCGGGATGGCCAACCAAGAATACATTAGTCTCATCCGCGCGCGAGAGCGCCACCTCGATGCGGCTGATTTCAGCCTCGTGCATATCGCTCTTTACGCGGTCCATTATCCCCTTGCGCGT
The DNA here is from genome assembly GCA_041660505.1 of Candidatus Paceibacterota bacterium. Lineage (NCBI taxonomy): Bacteria > Bacillati > Minisyncoccota > Minisyncoccota bacterium. The sequence continues at coordinate 225,774 of JBAZWG010000001.1, forward strand.
GCGGGTAATGTCCTCACTATAGCGATCGAGCCGAAAGGTGTCCCCATAGGCCCAATCTTTGCCGATACTTTTTATACTGCCGAGATTCTCTGCTGTCCACCAGCGCTCCTTCTGCCGGCGTACATTCTCTTGATCCATTACAAGGGCGACAGTGCCGGTAAACTCTTTCTCGCCTGCTGCAACATTAAATAACACGTCGCGCAAAGCCACTTCGGCCAAGAACAATTCGCGCGAGAATGTCTTAAATGAACAAAGTGCCTCGTCCGAAGGTGTAAATGGCGAGGCAGAAGCCAAGCGCGGTGCTTGTGCCAGCGAATTTATCGCCGCCGCCTCCATACCGAGACGGAGCAATACTTCGTAGCCCGCGCGAGATTCGACGTAAGCGCGGAGGTAATCGTTCTCATATCTTCCTCGATTTGCGATAATGTAAGCCTCTATCCAGTAGGGCTCATGGTCGGAGTCGTAGGAACGCTCATATGCATCAAGCAAGATTAGGCAAATCCACAGAACCAGCAAAAGCGCGAGGACTCCGAGGAGGCGCACAGCGATACTCGGCACAGAGATGAAATAGTGGGCATACGCCAAGAAAAGAATACCGACAATCATGAAAATCTTGGTAGCAATAAGAAGAATTTTGCGCGACTTATTGGTCAAGATGCTGTCGAGACCAGCAAGCGATTTGGCGGTCATTAATGTGTATGCATTCATGATGTGTTCTTAGGCTATTGGCCTGAAGATAAACGTGAATCCGGCAAATACCAGAATAATCAAAAATATTGGCAAGAGCATCCAGAGCAATATCATTCCAACTCCGCCGACTATCACTAAAGCCGTTGCGACCAGACCGATGACGATAGTGACGGTTCTGATGAGCAGGCCGACGACCCGCATAATGCTGTTGAATATCACGTGCTCCATGATAGCGCCCGGATTGATGGTGTGTGAGGCACCTTCGTTCATGCGTTTCCAAGGCGAAATGAGAGTGAGCAAAAGATTCGGTATCGAAAAATAATGAATCACAAAATACAAAATATGCCCCCAGTTTACGAGCAATTCTTTGAGCCCTTTGGTGTAATGCCAAATGAGATAATTGGGGAGAAGCAAGGCGATAGGCATGACCATATTATATCACTGCCGCCACGCAAACGCTGTGTATAAAATTAAGAGACCTCGGCCACAAAAAGGTATCTGAAATAAAACACAGCCGCTCACGAGGAACGGCTGGTTGAGGAAATTCCTCGAAGAACTAAAAATTGTCTTGGCCAAGTACTCGGACTACGAACGCTTTTCGCGCTTTGCGAGCACGTAGGCGTTATCGAAGTAACGCTGCTCGATGAAGTCATGAATGCTGACGCTTTCGAGACTTCTACCGGCGCGATTGGCAAACATAGGGAATCTACTCACCGTATCATTCATTCCTCGGTCGTTTACCCATGGAATGAACAGGTACCGTTTTTCGCAAAACCAGGGAAAGCTTGCAACGAAAAGGTAGGCCTCGCGCAAGCTGATGGGAGACAGATCGCTGTCTCCCCGCCCGGTGCGCTCCCTATCCTTCTTATACATCTGGTTGACGAGATCTCGTGGGGTCTCCGCGTGATAGCCTTCGTCGCCTAGCTCAATCGGCTCAAAGACGATTCTGTTGCCGGCGTTGACACCTTCCGAGACGCACGGCATTTCCCAGTTGAACCTCTCACTGAATCCATCCTCGATGTAGTTGAGGCGACAGGCGGCGAGCAGTTTCTGGGTGTGTGGTGTAGCCGAACCCACTTCAATCGGCAAACCGGTCTCTGCAAGAAAGCTACAGAGGTTGATCTTGCTGAGAAGCAAGTATTCGAGTGCTTCCTCGTTGTCGAGCAGTCGCTGTGCGAGCTCTCCGTCCAGTCTCCCATACAAATAGGAAAACCGAATCTGGAGAAACTCCGTTTGCCCTTGCGACACCGACTTACGCGGTATCCTTGGCTTAACCATGACAAAACTCCTTTTCCAGCCAATGGGAATGATTCCCAAAAGCCCTAATTCCTCCGTGGGTGGAGACGTACTGTTCCATGTTCCCCCAGAGGCGAGTGACCGTATCAAGGTTGTTATAGCATACTGCCAACAAGAGAACAACTCGACCCCAGTGGCTCATTTCCCACCATTTGACCCGAGGATGCTTGGTCGCCGAGGAGAGACCTCCGCTTTTACCGGAGGACTCACCTCGGCGACAGAATATTAAGACGGCAAGGTCTCTCCTCAAGGAGCGGAGCGGGAAGAGGTGAGTCCTTGCCGCCCTTACAGGTCGTCTTCCGACAGATACGGGATCCCGCGCTCGTCAGCCTTGACTATGGCGCCGTTGGTTTCTATTATTTCGCCTCCTTGGAGGAGGACTTCGAGCGCTATCCCCTGGAACGGCTTAGTGAGGAGCGCCGGGTCATAAATGAAGTCGCCAAGGCTATAGGCGATGACGCCGTCTTTGTACCTTTCGATACTGCCGACCTCGTGCGGGCCGACGCCTATCACTATCTTCGCACCGGCATCAATGAGGCTCTTGGCAAATACGCTGGCACCAACTTCATCGATACTCTCGGCGCCTGCGTTCGCATTATAGATAACCGCGAGGAATTGTACTTTTGCGGCCGAATTGCGAACAGTCTCGAGAAACGAAGAAATGTCCGCCGGATCGATTGAATTTATAACCGGAACATTCGAGGGTGACGAAAGCCAAGCCGGCGCGCCAATGGCGACATTCAAAAATCCGACGGTCATACCGCTTACGGTCTGTGTCCGCAAGACGCCGGCCTCGGTTGCGTCTCTGCCGATACCGACCGGCGTTACTCCGGCGCTAGCCAGTGTCGTGACAGTATCGCCAATCGCCCCCCTGCCCCAATCACCCGCGTGGCTGGTTGCGAGCGATGCGACAGTAACGCCGGCATCGTGAAGCGTCTTGGCAAAACCGGATGGCGCTTTAAAAGACGGGTGACTCCCGAGATCATAGCCAACGTCAGAGACCGGACCGATTATCGAAGTTATTCCCACATTTGAGTCTTTTAGAAATCCGCTGTTCGCAAAATATTTCATGAAGTCAGTTGAACTCTTCGGCAATGTATTTTTCGGTAACGCTATCGTGCCGAGGAAGATCAGAGAGGCGCGATCCTTTGCATCTTCATTGGCGAAGAGTGATTCGGTCGGAATTTTAGCCACCGTGCGCAGAGTGACACCCTTGTCGTACACCAAGCTATCATAAAGCTGATTGAGAATTAGTTTATTATCGCGGTCGCGGTTGGCACTATTCAAAAGGACGATGCCGATGTTCTTCTTACTGAATTCTGCCAAGGGTAATGAAAATAACGAGACCGAGGTCAGCCCCGACTCATCGATATAGCCAGTCTTGCCGCCAATATATCTGTCATCTTTGGCCAGAACGAATTTATTATGATTGGTCCAAACATGTCGCGCCGCACCTTCAGGACTCTTGAGCGTGTAGCTATAGGTCTTCGCAATGTTCAGTACATCGGGGCGGAATTTGTAGAGATATTGTGCAAGAGTGAAAAGATCTTTGGCCGAAGAGACGTTGTGAGACGATAGCCCCGATGGGTCGCCGAATGAAGTATGCGCAAGCTTGAGCGTCTTTGCCTTCTCATTCATCTTGGCGATGAACTGGTCGCGGCCAAACGACTCTGCAATGGCCTCGGCCATGTCGTTCGATGATTCCAAGAGAAGCGGGTAAAGCGCGTCGTTTACGCCCATACGTTCGCCGACAAATAGTTCTCCTTCGGTACCGAGCGTCGTTAGCGCGCGTTGGCTCACCTGCACCACGTTATCTTTAGAATAGTCTTCTGTCGCGACAAGTGTCGTGAATAATTTAGAAATTGACGCTATCGAACGTGTTTTGTCTTCATCGCGATTCATAATTACCTCGCCGGTATCCAAGTCGGCGATGTAATAGGAGAGCGAGTTTAGGCGCAAGACCGACTTTGGAACGGCTGTGTAAGCCGGAATGAGCGCACCGATAGAAGCCAAGCGTTCGACGGAGACGAAGGTTGACTCCTTTTTTGTCTTTACTATCACCACGTCTCCGGTGCTCAAGAAGCGATATACGGCCGCAGCATCAGCCGATTTGAGATGTATCGACCCGAACGTGTTTTTAGGGCTGTCACCAGGCTTTGTTTTGTATGGGTCACCATGGATGAAGGTGTTGCCGAATATCTGCACCGCATCGGGGAAATTCATCTTGGCGAGCGGAGACGAATGAGAGATTTCTTTAACGAGCACCTTATATCGTCCGGCCGGAGTCTCCCATGGCGAGCCGATGGCGCCAGTAGAGACAAGTGCGTAGGTGTCACTGATGAGGCCGCCCTCGTAAAGCGTAATATCATTCTTGTCGAGATCGATTATCGCGGCATGCCCCGTCTTCGGTGGCAAAGAATCGCGATAAGTGAGTTTGCCAAGTCCGGCGAAGTTGGCAAGCTTGGCGCTGTTCGTCATGAGCAGATCCTTACCCGATATATCACTACCGCGAAACAATAATCCAGAAAGGCCGAAGCCGATAGCGAGCGCCAATATAGCAACGATACTAGTTGTGAGCAGATGTTGTCGTTGCATTGGAGCCTGTCCCTTTAAATTTATAAAATACTTTGTCGCCGAGCCGCACATCTATATATTCAAGCGAATGAGGATGGCCTACGTATTCACCTGCAAATCGCGCGCTAGCTATTGTCGCCCGCAGACTGTCGGCAACATCTTGCGCCGATTGATCCTTGGTGAACAATACGTACCAGCCGTTTTTTATAAACACACGGAACGAGCCCTCATCTGTTTCCTCGAACGAACTTATGCTCAAATTCTGCGCGCTGAATAATTCAATTAATTTACGGAGTTTTTCCGGCACATCATCATTAAATACATTTGTCATCATAAGTGTTGACGATGCCAGACGCGGCGAACGGAGCTCCGGATAAACAGGGGCCGAGAGAGCCGGCGCAGGCGCGAAAACGAGCGTGTTGCGATCGGCGTAATAGCAAATACCATCCGGTCCGCAGACTATATAGACCGGCGTGCGCTCTGTGACCGAAATGCGCACCCCGTGTGGCGACTCGAGAGCAATAGTTGCTTTCTCGACCCAAGGCACGGCTTTCATCAAGTCGGCAGTCATACTACCGGGCGAAGATATCATTGTATAACGAGGGAAAATAAGAAATGTGTTCTGTTTAAGTAATCCGGTGACAGTGCTCGACACTTCTGTCTCGCGCGATCCTACTACTCCTTGCACCGCCACTGTTTCGATACGTAATACCGGTAAGCGGAAGGCCAGTGCCAGTGCGAGCAAGTAAATAATAATATTAAGCAAAACCAGGCCGGCCGTGATACCGGAGCGCTTCAGCTTCTTCTGCCGCTGTTCTTTCTTGATCGCCGTAATGGCGCGCCCGCGGATAACAACCATTACTTGATTGTATCAAATCCGGTGTACTTTCGTAAAACTTCCGGAATGTTGATACTGCCGTCGGCTTGCTGATAGTTCTCCACAAGCGAGACCAATATGCGCGGAGTCGGGATGGCCGTGCAGTTCAATGAATGCGCGTATTTAAGTTTGCCTTCTTGGTCGCGGTATTTGATATTCAACCGTCTGGTCTGGAAATCGTGGAAGTATGACGCGGAGCTTATCTCGCGATATTTCTGCTCCATCGGGACCCAGAGCTCGACGTCATATTTTTTAACTTGGCCGAGGCCGAGGTCACCACCACAGTTAACTACTGTGTGATACGGAATACCGAGAAGCTCGATAAACTCTTCCGTATTTCTGTTCAATTCTTCATGATACCTGACCGACGCTTCATGATTCGCCTCACAGAGAATCACTTGCTCCCATTTATAAAATTCATGCACGCGAATGAGACCCTTCACGTCCTTACTATGACTCCCCGCTTCCCTACGAAAGCATGGCGAGAATGATATGCATTTCTTGGGTTTGGAAAGGTCGATGACTTCATTCATGAAATATCCCATCGTGCCCACCTCTGCCGTGCCGGCAAGGAAGTTGCCGTCCTGCGTCTTGTACAAATCCTCTTCTCCTTGCGGGAGAAATCCTGTACCGAGCAATGCTTCGCGCTTAACGAGTGACGGGATTATCATCGGCGAGAAACCTTTTTCGCTGAAGAATTTAAGTGCCAACTGCCAGATTGCCAGCGACAGATTGACTCCGGCATTCTTGAGCACATACCCGCGGAAGCCCGCGATCTTCACCCCGCGGTCGATGTCGAGCATATCCAACTTCTCCATTATCTCGATGTGGCTTTTAGGCGTGAATTCGAATTTGGTCTTTTCTCCCCAGACCTTCGTCTCCACATTCTGCTCGTCGCTCTCGCCCTCCGGTACGGAGATATCCGGCACGTTCGGTACTTCTAGCATCAACGTGTGCCATTCTTTCATTATTTCGCGCAACTCTTCTTCCTTTTTCTGAAGAGTTTCTTTGAGTACCTTCATTTCTGCAATAAGCCCTTCGCGGACTCCACCGTCAGTCGCCCCTGCCACCAAGGTGGACGTGGCATTCTGCTTCTCGCGCATACCCTCGACTTCGCGGAGCAAAGCAAGCCGTTTATCGTCGGCAGTGATTAATTTCTCAAGATCCAATTTGACGCGTTTCTTCCGCGCCGCCTCCTTTATCAAGTCCGCATTTTCGCGGATAAATTTAATGTCTAACATGACTAGTTTTTAGTTGGTAGTTTGTAGTTTTTAGGAAAGCGAATACAAGACACACTATACCAAAATATGCGCCCGATGTGTAGTGCATTTTGAGGTTCGACCTTTCAGATGTCCGATAAGGTCGAACTTCTGTCGGTATAACTACACAAGGCAGTCTTGTGCCATAACGCCATTAGGCCGGCACCAATTTTGATGTTGCAAACGGTACTTGAATATCGATATGCGAAAGGTCATTCAGCGACAGCTTTTTGCTTGCTTCCAAAATCTCAATGCCGAGCAGTGACTTGTCTTCACCAATGTCAAAAATCACACCGTCTGTTGGTTCTTCATTTTCCAAGAACTTCCCTTCTCGAAGTTTTATGTACAGCGCATCGGCTGTTGTGTCGTAGCTAATTTTCATATGTTTTGTGCCAAATGGTTGAGATGATAATCGTATGCTTTCCCTCCGGTTTACAAACTATTTTTATTGTCCCTGCTTTTAACTTCTTAAAGATTACTTCTCGTTCATCGTGTCCTACTATTTTCTCATCTGGGTGCTCTAGCCCTTCGTTCACCATTTTCTCGGTGATTGACCGTTCAGCCATTCGCTCTTTTGCGTGTTCCGTATAGATGACGGTCATAGGGGTATTCTATCACAAACTGGCCAAAATAGAAGCGGTGAGTGCGTTTTTTAGCCAATTGTTTTTTGTATGCCATGTCCATTGCAATGTTTGAGTAGCCCGACATATGACTGTATTACATCAGGATTATATTCTTTTCCTACTATATTCCGAAACATTCGTTTTTTAGTCTTTGTTCGCAAAATGCGATGATTTGGAAACTGCACATAACCGAGAAAATCAATTCCTTGCCGTAGTTTAGAAATCGAAACTTTTTTCGGATGAAGTGAGAGCTTTAGTTTTTCTTGCAAAAAAACGTTGACACGAGGCAATAAAGCCTCAAGCTCTGTATGACTTTGTGAAAGTATAACGAAATCATCGCAGTAACGAATGTAGTACTTTTGTTTAAGGATATGTTTTACGAACTGATCCAGCTCATTCAGGTACACATTGGCAAACAGTTGGCTCGTCACATTGCCGAGCGGTATTGCCTTGCCTTGTATTTTTTCAAAACTGCCGATGATTTTTTTGATTAGCCACTTAGTATCTTCTCCGTGGATAACATGAGACAGTAGTCTAAGCAAAATTTCGTGATCGATAGTATCGAAAAACTTGCGAATATCGCATTTGAGCACATACGCGAGCTGATTATTATTCGCACTAACTCTTCGGCCGAACGCATGCAGTCGCTCGACTCCCGCATGCGTTCCCTTGCGAAACCGGCATGAGTAGGAGTCGAAGATAAAATGCTGATCGAATTGGTGATACAAGACTCGGAAAATTGCTTGGTGTAGTACGCGATCAAAGACCGTTGCTTTGTGGATGTGCCGGAGTTTCGGATCGCGGACGTAGAACGCTTCATACCGGCCGGTCTCGTATGTTTTGTTTTTTAGCTGTTCGTGGAGCAAAAACAGATTATCTTCGAGTCGGAATTCAAATTCCTGAACGTCTTGCTTTTTCGTCTTGCCTCGTTTAAACTCGCGCCATGCGGCAAATAGATTTTCGAGTGAAATAATCCGTTCAAATACATGATCGAAAATTCCACTAATAAGACCCCCCCCCGGCACTCTCCAAATCCCCTTGGTTCATAAGATTCGTGAAGTATATCGGAGTTTATATATTGTCGGCAAGCGGATGCCGAAGCGAGATAGGTTCGGAATATACCAACAGCTCGAGACGTTAGTCTTGCTCTGTCTGCGGATTGCTATTACGGCCGCCTTATCAAAACCGGAACAAAAGCCTCCTTTCATAACACGCTTGCGTATTGAAATTGAAGTATGCAAACAGCTTATCCGCGTGGCACACGAATTGGGCAGTATTGAGCAGAAAGATTATTTGATGTTATCAGAATTCCTTATCGAATGTTCCAAGATGTCCTATAAGTGGCTTGAGTCTCTAACCAAAAAGGAGCCGCAGTAATGCGACTCCGCTTGGCGAGACTATCTCACGGGTACGCAGGTTCTCGTTCGCATTGTCCGTGTTGTACCAGTTGACGTTCAGCTTGTCGTAGTTCCAGTTCACGTTCGGGACGTTGCCGTCGGAATTGCGCGAGCCATGTGTTGCCTCATGCCATCCACTTCACTGGCGGTCTTTTGCAAAGTCGCCTGTTCCCGTTTCTCGCGGTACTGCGCCGAGGCAGCTCTGTTTGGAGGCAGACTGCAAAATTATTTTTGCAAGACATCCTCGCCAGCATGAGGCACGTAGTTTCGTATAGACTGTGGCAAACCGATATCTCGTTTTTTATGCGAGACCGATTGTATGAGCCAGATTAGTAGTATAAAAGAATCGAACCCCATTTGCCAGAGGCAAACAGGGTTCGAAAAGTGTACAAAATAAAAAGGAGGCAAGTGTTACGAAACGACCTCACGGGCACGCAGGTGCTCGTGCGCACCGTCCGCGTCGTACCAGTGGACGCTCAGCTTGCCGTAGTACCAGTACACGAGCGGGACGTAGCCGCCGGAATAGCGCGAGCCCGAGCACAGCGTGATGTTCACGCTGTCCAAATGCTTCCCCGTTTCGAGGAAGTACTTGAGCTCCAGGTCAAGGCGCTCGGGCAAGCTGATGCCCTGTACCTTCTTGTCCTCGAGGTCGTTGGCGGAGCAGTTCTTCCACTCGGCGTCTGCCTCAACGCCGTCCCGCACCCAGATGGCGTGGGGCTTTTCGGTGCCGAAACGGTCGTTCCGCGTCACCGACGCGTCGAGGTCGGCCGTGTAGCGCCAGCAGGTGAACTGCTTGGCGCAGACGTCGAACCTCCGGTTGATGGTGACGCCCGGTGCCTCGATGATGAGGCGACCGAAGCCCGGACGCGTGACGGGGATGGCGAGCTCACGCAGGTCGAGTTTGACCTTGTAGAGATCGCCCCAATAGGCAATCCACGGGGTGAGCAACTTCTTGCGTGCCCGCCCGCCGAGCGCGCGCGGCCCCGTGCCTGCGCGCTCGAGCTTGAACGGGTTCCGACGCTGGAGGAAGAGCTTGACCTCTTCCTCGCTCAAGGCACCCGCCTTGAGCTTCGCCGTGAAGTCGACCAAAAGGTCGAACTTCGTGTTGTTACCGGCCTGTCCGTCAGACATAGCCAGCCTCCTTTATTTCAATGCCTTTGGCTTTCCGGCAAACTATTTGCCATAAAACCGCAAGCGTTCAGCTGGTTTTATATTATACAATAATTTACAATCTGTCAAGATAGGTTTTTTCGCTTAGTACACAACTTGGCACGGCCGTAACAAGTTATGTACTATTATTTTTATAGCACACAAGACTCCCCCGTGTGCTACTCCAATACCCGCAAGATGAAGGCATACTCGAAGGCCAGTTCACGTAGAGCGTTGTAACGGCCTGATGGACCGCCGTGGCCGGCTCCTAGGTGAGTTTTTAACAAAATAACGTTGTCATCGGTTTTAAGGGCGCGGAGTTTGGCGACCCATTTGGCCGGCTCCCAATAAGCGACGCGGGCGTCGTTCATCCCGCCGAGGACGAGCATATGCGGGTAGGCCTTTGCCTCAAGATTGGTGTACGGCGCGTAAGATTTGATGTAGTCAAAGTAGGCGCGCTCGTTCGGATTGCCCCATTCTTCATATTCACCTACAGTCAGAGGTAGGGATGAATCCATCATCGTGTTAAGACTGTCGACGAATGGCACATGTGCCACGACGGCACGGAAGAGCTCCGGTCGCAGATTGGCTACAGCGCCCATGAGCAAGCCCCCAGCACTACCGCCAGCCGCGATCAACTTTTCCGGTTTAGTGTATTTTCTTTTAATCAACTCTTCAGCAGAGGCGATAAAGTCGAGAAAAGTGTTTTTCTTTTTTAGAAATTTGCCTTCATGATACCAGCGCCGGCCAAGCTCACCTCCCCCGCGCGGGTTGGCGAAGGCCATAACATAACCGCGATCGGCAAGCGAGAGCCTCGTCGAAGAAAACCATAAATCGTACGAAATTCCATAAGCACCGTAAGCCGTAAGCAGTGTCGGGCTAGCTCCATCTTTTTTTATGAGCGCGGTTTTATAAAAAATGGAGACAGGAACTTTTGTCCCATCGTGAGACGTCGCGTCGAAGCGTTCTACTGTATATAAAGATGAGTCATAACCGCCGACGACTTCCTCCTGCTTGCGTACGGTGCGTTCGTGAGTGCGCATATCATAATCATACACAGTTGACGGTGTGCGCAGTGACGAGTAGGTGAAGCGTAAAGTTTCCGAGTCATATTCCGGATTACTGCCGACACCAAAGGCATAAGAAGCATCGTCGAAAGTAATGTCGCGCCAGCTCTTCTTCTCCAGATCATAGATCTTTAGGAATTGCAGGCCGTGTTTGCGTCCTTCGAGAACGATGAAATTTTTAAAGGCATCTACATCGTTAATCGTCACGTCGTCATTATGCGGGACGAATTCCACCCAAGAACTTTTCGGCGCGTCGAAGCTCTTCGCAAAAAGGACTTTAAAGTTTATTGCGTTCTCGTTGGTGATAATATACACACCCGCCTCATGATGCTCTACATCGTACTCTATATCCTGCGCGCGCGGTATAAATACAGAAAATTTCTCTTCCGGTTTATCTGCATCCATGTATTGCGTCTCGCTCGTTGTATAGCCGTCGGAATTAATAAAGAGATATTTCTCGCTCCGGCTCTTCGACACATAGGTCACGAAGCGTGAATCTTCTTCTTTATATATAAGCGCACCAGCCTCATTCCCGAGTTTGCGCCGATGTATCTCCGCCGGGCGCTTGGTCTCATCAAGTACGGAATAGAAATAAGTTGCGTTATCATTTGCCCATTCGAAGTTCGCAGCGACACCAGTTACGGTATCGGCAAACAGTTCGCCTGTCTCTAAATTCTTGAAATATAAAGTGTAGATTTCGTCACCTGAAGTATTAACGGCGTAGGCCAGAATTTTATGATCCGGCGAGACTGATAATGTGCCGATAGAAAAGAATTCGTGATCTTTCGCCAGTTCATTCTCATCCAAAAGAATTTGCTCTACTTCACTATCAATCGGTTTACGACAGTAGACGGGATACTGCTTGCCTTCTTCGGTGCGTAAGTAGTAATAAAAAATATCTATTCTTTCGGGCACCGACATGTCTGTTTCTTTAATCCGGCCGAGCATCTCTTTATATAATTTCGTCTGTAGCTCTTTGGTCTCTGCCATCACCGCATCGGCGTATGAATTTTCTGTCTTGATATATTTAAGCGTATCGGGGTCGTTAATATCCTTAAGCCAGTTATATTTGTCCTCATATTTTTCGCCATGATAGTCATGAGCAAAATCCAGCCGTTTGGCGACCGGTGGCGTAATCCCCTTTTTCACGTATTCCGAAGTGCTGAACATAGTTTTGTTATTATACCACAAAATCACCTCCTTGATAAGCCCTCAAAAACTGTGATTTATGGTCTAAAAATGTGTCATTCAAAATAGACTGCCTGATATTTTTTACTAAGTTAACAAAGAAAAATAAATTATGAATAGAGGCTAGTGTGTACGCAATCAGTTCGTTGGCTCTGAATAGATGCGCAAGATAGGCGCTGGTATAATGCTTGCAGGTGTAGCAGACGCAGTCTGGTTCTATCGGCGTTAAGTCTGTTCTATACTTTGCATTCAACACACTGATACGGCCTTGCTTGGTGTACAGCGCGCCATTGCGCGCTTCTCGCGTGGGGCTGACACAATCGAAAGTGTCGACGCCGTTTTCGACACCCAGGAATAAATCTTCTACTGCGCCTATGCCAAGCAAATGTCGCGGTTTATCTTCGGGCAAGATTTTATTCACCCAGCTCACTGCCGTACCCATATCTGCTTTATCAAATGATCCACCGATGGCATAGCCGTCGAAATTCATGGAACTAATTTTCTTTGCGCTTAACTCTCTTAAATCCTGATGCCTACCTCCCTGAACTATTCCAAATAAAGCCTGCGGATTTTCTAAGGTTAAACCTTGGGCATCTAGAAGGTTTAACCTTCTATGCTCGGCAAGACTTCTTTCAGCCCAGCGATGCGTTCTTTCTAATGACTGTTTCTGATACTCATATGATTCGGTCGGTGAGGTGCATTCGTCGAAGGCGAGGATAATATCAGCGCCCAAGTCGTGCTGGATCTGCATCGACTTCTCTGGTGTGAAGAAATGTTTAGAGCCGTCTATATGCGAGCGGAACTCGACGCCGTCTTCGGTGATTTTTACGAGAGATTCTTTTGGTACCGATAAGGTTGAACCTTTTGGATGCTCAAGGTTCAACCTTCCTGGTTCAGAATTCAAAATTTTCCCAATCCCTTTGCCGAAGCTCGCACCTAGTGAGAACACTTGGAATCCGCCCGAGTCGGTAAAGGTCGGCCCCGGCCAATTCATGAATTTATGCAAGTCGCCGGCTTTTTTAACGAGCTCACTCCCCGGTTGTAGATATAAGTGATAGGTGTTGGCGAGCACAGCATCGGCTCCAAGCTCTTTTACTTGTTCTGGTAGCAACGCCTTAATCGTCGCTTTGGTGGCCGGCGCGATGTATGACGGCGTCAGGATGTCGCCATGCGAAGTAGAAATAACTCCCGCTCGCGCGAGAGTATTCTTGAGTTTCTTTTCGATACGGAAGTTCATGCTAGACATCGAGATTGGCCATCTTGGCGTGAGTCTGGATAAATAATTTGCGCGGTGGCACCTCGGAACCCATAAGCATATCGAAGGTCTGGTCGGCCTCTTCGGCATTCTCAATAGTCACTTGCTTAAGTATGCGCTTGGCCGGATCCATCGTGGTCTCCCAGAGCTCTTCAGGATTCATCTCTCCAAGACCTTTGTATCTTTGCACGCGGACTTTCGGGCCTTTCTTTGTTTTTTCGGCCTCGGCTTCGTCTTCGTTCACGAGTTCCTCCCCTTCTTCTATCACCATCGCTTCGTTGCCGACGAACTTAGCTTTGTCTTCTTCTGTGTAAGCATAATTAATCTCCTTGCCTTTGGTGATTTTATAGAGTGGCGGCTGGGCGATGTAAATATATCCACCATCGATAAGCGGTTTAAAGTATCTGTAAAATAACGTGAGCAGAAGTGTGCGAATGTGCGCACCGTCAACATCGGCATCTGTTGCGATAATTACTTTATGGTAACGTAATTTTGAAATATCAAACGTCTCGGCAATGCCGGTCCCCATGGCGATTATTAGAGAACGTACCTCAACTGACGAAAGCATTTTGTCGAGTCGGGCGCGTTCTACATTTAATATTTTACCCTTCAAAGGCAAGACCGCCTGTGTCTTGCGATCGCGACCCATCTTGGATGAACCGCCTGCAGAATCTCCCTCTACGATAAACACCTCCGACTCCTCGGCACTGCGCGATTGACAGTCAGAAAGTTTGCCCGGCAAAGTCATGCCCTCCAAAGCGCCCTTGCGCAAGACACTATCCTTCGCCGCCTTGGCCGCCTTGCGAGCCTTCAAGGCCAGGATAGTTTTATTCAACATCCCGCGAGCGTCATCTGGATTCTCCTCGAGGAACATCGCGAACGCCTCGCCGAAGACAGCCTCCACCGCCCCACGCGCTTCTACCGATCCAAGCTTAGCCTTAGTCTGGCCTTCGAATTGCGCGTCGTGAAGTTTAACGGACACAACGGCTGTGATACCCTCGCGCACATCATCGCCGGTCAGGTTATCTTCCGATTCTTTTAAGATGTTATTCTTGCGACCGTAATCGTTCAATACGCGGGTGAGCGCAGTGCGGAAGCCGGTCAAGTGTGTCCCACCTTCAGGCGTCGAGGTGCTGTTGGCATAAGTGAACTCGCGCGTCTTGATGTCGTCTATGTACTGTAAAGCACACTCGACTTGAATATCGTTAACCTCCTTCTCTATATAGAAGACATTATTATGCACCGGCTTCTCGTGGAGATTGTAAAATTTTACCAAAGAGAGCAGACCGCCTTCGAAATAAAAAGTTTGCGAGGGTGCTTCGATATCGAGCTCTGTAAAGTATCCGACACCGTTCAAGTCCATTTTGCCTTCATATCCTCGTGCATCAATAACACGCACACGCAAGGCTTTGACGAGATATGCCTGTTGACGAAAGTGACCGATGAGTTTGTTCCAATCAAAAATAGTTTCGGAGAATATCGCCGGATCAGGGTGGAAGGTGACGACCGTACCCTGGTGTTTGGTCTTTCCTGCCTTGCGCACGTTGTAGAGCTTCTTGCCTATTTTATATTCTTGCTCGTAAACCGTACCATCTTTATGGACCTCCACTTTCGTCCAAATAGAAAGTGCGTTCACAACAGATGCGCCTACGCCGTGCAAACCACCGGCAATCTTATAAGAGCCCTGATCAAATTTACCGCCGGCATGCAAGGTAGTCATGACCGTCTCAAGCGCCGAGACCTTGGTCTTTGAGTGTATATCAACCGGTATACCGCGGCCGTTGTCTGTTACTCTGATTTTTTCTCCCGGCAAAATGACCACCTCAATCTCATTGGCAAAGCCGCCCATCGCCTCATCGCGCGAGTTGTCGAAGATTTCTATGACGAGGTGATGCAAGCCCTCCGTACCGGTCGAGCCGATATACATGCCCGGTCGTTTCCGCACCGGCTCCAAACCCTCCAAAACAGTGATGTTCTCGGCGCTATATTCGTGACCGAAGCCTTTCTTTTTATCTTTATTTTCTGCCATAACGTTCAGTAATTATAGCATATTCTACCCTATTCTGCGAGTGTAAAACTATCGAATTTTACCGCACCTCGGCGCCGAACTGCTTCTTGGTCTCTGACTCAACTTTGGCGTGGATAGTATCTACCTCTTTGCTCTCGAGTGTGCGCTCCATACTGCGATAGACGGTGCGGTAGGTATAGCTCATCTTGTCTGCTCCAAACTTTTCTTCATTCTCATATTTATCAAGAAGTGACACTTGCTCCACCAATTCCCCGCCGATATCGCGAATGAGATCGAAGTAATCGTTAGGCACAAATGTGGCAGGAACGACAAACGAAATATCGCGTGTGATAGGCGGATACTTACTCACCTCCACAAATTCTTGCCCAAGCTTTAGCTGCTTAGTTACCCGAGGATCATCGGACCAGAGTAAGCGGATGTCTGGCAATTTCATCGAAGCGATTGCCAAGCGTTCCATGCCGAAGCCGAAGGCCCAGCCGTGATAGCCGGTGAGCCCCATTTCGGCCAAGACGCTCTTGCGCACCATACCGCACCCGACCATCTCTATCCACTCGCCGTTGATGTTCGCCTCCATCTCGAAGCTGGGATCCGTGTATGGGAAGGTGTGATCATAGAATCTGAATTCTGTCTTCTCGCCGAAGATACTGCGAGCGATCTCGCTTAATGCGTCCTTCAAATCCTGCGGGGTTATCGTCTTCTTGTCATCAGGCGCAAGATAGAAGGCACCAATCTGGTGAAAGACGTTCATATGCTTGCGGTCTATTTCATCCTTGCGGTAAACCTTGCCGTGACAAACAGCACCAAGCATCTCGCCTTTCGCGATGCGCGCCTTGATATCCGGATGATTAAGATAATAGTACCAGAATACGGTATCGTGCGTACGCAACACGTGGTCATCATCGACATAATAAGTATCAGACTTACTGCGCGCCGGATGCTCCGGCGGCATATTGAAGAGGTCAAAAAGAATGTGAGTCGAGACTATCTCGGGAATTTTTATAATATCAAGACCGTTCAAGCTCTTGGTTTTGAGCGCACGCGTCACGATTTCATTAAGAGGACTCCCCAGCGTTCTAGATAAGTCAGGCATACTCAAAAAGCGCTCCATTCGCCGAGCCTCGGCGTCTGTACGCTTGCTCAACTCTTCTCGTAGTTTCTTCTCCTCGCTCAAATCTATGTTTATTTCTTGCATATTACTTTATCTTATTTTTGGAGCCGCCTCTCGGATTTGAACCGAGGACCCACGCTTTACAAAAGCGTTGCTCTACCACTGAGCTAAGGCGGCGTAATTAGAAAATCCTAACATAATATTAGGATTTTCGGAAGCCTTTTTGTCGCCGAGGTGAGACCTCCGCCCTTGCTGGAGGACTCACCTCGGCGTCTTATTCTTCGAGAGCATTCTCCTTCTGCGCGTAGGCAAGCATGAACGAAGCACCGCTTCTGTTCTCCGGCAATTCACCGCGCCCTTTTATGGCATTGGCGATTTTGGCGAAGCGTTTGGCTATTGCAGCGCTTGTCGTATAAGCCACAAGCATCACATCTTTATACGCTTGCTTGAGTGTTGGCTCTAGCTTGGTCTGCAACTGCGCGAAGAGCTTAAGACCATGAACGTGTGCCGCCTTGGCGATAGGGCCGACGAGGTGAAGATCGTACGGCTCTTCTATTTTGCCGGTCTTAATGTGCCAGAGCTTGTTGCCGGTCATCGCGACGAGTGCCAAAAACGACAGTAACGACGTAAAAATTAGTATTTGCATATGCCTACAGTATAGCAAAAAATTAAGCCTCGAGCACCTTCATTCGGGAGAACTTACCAACACGAATCTTCTCACCAAACTTCTGAGTCCCCTGCTCGATGAGCTGGGAGACCGTAATATCAGGGTTTTTTATGAATGGTTGGGCCAAGAGGGTACGCTCGGCGAAGTAGGCATTAAGCTTGCCTTCCATGATCTTAGACTTCATATCCGCTGGCTTGTCAAGCTTTTCTACCTCTTCTTTATAAAGTTCCTCGGCCTTTGCCTTCGCCTCTGCCGGAATAGAGTCGGAGTCAATATAAAGCGGATTACTTGCGGCGACGTGCATGGCTATGTCGTAGGCCAATGTCTTGAACTCGTCGTTCTTCGCGACGAAGTCGGTCTCGGTCTGGAGTTCTACCATAGCACCAACCTGCCCGCCGTGCAGATATGCCGCGATTGTGCCGGCACCTAGGGTGCGGTCGGCTTTTTTAATGGCAATTTCCCCGCTTTTCTTTTTTAAAATCTCTATTGCCTTGTCAGAATCCCCGCCCGCTTCCTCAAGTGCCTTCTTACACTGCATGACTGAAATGCCTGTTGCATCACGCAAACTTTTGATTTGCTCTGGTGTGATATTCATAGTTTTAAATGTTAAGTTTTGAGTTTTAAATTAATTTTTAAGATTTTCAATTTGTAAATTGAATTAAAACTTAAAAATCGAAACTTGAAACTTATCGCTTACTCTGCGCTTGCCAAAGTGGAGGTTGAAGGATTTGCGAGCGTTGCTCCCGTGTGCGTAACGAGCGGCTTGGTGACGAGCTCCGGTGCCGATGCAAGACCATCCAGATATGCCGTGAGGATGCGCTTGGTGATATATCCGATAGAAGCACGCGATGCGTCGTTAGCGGGGATAACATGGGTAACGCGAGAAATGTCGCAATCTGAACCAGCAAGGGCGATGACCGGTATATGCATCTGTCGGGCTTCATCAACAGCAGTCACCTCTTCGCGCGGGTCGATAATATAGAGTCCAGCGGGCATGCCTTTCAAGTTAACGATGCCTGCGAAGAAGCGATTGAGCTTGTCGATCTCCTTGTCGAAGCCGAGGCGCTCCTTCTTGGTATACATGCCGAGTTGTTTCTTCTCGCGACGCATAGTAAGATCCTCAAGTCTTGCGATGCGCTTCTTGATCTCGGTGAAGTTCGTAAGCGTGCCACCTATCCAGCGTTCTGTAACAAATGGAAGCCCTGCGGCCTTTGATTCTTTATCAACAATAGCGCGGGCCTCGAACTTGGTGCCGACGACGAGGAGCTGGCCACGGCTCTTACCCAATGCGCGAGCGGCGTCTTCTGCTTTCTTAAGTGTGGCCTCGGTTTTCTCGAGGTCGAATATCTCTGTTCTGTTCTTAACTCCAAAAATATTGGCTTTTTGTGAAGGGTGGCGACGCGAACGGGTGTAGGCGATATGAGCCCCAGCTTCGAAGAGCTTGTCTACCGCCTTAATACCTGCTTCCGTGGGTTGTGTCATAGTTCGGCTATCGTATCAGAAAATCAGCCTTTAGGCAATAGTGGGGCTATGGTTCTTTATTGTTCCTGGACACCTGACGTACCCTTGTCAACATTGATTGTCAATGTAGTATGAACACTGCCCGGTCCACCCAGAACCTGCACCTGGAAACTGCCGTTCCTACTAGGATGTTTTTTGAGATACACCTGTAATGATACCGGCGCATAACTCGAATTTAATGAGTCGTGATCTGTTTTTGCTGGGTCTATAGAATTCTTGTATAACCAAGATGTAGGATTAGCAGTTATTGAGTCGCTGAATTGGAATACAATATCGTTTTGCGTCAAACCTAGGGCGGCAAGCTCAGTGGCATCAGGCACTAATGATTCTTTGCTTAATGTTATCGCGCCAGTAAACGCCGGATTCGGCGGACCGAATGGTATAACACTAATTATAGAAACTGGGCTTGTGGTCGCTTTTATATCCCCTTTAAACAGTGCCGACACCGCGCTTGGATTGGCGCTTAGCGAATAACCGGCTACCGGCGCATTCACATTAACACGTCTACCGCCATTGGTATTCTCACAATAATCATCACTTTCTTTTGAATCAGACCCACTGGTTACAACAACTTTTGCTCTAACACTGCCTGCGGTATCGGCCGCGGTCGAACACTTCATTCTATTACCAGGATTACCACCAATTACCCTGTTAACTTCAGATGAGTTGGTTGGGAAATCAGGAGTACATGTAACATTATCTCTCTCGGCAATCCATTCATAACTATAGTTACCGGTCCCTCCGCGCGGATAAGCTGTCCAGATTGGCAAAACGGGAGATGCGCTACTATTGCCGTCAGTGGTAACCGAACATGTTACTCCAAGCTGTGGTCTGCCGAGAATAACTCCGCAGAGCGAAGGATCATCGCCTACATCACACTTCAACGGGTGGAAATCAACCCAACCAACATTCAGGTCGCCCCAAACAAACGAATCGTTAGCGCCATCGAGTCTGTTGGCGTTGCCATTGTTTGAGCCGAATTCATCATTATTAGGATAAAAAGTTACTCCGTATTGAGGAGGAGTGTTCGATGATAATTTAATCCAACCATCCCAACCACCAAGAGCGCTGTCTGCCTTGAGCGCACCACTGCAGCCGCTCGCGAATACCGAGCACGCCCTCGCCCAACCTTGCATTTTGTTATCAGAGACGCTTGCTAATCCAGTACCGCCGCTAGGGTCAGTGCCTCCGGGACTGAACTTTATCCAGCCAATACTATCGCTCCAGGCATAACCGGTCAGCGCGCCATTCAAAGCGTTTCCCGAATTCGGTACCCCGCCTTCAACATTCACTCCGTAATTCACTCCCGGGCTGTAACCATTTAGAGAGTTGAAGCTTATCCAGCCTATGTTGTCGCTCCACGCCCAGCCAGATAGGTTATGCTCGGTGCCGGCGCTTACTGTGCCTATTTGGCGGTCGTATGAAATAACGCCCAAGACCAGAATTAGGGTTGCGAGACCGACCGAAAGTACGAGCTTACTTTGGCCCGCACCCTTTGTGAATAATTTCATACTAGAAAAAAGTTAATTTCTTTACTCTAGTATACCACGTGCATTATTCGTCGGTATCGGCATTATCCACACCCGCCTGTTCCGAAGCTCGGCTTCCGGGCTCCGTTTTGAGAAGCCGAGCTTCTGCGTCCAGCGCATCCACAATCGGCTGGAAATTGCCTGCGAAAATTTTCTCGATGTTGTGCCAAGATTGTTTGATACGATGATCAGTAATTCTATCTTGCAGAATGTTATATGTACGGATTTTTTCGGATCTGTCGCCCGTGCCAACTTGCCCTTTGCGCTCGGCCGAGAAGCTCTTGGCCGCTTTAGCGTCTTCGAAATCGGCGATCTTTGCGCGCAAGATACTCATCGCCATGTCGCGATTCTTGTGCTGGCTGCGCTCGGAGGTACAGCGCACCGCGATACCTGTCGGCTTGTGGATAAGGCGCACTGCCGTCTCGACTTTGTTCACATTCTGTCCGCCGGCCCCACCCGAGCGCGAGAATTCCATCTCAAGATCGGCTGGGTTAATCACAATTTCCTTGTGCTCCATTATAGGTAGTACTGCCACGGTCGCTGTAGAAGTATGCACGCGACCATTCTTTTCTGTCGCCGGTATTCTCTGGATACGATGTACGCCCATTTCGTACTTCAAAGCATCGTAACTCCCCTTGCCGTCAATTTCGAACGACGCTTCTTTATATCCGCCCATTTCCGCCTGCGACTCATCTAATTTTCTAAAATCCCAGCCTTTTATTGCAGAGTATCGCTCATACATTTCGGCAAGTTGCATAGCGAAAAGTGCTGCTTCTTCCCCGCCGGTACCGGCGCGCACTTCTATCATGAGCTGGTTCGGATGTTCAACATCTTCAACAGTCTTTTTTTCTTCGACAATACTTCTCAAAGTTTTTATCTGTTCTTCTTTTTGCGACTCAAGCCGTGCAAGTTCATCTCCGACGAGTTCTTGCAGACTGGCATCAAGCTCGGCCA
This sequence comes from Candidatus Paceibacterota bacterium, assembly GCA_041660505.1. Taxonomy (NCBI): domain Bacteria; kingdom Bacillati; phylum Minisyncoccota; species Minisyncoccota bacterium. Next base: position 246,957 of record JBAZWG010000001.1, read on the forward strand.
CTTTCTTGGTCTCCTCTATTTTTAGGGCGAGTTCAAGATACGTGGGCAATAAGTACATTGTCCGCGGGTCTTTTTTGAACTCTTCTATTTCTTGTGAAGTTAGTGGTTCCATTGGAGTGGCATGAGCAAGCATGCATTTGGAGGAACTACGGACCGCGACGGCGGGAGTCTTGAGACTTTTCGTACCAACGAAAAAGTCGTGTCCTCCAAGTGCATGACTGCGAGTGACACGACTGCCGTTACTTTGCGGATTTCTTCGTTTTCTTCGGAGCGGCAGCGGCGTTGGCACGGCGAACCTTGAAGCGTTCGACGCGTCCGGCAGTGTCGATGATCTTCTCGGTACCGGTATAGAACGGATGACAGTTACTGCAGATTTCTACCATAAGAGCCTCCTTAGTAGAACCGACGGTATAAACCGCCCCGCAAGAACAGGTGGCTTTGGTGTTAGCGAAATATTTAGGATGTGTGTCTGATTTCATGAGAAAGTACTATATCAAAAAAACCGCATTTAGGCAAACACCTCGACCGGGAACACGCCGGTCTTGAGTTTAGAGCTGAATCCCATAGGGAATCGCGAACGGGCGTCAAGCATCTCGATGGCGATAATCTTACCTGCGGAATCGTAGTCAAAGATAACACCCGGCTGTACCTCGTCACTCTCGGCACACTTCTTTTCATTGAAGCGAATTACTAATATGTCCTCTTTTTTATCATAATTGAATTTCATGATGTTTTAAAATATTTTTTGACTTTACTTGTATACCACACAGTAACAACATAATTCTTTCGGGGACACTCTTTGTATATTATCACAAGAACGAACTGTTTATTCCGTTGCCAGAATTTCTTAATGAGTTGCTTACGCCCTCTCGGGCCGTCGGTTATCGAATCAGGCGATTGAAAGGCCTCTCTGATTAACCCTTCTGATATCCTATGTTCCTTCGCTCGAATTTTTGCATGTTCACCCAGCTCGATACTTTTGTGTATCACTACATAAGACTATCATTTTGGCTTTAAACTTACAACGTGTTTGACACCACTACATTTTTGGACGGTAAATACTATATAATATATCCTACTGTGAGTCAAGTATATCAATATCCTTCTGGAATGAGGCGGCGCGGGAGGCCACAGAGGCGCCATAGCCCTTCATGTGCTTCTTCCAGTTGCCGCCGGCGTAATATTTGGCCGCCGCGCACGCTTCTTGGTTATATTGAGAGCTATATGTAGCCTTACAGCCTTGCAAGCCATCATTAAGATAGACCGCCGTCGCCGTAAAGGCATCTTCATTATTAAACGGCGAGGCGGGCACATTGCCGGTGATAGCCTCGACGCGATGTTGGACTCCTGTCTCGCTATTAACATCCCACCAAGTCGTTGGCATGAATTGAGCAGGGCCCATCGCGCCGCCATACTGGCCATCTTTGACAATAGGGCAAGAGACCGGTGTCGTATTCGGATCTTTCCCAATAGCCGTAATGAGCGCCAAGAATGACGGCTTCTGCGTCGCGCTCATAACTGTCCCTGCTTTATTTTTCCATGCAGTATTATAAAAACATTTACCAAGGTTGCCGCCTATAACGCCGTTCATCCCCGACTCTTGCGTAAGCACGGCAAGGACGAAGGCGGCGCGCACGCCAATCTTCGACTCCGCTACGCGCACGAGCACCAAGGCCTCACCGAACTTAAGTTGGTTGCCACCGGTAAACTTGATCATTCTGTTCTTAATCTCCGCCACCACCTTCTGTTTGTCGGCCAAAACTTTTTTATAGGCGGCTTCCTGACCTTTCGTCACTTTGAGCGTTTGATTCTTTTGATTCTCCAAGAGTGTCGCCTTCTGCTGTTCCAAGACCTGCACCTGCTTCGCCTCGGCCTCTTGCTGTTTCTTGGCCTGTACTATCTTCTTGCTCGCCTCGGTCTCGGCTTTGGCATCGCGAACTTGATTCAACGTGTCATCTATCTTCTCTTGGACGGAATTGAAGGCACCGGCATCAGCGAACATCTCCGAAATATTTTTGCCGGAGAGCATTGTCTCGGCGATAGAAATCCTATCGTTCTCGCTTGTCTTGCGCAAGAGTTCAGAGAGATAAACATGCATCCTGTCAATCTTCTGCCCAAGTGTGCTGATGGTCGTGTTCTTGGCGTGGATGTCGTTTTCCAAATTCAGAATATTTATATTGCGCTGTTTGATCTCGAGTTTGGCCTTCTGAATGCGGAAGTCGAGGATGGCGATATCGCGCTGGAGGGAAGTCGCCTCCCGGCCTTTGGCATCTATCTTCGCTTGGCTTTGTTCAATCTCGGCCTGGCAGACCTCGAGGCGCGCCTTCAAAACATCCGGCGTTTCGCCATTTGCTCCGACGTCGCAACTAAGCGTGCCGGCCTGAAGTAGTCTGGTCGAGCTGGTAATACTAACCAAGGCAATAATGAACAATAACAAAAAAGACCGCATGTTTCGCATACGATCAAGTATACCGTAAACTAATCGGTCTTGCTACTATTTCTTCTCCGGTTTTGCTTCGGCCGCCTCACCTTCAGCACCTTCTTCCGGCTTCTTGCCTTTATCTACTGTCGTCTCAATCTTCGAGAGATCTACCGGTGCCTCCTCTTCTATCTTCTCTTCTTTAGGTTCGGAGACGAGTGCCACCACTTCTTCGCCATCATCAAGCGCCACAACACCTTCCGGAAGTGCGATATCTTTAATATGTATCTGATCTTCGAATGTTGCGAGTTTGGAAATATCAACCTTAAGACCGTGCGGGAGCGAGCGCGGCATCGCCTCGATCTCGAGCTCATGCATCACCTTGACGAGCACGCCACCAAGTACTTTGACCGCCGGTGCAACGCCGGTGAATTCGAGCGGTACCTTGACCTGCAGTTTTTTACCCTTCTCGATTACATAAAAATCGGCATGGAGCGGAACGCCGGTCACTGGATGCACCGCCACGTCGTGGATGAGCGCATCCTTCTCTTCACCGCCGACTTCAAGGGCAATGATAGAAGATTCTCCGGCTTGTTTATAAACTTTTGAAAATTGATTGGTGTTGACGAAATAGGAACCCGCCTTCTCCTTCGGTCCGTAGATGGCAATAGGCAACTTGCCTGCCTTGCGGTCAGCATCAAGCTTCTTGCCAAAGGTATTTCTCGTCTCGAGGGTCAGATTGAACATGAAGCTGTATTATACCGATTTTAACTGAAAAAGCAAACTTTATGTGGCCTTAAGTATATTCTGTAGCTTATGGGTATTCCCGTGCTGTAATAATCCCCGATAGGATTGCATTGTAGCAGGGTTATCTAGCCTTATCGCTATATTCCTGAACATCCGCTTCTTCGTCGCCGTTCGCAATACCTGATGATCGGGGAAATGCACCCACCCGAGGAAGTCTACGCCGGATGCGAGCGTGGCAATGGAGACCTTCTTCGGGTGTAAAGAAAGATTGAGTTGTGTATTCAAAAAATCAGAAATTTGCGGAATGAGTTGCTCGAGCCACGCCCTATTGTCAGAAAGAAAGACAAAATCGTCGGCATAGCGAATGTACTGCTTTACTTTGAGTTTGTGCTTAACATACTGATCGAACTCATTCATGTAGATGTTCACCAAGAGTTGCGAAGTGAGATTGCCGAGTGGCAAACCCGGTTCGAAGCTTGAAATTACTTTCTCGAGCAACCACTGAACGTTTTCGTCAGGAACATATTGCGCGAGTATCCCGAATAAAATTTTGTGGTCAATGTTTGCAAAGAACTTACGTATGTCGCATTTGAGCACCCAACAGGTATGAGTACAGTTCTTGGACGTTTCACTTCCAAATTTCTCAAACTGCTTCAGAGCGCGGTGAGTTCCCTTCCGTAGCCTGCACGAATACGAGTCAGAAATGAATGTTGAGTCAAAGAACGGATACAGCTTGCGATACACCGCGTGGCAAAGAAGTCTGTCGCGAACGTTGGCTTTGTGAATATCGCGAGGCTTTGGGTCGTTTATCTTGAAGTACGTATAACCGCCGTGAACATAGGTAAAGTTTTCAAGGTCTTGATGAAGGGAGAGTATGTTGCCCATGAGGCGAAGCTGGAAGACCTGAACATCAAGCTTATTTCTTTTTCCGGATAGAAACTCCTGCCAAGCGGCAAGCAGATTTTCAACGGAAATAATTTCTTCATACGACGTTGTAAATTGCTTTCTCATGTGATAGTTGTATGGTCTTAAAAAATAAAAATCAAACTATGAAAAGTACCCCCCCCCCCGAAACAACCTTACAATACTCGATCGGCTCGTTAGTGTGTATAAACTGTGGATAGTATCTTCCGAATCATTCCCAAAGAAACTCAAGTACACCTTAGGTGGCAAGATCGACGACCTGTTTCTCGAGTGTCTTGATCTGCTCTTCACCGCAAGCTTCCAACCGAAAGACCGAAAGCTTATTTATCTCGACAAAGTATCGGTGCGTTTTGACTTGCTCAAATTTCTACTGCGAATAGCCTGGGAAATTGATGCACTAGAACAAAAGAAATATGTTCATATTTCTGAACTGCTCGTCGAAATCGGCAGAATGATCGGTGGTTGGATGAACAAGATAAAGAAAGAAACTCAACCCCCGCCGAAGCGAGGGTGAGAACGTCGAGATTTGCGACGGAACACGAACAGGTTGTTGTCGTTCCACTCGTTCGACACCGTGTTCAGGTTCGCCTTGCGACTGCCGTCATCGTTCTGCCATGCATACGACAACAATGACTCCAGTAGCGCGAGAATATGCAGGGTACCATCCATACCACCGCCCATCGAATACTCTCCGAGCTGAATCGTATATGGGATATAAAATCCACCAGTATCCTGCACCAAGTATCTTTCGTTTTTAGCTTTCCGCGGTGCGCACTTTCGTAAGGCAAATAAAATTTTTACCCGACGAAACTCCGGCACCGCGGCTTGCAGAATTCGGCCGCTCGAAGCGTTGAGATAATCGTTGCCGCGAACAGATTCGCCTACTATCCGCTTCGGATCCTACCATATATTGATTATTTTAAAAATTTTTTGAAATTCCAGAGGTCCAGAAGCCAAGTTCCCCCGTTCCGACTCTGTCGTGAACGGGGGAATCCAAAGAACTAAGTCCAGTACCCAAGGGTTCATCGATCCGAGGGCTACTTGCGACGGAACACGAACAGGTAGTTGCCGAGCCACTCGTTCGACACCGTGTGCAGGTGCGCCTCGCGACCGCCGTCAGCGTGCTGCCATGCAAACGACAACCCACCGTCACACTCGCTCGCCGTGACGACCCCTACTGACTGATAGGGGAAGCCGAATTTGGCGAGCTGAGCAACAATGCTCGACACGCCGCCGATGATGGCGGCAGGAATGCGGCCGTGTGCGGGAACGAACTGGTCGCCCGCCCACTCGAGGGCTTTGGACGCTTTCGAGTAGATGCCCTTCCCGAACCAGACGAGGTAGAACACCTCGATGGTCCTGCCGATCTTGGGCGAAACGTATTGCTCGCCAACGGTCAGGATCGGCCAAGTAAGGTCAGTCTGGGGACAGCAGGCAAGAATGAATTCGCGCCACGCTGTTGTCCAGTCGACGGGGAGGGTCAGGCGGAAAACCTTCCCGCCCTCGGGGGCCACAACGTCAGTCGCCTCTTCGATGACACCAAGCTTGAGGGCAATCTCGAGGCTAACCATCGTGGCCGTGCCGCGGATGACGCCGAGCAAATATTCGGCAACGTCCTTGGCCTGGGCTGCGGTCAGGGAGCAAAACTCCGCGACCGTGCCCTTGAGGGTGAAGAACGCCGTGGCGATGAGCCACAGCCCGTTTGCCATCTTGTTCCCGAGCGAGCGGTTTTCCCGCTTCGCCATTTCCGTCGCGGTCGCCACTTTCTTCTCCATGGCAACCTCCTTTTACAAAATCCCGATTGCGCATCGGGACGGACATGACCCGTCTGTGACAACGCGGTACGCGTTGAATGCGACAAGTCAAAAACTGCCGTATAATTTAGCATACTTTACGGCTATCTGTCAAGTAGGAAAATATGAGGTGGCGCGGTATAATACTATCGTGCTTGGAGGGCTTCGGCCCTGTCACGGCTATCCATGCTGTAGCCAGGCACACTAAAGGACATCGCTCAGGCGGTGTTTTTTAGTTTCTGGCGACCCTTTAATCATTTTCCGGATCACCACCATGCAAAATTCTTTTCTTTGCCTCTTTGTTAATTTTCCAAAACGGAATAATACTCCAGAAATACTTTTCTCCGCCGGCAACTTCTTTTACAATTACTTTCACGCGCACGTTATCCAGCACTGCGATGAATTCGTAAAACGAAACTTCTTTTAGCTTATGTTCCCAACGAGTATTGGTTTTTTGCGGCTCGAAACGTTTGGTCTGAAAAATCCCCTGGACGGTTCTCGAGAGTTTCAAAACTTCCGGTGCCAAGTGCAATAATTTGAGCCGCGCGTACTGGTCGTGATGCGGACGAGCCTGTTGATCGGACTTAAACTTCAGATGTCGAATACCTTTCGCGTTGAATGAGACAGTACCGCCGAAGTACGGACAATACACTGATTTTATTGTTTCATAAAAGGTTTCGGCCTTGTCACGATGCTGGAGAAAATCTGCTTCGTCTTTTAGATTAAATTTTCCCATTGTGTTGCGAGATCTTTTCCATCAACTCCTTTGTAAACGCTTTGAGCAAGGCGTCGTCCAATATCGAGACGGTCAGGATTTGTTTATTTTTTTTCCTTAATGCCGTTTGGATTTTCTTGAGCTCTGTTGGTGTCACCATGTCGGTCTTGGTTATCAGAACGACTTCGGGTTTCTCTGTTAGAGATGCTTCGTGCTGGGCCAATTCTTTGCGAATGACAGCGTAATCTTTTACCGGATCGGCAGAGTCGGCCGGGATGCAGTGTAAGAGTAGCTTGGTGCGCTGAATGTGACGCAGAAATTTAATGCCGAGACCCTTGCCTTCCGAGGCGCCCTCGATGATACCCGGGATGTCGGCCATGATACTGCCGTCGGGCAAGACGCCCAAGTGCGGTTCGAGAGTCGTGAAGTTATAATTCGCTACTTTGCTTTTCGACTTCGTGATCGCGTTAAGCAAGCTCGACTTGCCGACGTTGGGGAAGCCGACTAGGCCCACGTCCGCCGTCAGCTTAAGCTCCAAATATAATTCCGCTTCATAGCCATCACGCCCTGGCTCATAACGCTTGGGTTCGCTTGAGCGCGCGTTCGAGAATTCTTTATTCCCCCGCCCGCGCAGGCCACCTTGGGCCACCAGCACTTTGTCGCCCTCGTTTGTAAGCTCGTTAATGATACCGCTCGTTTTATTATGAACAACCGTCCCGCGTGGCACTGGCAGAATGATATCTTCGCCGTCTCTGCCTTCGCGATTGCGATGACCGTTCTCACCATTCTCGGCAATAAATTCTTTCTCGTATCTGAAGCGCGAAAGGTCGAGCGTCGTACGCGAAGCTTCCAAATAAACAGAACCGCCCATCCCGCCGTTCTTGCCGGATGGCGAGTGCGAATATTTATCCTCGCCGAAGGTAACGGCGCCTTGCCCGCCATTCCCGCCTCTGGCCTTGATGGTTACTTCGTCAACTAACATATATACAGCATACGGTAAATTAGTGAAAATTCAAACCCCGGCAAGTTTCCTCGCCGGGGTTTGAGAACACTCTGATTATCGCTACTTCCGCTTCGGGGGCCACGCGGTGGACCTCCCGATACTGTAGTAGATGAAGCCGTTGGCCGCCATTCTCTCCGGCTCGAGGATAGACCTCGCGTCGAAGATGACTGGGCTCCGCATCGCGGAGTGAATCTCCTCCCAGTCCTGAATGACGAACTCCTCCCAGTCGGTGAGAATCGCCAGATAGTCGGCACCGCGAACAGCTTCGATGGCCGTAGCGCAAGTCTTGAACCTATCGGTCTGGAATCCGGTGTAGAACCGAACTTCGGGGTCATAGGCATTGATGCACGCACCCATGCGCAGCATCTGACCGATACAGTCGATTGCCGGCGACTCCCGCGTATCGTTCGTGTCCTTCTTGAAGGCCAGACCCCATGCGGCAATCCGTTTGCCGGCGAATTCGGTCTCTTTAGCTGGGTTGTGCTCCTCCATGAGCTCGACCAGATGCTTCCTCTGTCTGTCGTTGGTCTTGATCGCCGTCTCGGCGAGGAACGACGTGAGCCCCAAGCGTCCGGCCATTGCGGCATACCCCTTGGTATCCTTCGGGAAGCAGCTGCCGCCGTAGCCGGGGCCGGGGTGAAGGAACTTGTCGCCGATGCGCGGGTCCGCCCCCATCATCTTCAAAACTTGACGGGCATCCATGCCGAGTTTCTCGCAGATCAGCGCGGCTTCGTTAGCCATACTGATCTTGACCGGCAGAAACACGTTTGCCATCTGCTTGCAGAGGATAGCCTCCTCCGGCTGGCAAACGTAGTACGGACGACCTCCGTTGCGATGCCGCTCGTAGAGCGCGTCGAGTAATCGGAGCGCCGGTCCCTGCTCGCGGACACCCACAACGATTCTCGAAGGCATCTCGCAGTCGGCCACAGCAGTCCCTTCGGCCAGAAACTCCGGATTCGAGGCGAAGTCAACCCTGCTCAACTTCCCTCGCTTCATCTTCTCGATTTCAGCGAATCTGTCGGCGGGGATGGTGCTCTTGATTACGACCGGATACTCTCGCTTGCCGGCCGCCTTCATCACGCCCTTGACCACGGTCTGCACCATGTGCAGGTCTGTGTCTCCGTCTTCCATCGCGGGAGTCGGCACACAGACGAACGCGCCATCGGTCGACTCAACCGCCGCGCGCAAATCCGTGGTGAAGTCGAGCCTGCCGGCCGCAAGCATCCTCTTGAAGAGAGGCTCGAGACCTTTCTCGAAGAAGGGGCACTTGCCTTCGCGCAGGCCGTTCAGCTTCACTGCATCGACATCCACGAAGGTGATCTTGCAACCCTCCTTGGCGAAGATCACTCCCTGAATGAATCCGACCCAGCCTGCACCAAACATCGCCAATTTCATCGCTACCTCCGGGCTAAGCCCATTATTAACAAAAATCAAAATGCTCTCGAAGAGAGCGTATCAATGATTACAACTACAGGAATAAACCCAAAGTGTCAACCGGATTTATTTCTCGGCGGCATAGTGATAGGCCGAGGTGGCAGCGACAGCGCCGAGTGCGGCGGCGGTGATGTCTTGCTTAAAATGGCCAAAGAGGTTAACGGTGTCGCCGGCGGCGAAGAAGCCTGGGATGTTCGTTGTCATGAGCGCGTCAGATACGACGTATCCGGTAGAGTCCAACTCTACCCCAAGTGACACGGCTAATGCCGAGTTCGGCCGTGCGCCGATCTCGATGAATAGACCGTCAAGCACGAACTCGTTACTGCCGTTGTACGGTTTGCTCAAAATTATTTTTTCTAAATGATCTTTGCCGACAATTTCTTTAACCTCCGTACTATACAAAATTTCTATATTCGGTCTGGCTTTTACCTGCTCGACAGTTGCCGGTTCCGCACGAACCTTATCACTGCGTACAAGTATTACTATCTTCTTGCAATATTCCGCGGCAAGCAGGGCGCCTTTGAAGGCCGCGTCCCCCGCGCCCACAACCGCCACCACTTTATCGCCATAAAGTGGTGCATCGCAAGTGAAGCAATAGTGCACGCCTTTATTGGTAAGCTCCGTCTCGTTCGGTAAATTTAGATGTCCGCGCTCGGTACCAACGGCGAAGATAATTGTTTTCGTTGCGAACGTCTTCTCGCCCACTGCGACTTCAAAACTGTTGTCTTGTTTCAAAATTTTCGTGGCTTTCCCTGAAATTATCTCCACTCCGCCATCCTTAGCCTGCTTCTCCATCACCTTCATCAGCTCATAACCGTCGATACCAATAACTCCAGGATAATTCCAAATTACGCCCGCGCGCGCTGTCTCGCCGCCAAAGTCGCCCTTTACGATTAGAGTCTTCAGTTTATATCGTACTGCGTAGAGCCCGGCCGAGAGGCCCGCTGCTCCGGAACCAATAATAATAGTGTCGTAAATCATAGTAATTAGGAGGTTAAACCTTGGGCATCCAGAAGGTTTAACCTTCTAATTAATTCCCAACAATCCTTTTATCTTTTCTTCGTCAAAGCCGATGGTAATCGTACCATCAATATCAATGACCGGCACTCCCGATTGCCCGCCGACTTTAGTCATCATCTCTTGCCGCGCCGCCATATCAGCTTGCACGTTCTTGTCGGTGAAAGGAATATTGTGCTCGGTAAACATATCCTTAGCCATGTGGCAGTACCCGCAAGTCGGTGTCGAATAAATTATGACTTTATGTGATGTTGTACTCATGCGACTCATATTAAATTATAAATTTATGGATTCTTACCTGCCTTCACGTCTGCAATATATTGCTCGCCCTTCGTTTTGAAGTCTGGAATATTTTTTATCATATCTTGAAGAGTGGCGATAGCGAGATCGCGTTTGCCCGCCTTAAGATAGACGGCGAAGAGCAGGCGGCCAGGCTCCTCATTTTTAGGATAGAGCGCGTAAGAAGCTTTGAGAATTTCAATTGCCTTATCTAGCTGATTATTTTGCGCATACAGAGTGCCAAGATTATCTATCATCGCCTGCTTGCCGGAGGTGAGGCTTACCGCTTTCTCGAGTTGCGGGATAGCCAGCTCGAGGTGGCCGACTTGCGCATAGAACATTCCGAGGAATAATCGATAACGCGCATCGTTCGGTGTCGCATCAACCTGTGCCCGCATCTGCTTCAAAGCAAGTTCAAGGAATGCCTGTCGAGTCTTCTCATCAACTTGCTGATTCGCCCCGGTTTGGAGCGAGAGGGTCAGCAACTGTTCTCGTGCTTCGGTATTGGCTAAAGTGTTCAGCTCAAAAACTTTATTGAATGAAGCAATCTGCCGCTCTGCCGCCAATTCTCGCGATTCCGTACAAGCCAACTTGCCGTCTGCTTGCGCAACTATTTTATCTTTAGCACAAGGACTGATAGCGTCAATAAGAGTCGCGCCAGCGGTGTAAGGCTTGATCGTCACAACATATATCAACGGAAACATCGCAATAAATAAAATAGTTGCTACCACATAACGAAGAGTAAGATTTCTTTCATCAGAGCTTGCACTTCCGAGGTTCGACCTCTGGGAGTCCGAGGTCGAACCTCTGTGATGTTCCGCATCAAAAGTCGCAAGATAAGCGAGCAAAGTAAAGAAAAGTACAGAAGAAAGTAAATTATCGAATACAAAGAAGTTGTGAATGAAGTAGGCAGCAAGTAATCCGGTTAATACTGCGCGATCGGACACATCGCCTTCTTTACGCTTCCAGATCACAATAAGTGCAACAACAAACAGCGACAAGTAAGCAAGTAAACCGAGAATCCCCGCAGCCGATAGCCAATCGAAAAATACATTATGCGCACGATCGAACCATTGCTCCTGGTCGAAGAGCGACGACTTATAATACTTGTTAAATACGAGATTAAAGTTATCGAGGCCCCATCCAAGTATCGGATGCTCCGCAACTCCTTCAACCGCCATACTCCAGATCGTGGTGCGCGACCGAACCGTTTGGTCACTAAGGGATACGCTCATGATACGACTGAGCGCATCGTTTGACTTAACGAACACGCTGTCTCTGGCTATGTACAATCCGCCCCACACGAAAACAAGCAATACGAGGCTGCCGATTGTTGTCTTGCGCCAGGTACCGCCCTTTTGGATTGCGATAATCACCACCGAAAGAATAATCCCGATAATCGTACCGTAGAAAGCACCTCGCGTTTGCGTGTAGAAAAGAATAATGAACTCAAACAACGCAATTATCCCGTAACACCAGCGCTGCCAGACAACACCTTGCGCCTTAGTCCATAAGTACAGACAAATAAATATATGAATTAGCAGATAGACGGCCATGTATGCCGCGTTACCGAACGTGCCATCAACGCGCGGGCCACTCTGTGAACTGATGAGCGCAGAGTTACCGAGTTGTGCGAAGCCGTAAAAGGTCATCCCAATCGATGCGAGGAGTGTTGTGTGCAGCACAATGCTCCACTGCGTGCGACGCTTCTCTCCCTCCACCGCGCTCATGAGAGAGATGAGCATGATGAAGTAGGTGAATAGGTGCAGATAGGATACCAAACCTTCCATGCGCTCGAAATTAGACCAGAAACTGCGGAGCGGATTGACGCTAAAAATCGTCGAGAGAGATAGGATTACAATGAAAGCCAGCGTGGCAGAGAGTAACTGCGATTTCTTCGGCCAATAATTCTTATCACGCGCAACGAGCAGTATCCACAAGGCAAAACAGATCTCTATGGCAAAACGAAAGAAAAATCCCTTGCCTGCAATATAAGGGAAAAATAAATTAGAAGATATGATAAATGGAGTCACCAACAGTGCGAACAAAAGCCCGCCGAAAATCGTATTGCGCAAATAGGTGTTGAGGTTCATGGGAAAACTATATCACACGGCTTATAAATACCAAAATACCTCTCTGTATAATTGAGATTCATCAATCTACTATGCTATAGTACCGACTATGTACGAGAAGAAAATTGTCACGCTCGAAACGTTGCTCGACAGGCGGTGCTTATTACAGCAGGCACAGAAGAAGGTTGTGTTTACTAACGGCTGTTTTGATATTCTGCATGTGGGGCATAGCCGGTATCTGCAAGCCGCACGTGACTTGGGCGACATGTTGATTGTTGGTGTCAACACCGACCAGTCTGTCCGAAAGCTCAAGGGTCCGACGCGCCCGATAAATCTCGAGCGCGATCGAGCGGAAGTTCTGGCCTCACTCGGTTGCGTCGACTATGTTGTCCTGTTTGACGAACACACACCAGAAGCACTGATTAGCAAGCTACAACCGGACATCCACGTTAAGGGCGGCGACTATACCGAGGAACGCCTTCCCGAAGCAAAAATTGTGCGAGAATATGGTGGTTCGGTTGTTATTATACCTCTTACCCCAGATCGATCAACGACACGAACGCTCGAGAAAATACACTCTTGCAAAAACAGGGCCAATTAGTGTTGTTCGAGGTACTTACGCCTCATTCTCAGCTTTCTTTGTATTGACTCAAACAGCGACTGTATAATGCTAACTCTTACGGGCACAAAGTTATTTGGTGAAGAAAATTCAATGGAGGACGAATGGCGAGGCTTGACCATAAACAAATTGGGATAACTGGTGACCACCGCACGGCCATCAAACGACACAAACATATTCACCACAAAGTCTGGCTTAAAAATCTCTTCTAACCGAGGGGCCTCCATATGCAGTTTACCAAACTCGGTGTTTATAACAAAAAATAAATTTGTTGGCGTGATCGCGACTAACGCGTAGCCCTTCTGCTTTGCCAAGTCGCACAACGCACGGGCGGACGCTCCGAAACTTTCACCCTCTGCTTGGACTAAAGACATGGCCGCGGGCACGGTCGGATTATACTCAATAACCAATACCCGTGGCAGATACTTTTCTATAGACTGGAACAGATAATAGTCGTCGCCATCAATATCAATAGACATCAGGTCTATCTTTTTGTCTCTGATTTTTATCTCGAGAATACTATCAATAGAATCTTTACCGAACTTTCTTACAAAAGCGCAATACGGGATTACTTTCGTAAACTGCTGTACAATTTTTTCCAACCCTTTAACTTTTTTTGAGTCCCCTTCAACAAGCACGGCAGACCAACCTTCGTTGTGCCACAGGTTCCAGGTGTTGCTTAAATGCTTCCCGTCCCAGGCGCCAATCTCCACGCATAATTTATTGCCAATGCCAATACGCCGAAAAATCTCTTGAATGATTCCATCTTCCCCCCATTGCGAGGTGACTTTCTTTTTGTATTGTTCGAGACTCATAGGTTACGTTAATCTTTTTCCTACTAGATACCACTGACCTTTGGCATGTGTAATTGGGTATTCTGTCCAAATATAGGCACCAAGTTTTTTCTTAAACTCATCAAAGTATTCTCGATTTTTTATCCCACCAAATTGCTCTTGATATGCGACGAGTATGTATTCCGGGTGACCAATGACTTTCATAAAAGTGTCTCTGACCTCGAGCGGCGCCTCACTCAAAGACCACAGCGCAATCAGTAGCCCCAGATCTTTTTGCGCCGTGCTGGTCAACTCAGTCTCTGAAGAAACCAGCTCAATCCGATTATCTTTAAGAAGTTTATTGACCCCCAGATAAAATCCCTGGAGCGCGGAAAATTCTGGCAGGTCATAAAGCACATATCGGTTGGTGTACCCCATTCGATAGAGTATTCTGCAGGTGTTGCCGTACCCACCCCCGAATTCAATGATAGAATTGCATCTCGCCAGATTAAAATCTGTGCGGTCTAACAGTTGTGACAGATTATATAGGTGGTGCACGGTGTTCCCGCTGGTCCATGGATACCAAGGATAGTGTGGTGGGTTACCGACTGGAGACTCCGACAGCGCGTGCTTATATACATTCAACCAGTTTTGATTTTTTTGTAACTCATGCAACTCACATACGCTACTGGAGCAAAACATCGTCCGCTGTATGACCGGCCAAGAAATAAACTTGGACGGGTCATCTCCGATATGGATGTGGTATCGAAGCTCGGCAAGATTTTTTTGCCATTTCTCGTTGGCTGAACCGGCTTCTTTCTCCCGCGCAGAATTTATCTGCACAATTTCCATTTTTAGTTTTTCACCTGCGTTTCTAACTTCTTCTTGTATATCTGCGACAGAGCGGAACGCAACCCCCGGAAAAATACCGCAGAAGCCGTTGAATACCGACTGTACTAGTTTGCGTAGCATAGGTAGAGACTCAATATAGCATATTTGTATATCCTATGATAATCTTTTGGCCATATGAGTTCCGCACTTGTTACAGGCTCCGCAGGACTGGTTGGTTCAGAATCTGTCCGATTTTTAGTCGATAAAGGTTTTGACGTGGTCGGGATCGACAACAATATGCGCCAGTACTTTTTTGGTGCCGGCGCAAGTACGGCAAAAAATAACGACCGGCTCAAAGAAGCATTCAAGAAAAAGTACGTGCATCATAACATCGATATCAGAGATAATGAAGCAGTAGCAAAGATTTTCAAAAAACATAAATTCTCTCTTGTTATTCACACCGCGGCACAACCATCGCACGACTGGGCGGCCAAAGAGCCGTTCACCGACTTTAGTGTCAATGCAACCGGCACGCTGGTACTTTTAGAAAATTATAGAAAATACTGTCCCGTAGCAACTTTTATCTTCACCTCAACAAACAAGGTTTATGGTGACACACCCAACTACCTACCGCTTGTCGAAAAGAGGTTGCGCTATGAGATTAACTCAAAACACAAATTCAAAAACGGCATTGATGAGACGATGAGCATTGACCAAACCAAACATAGCCTATTCGGTGCATCAAAGGCTGCCGCAGATTTACTGGTCCAAGAATATGGCAGATACTTTGGTCTACATACGGGAATTTTCCGTGGCGGCTGTATTACCGGCCCGGCACACAGCGCGGCACAACTCCACGGCTTCCTCGCCTATCTGGTTGCCTGCGTTGCGACTGGCAAACCATATATAATATTCGGCTATAAGGGTAAACAGGTGCGTGATAACGTTCACGCCTACGATTTGGTGAATATGTTTTGGCAGTATCATCATAATCCGAAATGCGGCGAGGTGTACAATGCCGGCGGTGCGCGTCATTCAAACGTCTCAATGCTTGAGGCAATCGATAAAGCAGAAAGAATCTTGAAGAAAAAGTTATCGTACACGTACGTCGACACACCACGTATAGGCGACCATCAATGGTATATTTCTGACGTATCAAAGTTCGAAAAAGACTTCCCGAAGTGGAAGTTCACCTACGACATTGACGCGATTATGCGAGAGCTGTGCAACGTCTATATATCCTAGACAGAGAGGTACCAATATAGGGCAACTCAAATATTTGTCTGCGTAGATATGCCGCATATGGCTCAACCGGACGAATCGTGAGATCAAGTCGTATCCCCTCTCTTTCACACAGCTTTACTGCGTCGTAATACCAACGTCCCCGCTTGATGGCCGTTGCGAAGTATGGCAGTGGTGAATCGTGTTGCATCACCGAAAGTAATTTTTTGCTGTATTGAGCTGTTTTTTTACTGCCCTCAAACTCAAATTTCCAGGGAGTGATGTCTGCCGTAAGTAAATCCAGAAAAGTCTTTTTATCCCAGATGCACGTCTGTAGCGAAATGCTATAGTCACTTCCCCTTATGAGTTCACCCAGTCTCATTTCTTGGTCAATTATTTTCTTTGGCGCCGGTGACGGATGCAACTTTATATATACTGCATTGAGTAATCGAAAGTTTTTTACGAGCAGCTCGATACGTGTTGTATCGACAGGCGCCATTAGAAAGTAGTCCTCCTGCATATAGATAAAAAGATCTCCAGGGACAGAACGCACCGCAGCACCGATGCGCTTGCCCCACTCTGCCGGTACGTCACCGTATTGCTCTGAGGTAATTGTATGCACGCGCGAATCGGGATAGACTTTCTTACTCGAGATAAGATAGAGCGGATAGGGGCAATCGGGCCAGTACTTGAAAAACAAGGTAAAAAAAGCCTCCCACGCGTCACTATAGCCATCCGAGGAGGCAATAATAATTGCACAGGGATAATCTGTTGTAACCATAAAAAGAAACTATACCACAGCAATGCGAGTTATGGTATAGTACGTAAAATGAAACCTGCTGTTATACGGGCGCTTCGCTGGATCGAGAGGTTTACAAAGACCGATATGGTTTTTCTGACGAAGAACGCCATCTGGCCAGTTATCGGACAAGTGGTAGCATCCGGTACTGCGCTTGTGCTTGCAATAGCTTTTTCACGCTTCATTTCCAAGGAAACCTATGGCACGTATAAATTCTTAATCTCTTATCCTTCACTCTTCGGATTCTTACTGTTGCCCGGGATGGCAACCGCACTCCAGAGGTCTATCGCACGGGGGTTTGACGGAGATTTTGCGCGGGCAGTACGGAGTAAACTGCGTTGGTGTGTCTTGTATATTTTCGTGGGGTTTGTTATCGCCGGTTATTACCTCATACAGGGAAACACGGTCTTCGCGGTCGGTATCGCTCTCGTATTTATCTTTTCTGGTTTCAGCGATCTGTACGGACTCTACGGAGCAATATTTTCCGGACGAGCGCTTATTAAGGATGGCACGATGCGATATATTCTTGGTCAGTCATTTTATTTTTTTTCGGTGCTCGTAATCATGTACACGACGCACAATCTGCTCCTCATCATCGTAGCCGCATTTGTGCCGTGGTTCTTGGTAAATTATTTTTTTTATCGGGAAGTCACACATAATGAGCTTCATAATACGAATACTGATCCCGATATGCTTCTGTACGGCAAACACCTCTCCTTTATTGCGATTCTCTCTTCCTTTGTCGCCAATCTGGACAACCTACTCGTTTTCCATTACCTGGGTGCCGTGGATTTGGCTATCTATTCCTATGCACAAGCAATTCCTGAACAGATCAAAGGTCCGTTAGGCAGTATCGACGTCCTGCTATTCTCAAAATTTGCCAAGCGCAAGGAATCAGATGTGAAAAATAATATGCTGCATAAATTTCTGGTGCTCGGTATCTGCTTCACCGGAATCACGGTCATCTATTGGTTCCTTGCACCTTATTTTTACACAATACTGTTTCCTCAATATGTAGACGCCATCTGGTACTCTCGCGTCTTCGCTCTTTCTCTTGTTTCATTGAGTTTTATTCCCGCAAGTATTTTTTTGTCCGCCCATGGAAAAATACGCGAGCAATACTATGTGAGTCTCGCCACGTCTGTGGCGCAATTGGTGACCATGTTTGTCTTTATCGTGCACTGGGGGCTTATCGGGCTCATTGTATCAAGAGTCATTGTACGATTCTTTGGTGGTGGGTTAAATACCTATTTTGCCTTACGCATGTAAGCGTTTTTTTTCGATTTTGGCAATCAGTATATCTACTGCCTCTACAACCATTTGGACACTAATGCTGTCGATCTGGCGACGAGCTTCGACGTGATCATAGACCGTGGCATTCATCGTCCAAATTTGCGGCTCTCCGTCTTTCGCGGGAACGACGAGATGATACTCGCCCCGTGGTGCCATTTCGTGCACATCGATCGCTCCCGTAATATCGATGGTGGGAACCCCCGAGGCTTCGGCGATAAAAATAGGGCCGGTATCGACGCTTACCGTTAGATCCATTAAACTGACCAGCGCCTTAACTTCATCGACCGACGTCCCCAGCGTATCGGTAACGCAATCAGAATGGCGCATGTGCGCGATCATTTCATCATTTTCTTTTCGGTTAAGCTCGCTACCAATACTGAAGATATGCGCGTTATACTGTTCGACGAGGTAATCAGCTACTTGGGAAAACTTTTTCGGTTCCCACTGTTTGACCGTATTGCCCGCGCCAGACATTATGCCGATTCGCAGGGCATACTGACGACGGGGACTTGAAACTATCTCTTTTGCTTTCCGCTCGGCAGTCGGAGTCCAATAGATGTATTTTTTTGTATCTTCGGTATAGATACCTATCGGCTCGAGCAGGCGTAAATATTCTCGGGGAACGTACTGGCGCATATGATGGTCTTTCGGAATGACAAAATTACGGATTATTTTATAGGGTCGCGTTTCATATGGGCTCCATCCATCACGAATCACTGGGGCAACAATAGTTTTTATTCCCGCAAGGTAGAGCGCGGCAAGCGAGTGAAAATTAACGACAGTAACGCAGCCAAAATCGTAGGTGTTATTTTTCAGCTTTTCGATTATGTGCGGTACATCTTCCCAAACAATATATTCGTCTACATCAGGGTTGCCTTCCAGCACTCTTCGATTGATTGCATTTCCAATAACGGTGAGTCGGCAACGGGGGTATGATCTTTTTACCGCCCGGAACATCGCCGTTGTCACAATCATGTCTCCGAATTGTCCGCGCTGAATGATGATGCCAGATCGAGGGTCCGTCAAGTGACCATTCGCCTTCCCCCTAAATAGATAGTGCAAAAAACACCGAGCAATCAATCTCGAGTTCTCAAAAATTACCTGCAAACGTTTCATGTTCTTGGAAGATTAGTCGGGTAGCCAATTACTTGTGATTATACAGGGTCGATGATATCATTAATCTCATTACAAAAAAAGGGTTAAACACACATCATGATACAGGAGTATTTGGAAGAATCAATTGCTGTTCAAAAGGCCGCACTTGGAAATCAAGAATTTGTCACAAGTGTCGAAATGGCCGGGAAACAGCTCCGAGAATCCTTGGCGGCAGGAAAGCGTATATATATTGCAGGAAACGGCGGTGGGGCGGCTGAGGCACAGCATTTATCCGCAGAACTTCTCGGAAAATACAAATCAATGCGACGAGCTTTCCCTGCCGTGGCACTCACGACTGATACTTCCCTATTAACCGCTTGGGCAAACGACACAAGCTTTGATTATATCTTCTCAAGGCAGCTTGAAGGGTTGGGGCAAACCGGGGATATTTTTATGATCCTTTCAGCGGGAGGAAATTCACCAAACTTGGTTGAGGCGCTCAAGACCGCAAACAAACTTGGTATGGTTTCAATTTGTCTTCTTGGTAAAGGAGGGGGACGAGCAAAAGA
The DNA here is from genome assembly GCA_041660505.1 of Candidatus Paceibacterota bacterium. Taxonomy (NCBI): domain Bacteria; kingdom Bacillati; phylum Minisyncoccota; species Minisyncoccota bacterium. The sequence goes on from JBAZWG010000001.1 coordinate 266,560, forward strand.
AATATGTACCATCCCTGTTGTAGTCCCTTCAGAGGTGACCGCCCATATTCAAGAAGTTCACCTAATGCTCGTACATTTTTTCGCCGGACTCTTCGAGGAATAAATTCTGAGTGTTGCCTACTCATGCGTATGCCTGAAACCACTTTTTTGCCCAAGGCAATACTTTGGGATATCGAGGGAATATTCGTTGACACCGAAACACTGCATTTTGAGGCATGGCAATGGCTCATGGAACACGAACAGGTCTCCCCACTTGACGTACAGGAATACCGACCGTGTATCGGTCGAGGCTCGTCGGAAAATATACAGACAATAGCCGAGATACGAAACATACGAGGAGACCTTGACAACCTCCGATGGCTTCGCAGACAAAAATTTGAAGAATTACGTCACTGTGGAATTCCCGTAATTTCAGAAAACGTAAGGCTGCTTAGAGATTTTGTATCGACGTTTCCTCTGGTTCGACACATTGCAGTGTCTTCCGCGACTCGTTCGGACATAGAAGAAAATTTGAAGATCGCGGGTATCAACCAGTTCTTTGAGTTAACCGTTTCGTATCAGGATAAACAAGGAATGCGCAGAAAGCCGGCTCCAGATATGTACCGCTATGCCTTGGAACGTGCACGACTTGACCCGAGGGATTGTCTGGCGTTTGAAGACACTCATAGTGGGGTAATAGCGGCGAGCAATGCGAGAATCATCGTGATTGCGCTGCCAACTCACCTCACCGAAGGACAGGATTTTTCTGTGGCAAATTTTGTGGTGCCGGCGGGCGGGGAAAAAAGCGCCTCAGGGATATTGCACGCCTTACGCAAACATGCTTACGAAGAAAAATAAAAAAAGACCGTTGCAGATTCACATCGATGGTGCAAAGCGTGCAGGTAAGACCACGCTTGGTAAGGGGTTGCGAATAGAACTTACCAAGCGTGGCATGCGCGCCGTACTTATTGATATGGACGAGGTTCGAACAAAGATCTTCGGCAAAAAAACAGGCCTCCCAGATTCCAAAGAAAGTCTTCACTATCGGGATATTGTAGCTCGCATCATCTGCGCACTTATTGTCCCCTTAATTCTATCGGCGGGGGGAGTCCCGATCGTCGTCATGGACCATCGCCGCAAACAGATGTTCCTAGATATTCTGAAAGTCTCAAATGAGCTTGAAACCTCCTTAAAATTCATTGTTCTTCAATCTCCTTCCCTGGAAGAAGTCACGCGGAGGGCGCACCGTAAAAAAGAGGATGATTTTTCAGACATGACGGACTTCTCGGAACCAAAGATTTTGCGTAGCTTTCTAAACAGTGTCGCACGCGTCCAACACACATATCGGGACACAGCACATCACAAACTTCTCCAAATATCCCAATCTACGCCCGAAGACATGGTCGCGCGCGCACTGCAGTTCATACTTAACTGACACACCCTAGCCCAGCGACTCAAGAGACTTCCTGCTGTCGTTAAGAAACTGTAAGACCGTTTCTTTTGTCCGAGCGCTCTGCAATAACTTCGCAATAACTTCGGGAGGGATCGTGAGGATATGCGCCCCGGCTCGCGACCAATACTCGACATTTTCCGGGCTCCTCACCGACCCCACGATTATTTCTATATCCTTGTACTGATGAAAATCAAGCCAATTTCTTACATCGCGTATAACCTCAAACGCTCTTTCGACACCCTGTTCCTCGGAAATTCTCCCCGCAAAAAGGCTGATGAAGCTTGGCCCCCTCGTCGTGGCCCTGCTCATATGCCCAGAAGCAATCGCCTTGGCTGCCAAAATTGTTTGATTAAAGGTTGTCATCGCGGTTACATTCACGACAATACCCTCAGCCACAAGCGTTTTAATCACAGGTAGCAATGAGGTGCCGTTTCGATCGGTAATCGTAACTTTTACCGCTATGTTTTTTGCCAGGCGCGCAAATTCTCTTGCCTGTTTCAATATTTCCTTTGGAACATCGGTTGTAACTTCAACACTGTAGGACATCGGTGCGATGAGCTTCGCAATCTCAATCGCCCTCTGCTTCATTCCCTTCTCTCCGCCGGTAACACCGGCCTTCAAAAAAATTGTCGGGTTGGTCGTTACCCCGTCACAAACACCCCACGATACATATTTTTCAATTTCTGCGATGTCTGCTGAGTCAATGAATATTTTCATGGAACTTATATTATTTACACTATCGTAAGTAAAGCTTTTTTCTTAGGGGGGGTCGTGCCTGGAATCGTTGTAGAAAGTGCCGCCCAGATATTCGCCACCTCAAGAGTGTCTTTTGGATTATTTCGGTCACCCAGACAGACGGCTGCGAGGAAGGCGTCTCCGGCACCGACAGGATCAACGGCATCCACCCGACGTGGGGCGGTTTTTATAAACGTATCGCTGATTAGAGCAATCGATCCATTTTCGCCCAGTTTTACAATTACATTTTGTAAGTGCAGCTTCTGTTGTATGCGCTTGATAGACTTCTCGGGTTCGAGCGGGTTAAACGAGGGATACACTGCTTTGGCTTCGTTCTCGTTCAGTAGCATAGTATGAGCACCCGCATACAAGTGGTGATTGCTTTTGCGGTGCGCTATTTGAGCGTCAATATAGAGCGGTTTTTGAAATTTTTTACTCAAGTCAAGGAGTTTTTTAATCAATTTTCGGGTAAGCAGCCCGTGTTGCGGGTCCATAATCACCACGACATCTACTTTATCGACAAGAGACTCTACCTGTGCAATAATTTTGTTCTCAAGTTTTCCGTCAATAGTGTGGTTATCGGCGCTATTTAAATGCAGTAGCCGCTTGCCGTCAACAAACAATCTCTTTTTTACGGTTGTACGACGACTCTTGTCAGTGAAGAAAAACTTATGCAATCTCTTGTGGCGCAGGGAATTATAGAGTTTTGCATCACCGTCTGCGCCCACAATAGAAACAAAATAGAGAATTCCTCCCAATTCAAGAATGTTATTTGCAACCAAACCGTTACCTCCAAACGCGACGGAGGTATGAACCTCTTCAATCCGGGGAACAGAAACACCGAGAGCTTGGCCGGCTGATTTGCCCTGAATATACACATCCAAAATCACATCGCCGACGAGTAGAACCTTTTTTTGAGCAAATGATTGTATAATGTTTACGTTCACGGCCAGGAAACTATCTGGGTGATATTACCATAGGAATTAGCGTGTTGCAAGGGCACGTCGATTCCTTTTCGAACATGCAGTTCTTACTTCGTGAATTCGAAAATACCCGCGGCACGCCAGCGATAGATCAGATACCTGTCTAGCAACCAACTCGTGCGTGAGACGAAGATGCCGATGTATTTCTTTGGTCCATGCCATTTTTGAACACCGCTCCGAAAGTCTTCCTTATAAAACTCGTCGACGGAGAAGCGGCGGCTAGCGAAGGACGCGCCGAACGAAAAATATTCCCCGAGTGTATAGATGTTCTCATTTTCACCGCGTGCCCGTTCTTTTCTACAGAAAAAAAGTTTCGTAAACTGCTTATATAGCGGAATATTTAGAACGACGGGATCGTTGATAAAAAGAACAATCCCGCCTCGTTTTAACGATCGATGTATTTCTCGGAATGCCTGGTGCGGATCATCAAAGTGGTGTACGGCAGCACGTATGTATATTTGGTCAAAAAATTCATTCGGGAAAGGTATTTTTTCAGCCGGAAAAGAGTGCGTATGCATTCCCGCGAGACTCGTATCAAAAAATTTGGCGGCTTTCACAATATTTCTGGTCAATAAGGGTTGAGAAAGCTCGCTCACATAATATTCGTGTTGCGGATACTTTTTTTTGCAAAATATGCTGAAATCCCCGGCCCCCGCGCCAATCTCAAGGATTCGTTCTAGGGAACACGCTAGATGTGCGTCAATCAATCTTTCATAGCGGGTGCGCTTGGAACTTCCTCGGGTATAGGTATTGCGAAAAAAAGTTTCGATATCGGCTTCTCCGCCATCGTGCCCAAAGACCGTCTGGGACATCCGAAAGCGCAGCTCCTTTTCAATAGCATTGTTCATGAATAGTATCTAGTGGTCGCTAAGGATGCTATCGTACGTCTGCAACGTTTCTTCCGCTGTTTTTTTCCAGCTAAATCGACCGGCATCTTGGCTGATGTTATTCTTAAGGTTTTGATACAGTGTCTGATCCAACAGCACGCGTTCAAGTGTCGCACTGATTTGACTCACGTTATGCGGGTCTACGAGTAGGCAAGAAGTTCCTGCAACCTCTGGCAAAGATGACGTGTTAGAGACGATTACCGGTGTTCCACACGCGATTGATTCGACCACCGGCAACCCGAAGCCCTCAAATAGAGAGGGAAACGTAGATATGTATGCACAGGAATACAGCTTGCGCATCTCTGCCTGTTTCATGCCTCCCAAAAACACGATGTGGTCATTCACTCGTAACTTTTTAATGAGCGCCTCGACCTTCTCTTTATATTCACGCTCGCGATATTGGCCGACAAACACAAGGGAGAAATTTTTACGAAGACTTGCTGGTAACCCTGCGTATGCTTCGATGAGTCCTAGTGTGTTCTTCCTTGGCTGAAGCTGTCCGACGCAAAGAATGAAATTTGTTAATCCATACACCCGCTCGACATGCACACGGTCGGCATCCGGATAAAAGTCCGAGTTGGCGGCTTCATAGATAACACTGATTTTTTCGGGTGCAAGATTGGTATATTGAACCAAATCTCGTTTTGTGAATTCGGATACCGCAATAAACTTACGGCAGTTTTTGATCATCGCAGCAAGTTTATTGTCGAGCAATGTTTGCGACCTCGCCTTTGCCCATGATGAATCGTGGTACGGAGCCAAATCGTGAATGGTTACCACTGTGGCGCAATGCAAATCGCGGTATTGTAACGGATTAGTAAAATGGAAAACATCGATATTCTGTTTTCGCACTGACCTTTGCTCAAGAAAACAGGAGACTCGATCACTGACGCCGATGAGCTCTTTTCTACCGAACGCGGAGAGTATCGCAGGCACGTAGACTACACGAGGAAATCTTTCGCGAGGCCTTCCCTGAAGCCAGTCGTGAACATAATCAAAAAAAATGAATTCTTCACCCGAGGCAACACGGGGCAGCCAACGGCATAATTCACGTGAGTACGTAGCATTACCACCGTGAGAAAGAGCACTGATATAGTCTATTCCGATTCTCATATTAAAAAATCGCTTTGGTATTTAACTGAATTAGAATCATCATTTTTCTACAATTATCCAAAGATAGTTACCTCTTCCAAAGAACTCGACTGCCGAAGCTAAAAGTGGCTGAAAAAGCATGTTCTTGATACTGCCCCCCCCGAATACTTAGGGCCAGTGGTTACGATGGATGCAGGAAATACGCAGGCTGTTTTTTGAAACTTTTTTGGTTTAACTACCCCGAGTCTTTCTAAAGAACCACGTATCGTTAGATTTTTTGGGTCAAAATCTCTTTTTCCCTTTTTTATGATTTTAAATCCTACCTTCTTAAGAATCATTTCGATGTTATTTGAATCAAAAAGATATACATGCTCAGAATATACTGGTTCGTGTTCATACTGAACCTTCTTAAGCAAATAGCTGCTCATATCTGGCGTTTCAATGACAAGTCTTGCCCCGGTTTTCATATATTTGAAAACGACCTCAAGGGCACGTATTGGTTCAGTTAAATGTTCAACAACGTGGAACATGGTGACAGTATTGATACAGTTTTGTTCTAGTATATGTCCACAATCTCCGATAGTTACTTGTCTAATATCTAAACTGTGTTTCTTCGCATATTCTTGAGCGATACTGCCTGGTTCTATACCAATCAAGTTTTTGTAGCCCATATCTCTTAATGTTTCAAGGAAGATGCCTTCGCCACATCCGATATCGCATAAGTTATCTAAGGTAACGTATCTTTTTATTGTTTCTATTCGGTCTACCGTATTAGAGATTCTAGAATTAGTCTTTCCCTTGCTTAACTGAGGATCTATGTTTTCATAATAATCTTCGCCCAACAACGAGTCGGCTATCCAAAATAGATTGCAACCTGAGCAACGTAGAAGTTGTATGTTATTTGCAATGAGGGGTTTCCCCTTAAGGTTGCACTGTATGCAAAAATTAGTATTTTTCATCTTATGGCTATTTAGAGATTTTTATTGTATCATACGGTTCATTATGTGGAAACACCTGGCCAAATACCTTTATGTATACCTGTTGGGATTGTCCATCGTTAACGTTTTGATTTTTGGTATTCCACACAATACTGTTTGGAATAATGGTCCAGCAAATTTGCAAAAGGATCAGTTGGGCTATCATCAATATGCAATAAACATCTCTTCAGGCAATGGTTACAACATCAGTGGAGAGGGTTTCAATAGTGTTCGAGAGCCGATCTATCCCGCTTTTCTTGCCTTAATCTATCTTCTCTTCGGCCAGGGAAATGGTCGCGCAATTATTATGGTTCAAACCGGCATTCTATCCATTATTGGATATATTGCCTACATCTTATTCTTACGGGCGGACGAGAAACATTTAGGGATCGTCATTGCACTGGGCATTGTTATGTTGCCCTACTATGGCTATTATGCAGCAGAATATATGACTGAGCTCTTCTTTGCTGGCATGCTTATTTTCTGTCTTTACTGTATGGTCCTATTTGTGGCCGAGCCGGGCTCGCGACGAAATCAGGTTGTGTGCGGTCTAGTATTTGCCCTGACAGCGCTTACCCGCGTACAGATGCTCTTTTTCCCTTTTTTCTTTTCCGTATTTTTCTTGATACTGTATCGTCGACACATCACCAAGGCACTGTGGCAGCTAGCGATGGTCTTACTATTTTTCTGTGTTCCGATTCTGTCTTGGACGCTAATCGTATATCAGCAAACCGGCCGTGTGGCGATAACAGAAGGAAGACAAGAGATTGCGATTCACGAGCGCGCAGTACGTTCAATGTTGAGTTATACGGAGATGCTCCAATATACAAAGGCTTGGTTGATACGTAGTGTCGAAGGGGGCACCGCATCCGTGATACTGGATACATACGACGTAAAAGGCCTTGTTGACAAAGAATATTTACAACGAGCAACCACGCGTCCACTAAAAGACCAGATCCGAAATACCGATCTTGCGACAATCCGGACACATATAGGTCACTATTTTTTTGGAAACGTGATAGAAGCGATGAAATTGGTCTACGTCGAACATGATTACTCCAGTTACATGAATCGATACTTCCGCGTTGCCGTGTACGTATTCATATACGGTCTATTCTTCCTAGGTTTGTATGGTTTTTACCAATACCGTCACCGCTACTCGCTCTTGATGTTTACGCTAGAATCCTTGACGCTTTTGATTATTGCCTACCACATTGTTATGCTGTCTCTCTTTGACGCGATACCGCGAATGAATACTCCCTTACACGCACTCTACCTGCTGGTTGGCGCTATTGGCTTGTGGCAGTGGGTACATTTTGCGCTGACTGAACAGAATACATGACGAATCTGCCCAGGGTCGCTTCGTATTTGAGGAATGGCAACCGCATATAAATCCGCAGATCTTGTTGCGTAGGGTCAACAACCAGATACGTTATCTGATACTTAGTAAGTTGCGCGTACAGGTCCCCGCTTTCAAACGCGGTATATTGTGCGATGATACTGTTTTTCACACCATCAAAATAGCGTTGGATATCAGCATCACTTCGAATCTTTCCGAGCCAGCCCGGAGCTCCGCAGCAAAATATATCTACCCAATCACGAAAGAACGTCGAGTATAGTGAGTGCATATTTATTTGCAAGTATTCAGGGAGATTGGAATGTTTTATTTTTCTCAGATGAAGATCGAGTAAGTAATTATACATAACTCTACTGTCGGGAACTCCTGAGAAAACGTCTATCGAATGGTATACATCGCACGGGGTTAGTGCGGTCACAAAACGATTAAGCTCGCTTTCAGGATTGCTCGCAACGTAGACGACGCAACCCCGATCATGTGGGCCAACTCGCGTGTTTAGCCACATAAACACCTTTCCATACGATTGCAGCTCTGCATAGGTATCCATACCGAAGGGTACGCTTGCGATGGTGCGATACACGAACGCGAGCGAGATGCCGATAACAACTACAATATACAACTTCCACAAGAAAGAAATTTTGGTTCGGATAAAATTTTCAACAAGCACCGTGAACACCACGAACATAAGGGGGACGGTGTATTGGGCAAAATGTGACGGCCAAATAGTAAATCCGGTTAGAAGTTGTTGTGTGTACACTAGCATAGAAGACCCGATCATCACAAATACAAAAACCCACCAAAGCGGGACTCTCTCGGAGGGTGTCGTTTTGCGGTACCACACAAACACAGCGCCTCCGATACACAAAATCAGTATGCAGAGCATATTAATGATTGGTAGATGCGTAGAAAAAAGCCCCTGCTTATACAAGCTGTTTGGAACAGTCGCATGTGTTGCGGTCATAAGCACCGCAATAACATACAAACTGTTTACCAAAGCGCCGATACATGATATCCCAATCAGTATATATACGGTTCCCCATTCTTTTTGGCTCATATACCAGGCAAAGTACAGGAGCGTAACAACGACTGCCAAGAAAAAAGAAAAGAAATACCCGGACATAACCCCAAGAACAAGCCCGCCGATGATAGCCGTACGCCGGCTTTTTCGAACGGTAGAGATTAGTGCAACAACGATGTTTAAAAATAAAAACAGGAATATGCCGCCTGTTATTGGATTAACCAACCTTCCCCATTGTGAGGCATAGTATTCGTGGACACCATTTTTTAGAAAAGCAAAGAAACTTGCATAATCGATTACATGATACGAGACAACAACAAACAGTGCACCAGCAATTGCGGACAGTTTTGCTCTGTTGCTTTTTATGACTGCCAATGCGTAGATTAACGTGTATACCAGAAGAAAAAGAATTGCCGGAAAAACAAATCTTGCAATCAGAATGATGCTTACTAATGATTGTCCGGTGAGGTAGTGCGGCACCACGTAAAACAAGAACTCTCCCGAAGGTGGCACAAAAGAAGCGATGTCTTTGTACTCGTGGAAAAATGCAGATCCTGCGGTAGGATGCCCGTCAATGATTTCTTGCATCCTCGTCATATACTCGCCTTCGGCGTCTGCAAGAAGGTAGGGCACAGAATGATAACCAGCTCCGAGCGCAGCCTGAGAAATGACTTGCGGGGCACCAAAGGTACTGCCGACGAGCAGCGCAATTATCATTACCCAATAATGGCGTACAAAAATCTGACGTAAACGGTGGAACATGGATGAGTTATTTTTTAGCTACGGGCGGCTTTTTTGCGACGCAATAAACAACCGCAGCCATGTCAATGGATTTTGGCCAGTATGAGAAAATGAAGTCCAAAAGTTTTACCGGAAAGAAAAGGATCATGGATATATCCAATAGGAACCAGTACAACGTATCATTGCCGACCGAAAATATCGTTGCCACCAGGTAACAGATAATTACAGTGAGTGAGGAAAAAGGACCTGCGCGTACACCGATCTCTAGAATTTCGAAACCACTGAGTAGTTCGATCAACCCCAACTTCGTCCATCGGGTAAAGTCTGACGGCGACGAGTGGAACGGATAGATGAATGGTACGGTTATATATACAAGCCCGTTCGGTTTTAACACGCGATATACTTCTTGAATTGCTTTCCCTGGCGTTCTAAGATGTTCAAAAACTGTATCACTGATAATCGCGTCCACTGTGGCACTTGCGAGGGGCATGTCGGAAGCATCTCCGATAATATCTACTCCCGGATATTGAGCAATATCCATATTGGTGACTCCGGGAGCAATAATCTTCGGTCCAGAACCAAGGTTTATAATCGTTCCGCGTACTGTATACTCACATAGAAAACGTTTTGGACTCAGTCCACGCAGAAGGAGGGGGCCGAAAACAACCGCAAAAAAGTAGTAAAATCTTGGCCATTTTTTGAAGTGTTCTCTAAATATTGACATTATAGTACGTTAGCAGATTTCTTTCTTGCCACACACATGATAGACACCCCAAATGGATAGTTCGTATAGTGGAGGAGTTTTCCTTCTGCGTGAAATACCAGATACAAAAATCTGTTCCATATGTTTCTAGTGAATATATTCTCGTTTTTCATGGCAAATACTGGAAGTCGAGAAATCATTCTCACGAGAAAAATGGGGGGGAATAAGAAAAAATTGAAGTAGCTTGTGCGCACAATATCGAATCCTGCATCGCGCAGATCTTTCAACAGTTTGTTTTTTGTGTATCGACGTTTGTGTTCACTCAATACATCGGTCACACTCCAAAGAAACTCGAAGGCAGGGACAAATATGATCACAGTGCCTCCCTGTTTAGTCACTCGAAGTAATTCTTGCAATGCCTGATGTACGTCATCAATATGCTCGAGGACATCAAGAGCAAGCACCACGTCGAACGTATTATCAGAAAACGAAAGGTGTGCACAAGACTCAAGGAAAAGATTTTTTATGCCCCTTTTTTTACAAAAATTTATTGCTTGTTCAGATGGATCGACACCAATCACGCTTCCGAAAGGTTCTAACGCCTGCAGTAATGCTCCCGTGCCACAGCCGATATCTAAGATAGTACGCCTGTCTGAATTAACCGAGTGCTTTCTGATAAGTTGAACTACGATTTCTCTTCTAACCCGGTACCACCAGTGTTCAAGCTCGTAGGTGTATAAGGTCTGATAGTGGCTAATCTTCATGGGTTGTGTTCTTTGAATCCTGAGATTTTTTAATCCACGCAAATGTCTCGCTGAGACCTTCCTGTAAGGATACGGTGGGCTTGAAGGAAAGCAGCCTTTTCATTTTTGAATTGTTACCGACCCGAAAAGTCCCGTGGGTTTCGTCCTTCGCCACATGTACAGGAACCAGTGGAGATCTTGCCACCTTGAGCATACTGTCAGTGAGCTTTATAATACTCGTTGCAGAACCGGACGAAACATTCACTATCTCGCTATCAATGTTCCGCTCCAATGCGCGCAACGTCGCTTCAACAGCATCCGTAATATATATATAATCAAGTGCCTGCTTGCCGTCGCCGCAGATCAGGGGCGGCTGGTGTTCAAGAATTCGTTGGAAATTCTTTAGTATGACCGATTTATAACCGGAACCCGCATATTGGCGCGGACCATACACGAAGTGATAGCGAAGCGCAATCCAGGAAGTACCGTACTTTGCTGCAATATAACCCAGCAGATGCTCGCCGGCGAGCTTAGATATTCCATATACCGTGTCGGGAAGCGGCGTCTCTTCCTCTTGATACTTTGGCTTATGACGTCTTCCGTACGCATAGAGCGAAGAAGCGAAAATAATTTTTTGAACACCTTCTTGGGCGGCAATCTCGAACAGTTCTTGCGTGCCAAGAATATTCACTAAAAAAATTTTCTGAGGAGTCTTTTTTGATTGATTATGCTTCTCGGCCGCAAGGTGGATCAAATAATCGATCTTATGCTTTTTAAAAATATCCCGCAATACTGACGAATCGGCGTATCCGAGTGAAAATTCGATGACGGGGACTTTTGTTGTAACTTGCGGCGAAACTGTAATATTGCTTTCTTTTCCATACTCAAGACTGTCGATGATTACGACCTTTCGCGCACCTCTCCTCAATAGTGCCTCAGCCATGTGCCCGCCAATAAATCCGCACCCTCCAGTCAGGAGAATAGTCTTGTCAGCAATTGGATACCCGTTCTGCGTGGTCATGGATTGTGTCTTAACCCATCTTTGATTACTTGGAAATCTAGGTTGAGTGACGAAAGGCTTGGTTGAAACTTTCCGGTTCGACCAAGCGGAAATGCTTCCAGAAACTGAACTTCAATTTTCAAATCTGGCCCCAGATAATCTTGTAAGATTTTAAAAATTTCTGTGAGCAAATCGTCCGTGTATCGTGGTCCTTTGATAATTCTCAATATAATGGTGCCGAACTCACGTTGTTCAACTTGAAATTGTCTGATACCGTAGTCAAATTCCTTAAAGAGGTGCAGAAAAAAGGAGCCGGGTACATACTGTTTTCGAGTGCCGATGATAATAGCCTGGGTTCTGCCATGAATTTCTCCCATGAGCGGCAGACCGCGTCCACAGCTACAAACTTCGTCTGTTGCAGTTGCTAAATCGCCGATACGATATCGAATAAAGGGCATGCAAAAGTTGTTGAGGTCGGTAATCACAACTTCCCCGACCTCGCCGGGTTTTGCGGGTTTACCGTCCTTGATGATTTCAACAATATACTGTTCCGCCATGATATGGTGTCCGCGGTGCGCGTTACATTCATATGCGATGCCGCTAAATTCTCTTGCCCCATATTTGTCAAATACTTTTGTCATAAATACCTGTTCTACGGTTGTGCGGCTCTGGGGAGGCAGAGACTGAGCAGAAGAAATAATACCCTTCGGCCTAATCTGCGTAAGTGGGTTATCGCGCACATACTGGGCGAGCATGTTGAATGATTCGGCATACCCATCGATAAGTGATGCCTTGCTCTGGGCGATCAGTCGAACGATTGCCGGCAAATTTTCACGCTTCATGCGGTATGCCGGAATAAATTTTCTGCGGGTCATGAAAGCGTCAATAAACTCCCGGACAATCTGACTTGTATTCATACCGATTGTTTGGTGCCACAATCGCAGACAACGATCTCCAAACCGGTACCCTGTCCATTCTTGACTTCGCAACGTTGCTGCCCAGCGGATCTCTAACTGCGTTCGGTCTGCATAACAAATGAATGGCTGGCCCGTCGAGCCACTGGTTGAAATCCTGTAGATGTTTTTCTTGTCATGGTTATCTGAAAACAAATCGAAATACAGATTCTCACGTACCGTTTGCTTGTCGAGAAATGGCAATTTCCGCAAATCATCGAGGCAGGTTATATCGTCAGGGGTTATTCCGAGTTTTTCAAAAAGATCATGATAATAAGCGACGTGGCGATAGGAGTGATCGAGCAGTATCTTGAGTTTTTTGAATTGAAGCTTTTTTATTTTTTCGGGAGGCAACCATTGCGTTTTTCGTAAAATCCAAAAGTATCGTATCGCTTCCCGAGTGATCATCCAGTGGTGAATCGGCATGAGCAAACCATATACGTAAAAATATATTTTGCGAGCTGTTGACCATGGAACAGACTTATCGAGTACATTGTTTTCGTCCGAGAACCTCTCGAGTAGCGTGATCGAATTAAATCGAATCCGATACTCAAAAAAAGCTTTGCCAATGTCAGCCAAAGCTTTTGCGACCACCAACAGAGGGAAGGAACGCAAAAAAGATTGTCCCACGAGTCGTTTATCAAACAACGTCTCAACTTCACGGATCGAATATCCCTTTGCATGTGCGGCAACAGTAATCAGCGACTGAAAATAAAAATAGGAAAAACGGTGCTGCAAGACATCAAGGAAGACTTCTCGACGAGTAAGGATAAACCCTGATTTATTGTCTCGAGATCTCATGCCGAACAGTACATTGAGAATTTTATTCAGTGCAATACTCAACAAATACCGTGTCCCCTTTTGTCGGCCTATGCTACTTCTCCATCCTTGTACGAGGTCGACATTTGATTGTGTGTAGTCACGATATAACCGAATAATGTCCTCGGGTAAATTTTGCAGATCTCCGTCAATAATGCACACTAAGTTCCCCGTAGCTGCTCGAACTCCCTCTTTCCATGCAGTTTCGATTCCTCGATTCGTGGCGTGAAAAACACCTCGTATTTTGTTGGGGAACTGGAGTTCTTTTTCTCGTATAATCCTCGCGGTATCATCGCGGCTTCCATCATCAACAAGGATAAGCTCGCTCGAGATGTTAAGTTTTTCGAAGACCTTCAAAAGACGATCGCAGAGCTCGGGAATATTGCCCGCTTCATTAAAGCAAGGAACAATGACGCTTAGTTCTCGTGTGCTTTTCATTAAGGTAACGCCTTAGTTTGTTTTGATAAATTGAACAACGTTCTTTGCTCGCCCATTCCATGTATATCGTACAACGTCTTTTTTGGCCTGTTCGGCCCTCCGTCGGGCTTCTTCTGAATGGCTAAAGATATACTCTATCATATTCTGAAGATTTTTTCCTTCCGAGTCGGGATGAAAAAGAAAAGCGGACTTTTCGTCGACAATCTCACGCAACGATGGCAAATCGGAGACAATAATGGGCCTGCCCGACGCCATATGAGGAAAGAGCTTCATTGGTGAAGTGTATAGCCTTGAGATCGCAGAGTCCGCAGTATTTGGGATGACGAGAATATCTGCAGCAGCTTGGTTTTCGGCCAGTTCTGCATATCGCGTTTGTCCAAGGAAGATGACGTCCGGATATTGCCCGCGAAGCTGCGAGGCTTCCTTCTGGCTGCCTCCAGCAATGACAACCGAAATACCTTTCGCCTTTAGCCCACCTGAAATCTTACAAAGTTGTCGATACCCCTTTCCTTCGCTCAGCGACCCAAGGTACATTACTACTTTGGCTCCTTCGGGGATGCCGAGTTTTTTGCGTGCAGCAATTGCATCATAATGTGTCCGGATGAACGCCTCTCCAATAGCGTCGGGAGCGACGCAAGAATTAAAGGACGGCCTGATGTCACGCAAGTATCTATCAAGCCCGTCGGTGATGGGAATAATGCCTGAAGCGTGGGTCAGAATACGTGCAACCATCCATCGCCGCGATGGCGTATGCGGCTCCCAAAAGAATTTTACCCGAAGGAAACTAAACGCAAAAGCCACAATAGCATCCCGTGTATAGAGAATATCGTTCGATGAAGATTTTTTGACCATGCCGCAAGCCTGCAATACATATCGAGCGGTCTGGACGGCAAACCCGACCCTGCCAGCCCAAGTAATCTCAGTGGCGGGTAGATAGGTAATCGTAAAATTTTCTCGAATCGCGTAGTAGCCGAAAGGGTCTTGCGAGATAGCGGTGGTCCGTCGCGGCACAATGAGCTCAACACGAACCCCCTGGTCGGCAAAAGCTTCGCACATATTCATAATCTGGGCACCGTGTGCTTTTTCGGTTGGAAGGCGAATATTGGCAAAATATCGCAAGCGCGGAGCTGTTTTCATTTTTTTATACCAATACAAAAAACGGTCGATCCCTGCGGCAGTGAGACGTGCCTAATAAGGACTGACTCGATAGTAAGAATCAGATAGAAAAGATTGTTCATGCCACGGGAGACTCTTTTTATATCAGACCGCGAAACTAATGGGGGGAACAGTTGATCAATTCTCCGTTTCAGATATACAAACGGAAAGAGAAAGAAATTTGCGTAGGTGCTTCGTTCCACCTGTATGCCGGCATCTGCGAACAATTGCTCCAATTCTTTGCGTGAATATCTATGCCGCGTCATGTTAACTTCGTCGTGAGGGCCGCGTAAATACTCATGCGCAGCAACGCTGACCATCAGTCTTCCATTGGGCTTTAGTGTCCGTGCGAATTCTTTCATGACACGACTGTCACTCGGTATATATTGATGATAGATGACATCAAGGGATACGATCATATCGAAGAAATTATCGGGAAACGGCAAACTATTTACGTCGGCTCGTACGGTATTGGCAACTCCTCGACTTCGGCAAATCGCAAGAGCCTCTTCTTCGATATCCACTGCATAGACAGTACCGAATCGGTTGATCTTTGCACTAAACCACCCCGTGCCACATCCCGCATCTAAGATACACAAGTTTTTCGGAGAGACGGAAAATCTTTGCACCAGGACAAGCGCGATTCGCGACATTCCTTGGAACCACCAGTGGGTGGTATCGTTATCTTTGAAATTGTCATACTCTTGTTTCTGCATATCTCCGAATACAATGTAAGAATATTACTTTACGACAAAAATATTATACCCGCTCACCTGTTTGGTTTTTGCGTACCCGAGTATTCGATCGAAGAATCCTGCGCTACGAAGGAAAAAGTTCGACCTACCGAGGGGAGTCAGTCTTATCAGCGTCTCTATTGCGCCACGCACCGGAGCAACTTCCACCGTGGAAAAATCTTTAAAGAGATACTGAACGGAGTCGTGCGTAAACCGCCAGAAATCTTTATAATAACCGATTTCGGCATGATAATAGTAGAGAAACGGCACATATACAAAGAGATATCCACCCGGCTTGAGCACGCGCAACATTTCCTGCGCGGCAAGCAGGGGGTTCTCAACATGTTCCAATACGGCAATACAGATGATCGCATCAGTGCTGTTATCCATAAACGGAAGCGCATGAATATCCCCCACGATATCAGGATTATAATCCGGTACTGGATCCAAAATTTTATACTCAACATTTTTTAAGAGTGGCTCAATCCATGCGCGTGACGGGTCGTATCTGTTATTCTTCTCTTTGATAATCCGCAGTCCACCTCCAATATCAATAACCACTTTCTTTTCATTAAAAATCTTAGTGATTTTTTCGTCAAAAAATTGTTCCCAAATTGCTTTCATTAGTTTTCTTTATAAAACGTTTGTATGGTACGACAGACACGTCGCACGTCTGCATTCGTCAACTCTGGATACAACGGCAATGACAGAATTTCTTTTGCCGCTTTGCTCGTCATTGGAAGATCCTTATCGGTATATCCAAAAAACTTATATGCGGGTTGCTTAAAGATCGGCATGGGGTAGTGAATTGAGGTTATCACATCGTGGTCGGCGAGATATTTTTTTAATGCGTCGCGCTTATCGGTTCTAATCACAAACTGGTGCCATACGCGTTTCACTTTCCCAGAAGAAATTTCTGGCAAAATAAGTGGCGCGCCATGCAATTCTTTTATATACAAATCGGCCAGATGTTCGCGTGCAGTATTCCAGGCGTCCAAATACGGCAAACCCCAGCTCAAAAAAGCTGCGTGAATCTCATCAAGTCGGCTATTCACTCCTTCCGTAACATTATGATATTTTGATGCTTCACCGTAATTTCTGAGCGCCTTGAGTTTTTCATACAGTTTTTTGTCGCGCGTCACGATGGCTCCAGCGTCCCCGATGGTGCCGAGATTCTTGGTCGGGTAAAAGCTGTAACATCCCATCACGCCGAAGGAGCCAACTTTCTTGCCCGCATATTCGGCTCCATGCGCTTGGCAGCAATCTTCGATGATAAAAAGTTTATATTTTTTTGCAACCTTCATTATGCTATTCATTTCTGCCGGATATCCGTACAGATGCACGGGAATGATTGCTTTTGTTTCTTTGGTAATTTTAGACTCAAGCTTTGTCGTATCAAGATTAAAAGTCTTTTCGTCGATATCTACAAAAACGGGAGTCGCACCCGCCATTCGAATAGCGCTCACGGTCGGTGTTGCCGTGTTGGCAACGGTGATGACTTCATCCTCATGCCCTACCCCCACTGCTTTTAGTGCCAGAAACAGAGCGTCAGTGCCAGAATTTACGCCCACAGTGTAGGGGATGTTCAAATACGTAGAGAAACTTTTTTCGAATACCTCTAATTCTGGTCCCAGAATAAATACGCCACGCCTTAAAACACGCTGCATGGTGGAATTTACTTCTGACCTATATTTATTATATTTTCTCTTAAAATCGAAAGGTGTGATCATGGGAATTATTTTACCAGAGAAAGAAAGTCTTCGTAGTTTCTAATATAATCGTTTGCGTCGTAATAATCATCAGCAAGCACCAGAATAACGCAGTCCGGTGAGAAATCGGTCATTTCGTGCCAAAGCATGGCATCGAGCTTAATTCCCATGTACGGGTTGTTCATGGTGATGCTTTGTTTTTTGCTTCCGTCATCAAGATTCAAAACAAAAGACCCATTAACACAAAAAATTATTTGATTTTGTTTTTTATGCGCATGCTTACCTCTTACCGCAGTTCTCTTTTTTAGATTATTAATATAATAAATCCGTTGTATCTTGAATGGCACACTACGTTCTGATTCGCCAATGGTTAAAACGCCGTCATTTCGATCATCAAAGTGTTGGAGGAAAACGATACCGGAATTTTTTACTTTAATTTCTATCATTTCAATATGTAATATGAATAATAAGATATACCGCAGAAATATCGCCCTTTTTGTTCTATCGTAAATACCCGACCAATAAGCTGTTCCCACTCTTCTTGCGAACGAATAAACTTACCCTGGTCATGAGCTTGTACAAATCTCGTTATTGGAAAGGAATTCTTGGTGTCCTCAATGATCAATAACCTTGCACCTGGTCTAAGTACGCGTTTAATTTCAGAAAAGGCACGTAAACTTTGTGGATCAGAAAGGTGGTGGAAAACTCCTACCACAAAACAGAGACCGAAATACTGGTCAGAAAAAGGAATTGTATGGCCGTCGAAGTTAACAAATCTACCTTGATGATGTTTTTTTGCATAGGCGATACTGATCGCGTCGGTATCAACCCCAACATATTGCTGCGGGTCAAAGACGGTTGACAATACTCCGGTTCCACACCCGAAGTCGAGTATTGGTCCTTGGGGTGCATATGTGGTAAGCGTATTGAGCAGCAGTTGACGGTGACGCCAAAAATTTAGCTCGATAATTCGCCGAATAACCAGGCCAACCGATGGTTGTGTAAAAAAACGGTAGACCCTGCCCGTTAGTCTTGGTATGAATAGCTCGACCCAGAGGAACATCAAGCGCCACAGAGTCAAGGTAACCCTCTTGAAATTGAAAAATTGAGACTTCCCATACACCCGGAAATAGTGAGAAATACTTACTTCCGTGAAATGTGCTCCCGCGAGCTGCAACTTTTTCACTATTTCTATCGTGATGGTTCCTGTTGTACTCGTCAGGTGAATGCGGTTTAGCAGTTCTTTGCGAATTAACCGAAAATCACAATCGGGGTCGCGAACCGGCAACGTGAATAATCCGCGCATTGCATATTGGTACAACGATCCGATGATTATGCGATGAAGAGGGTCGGAGCGTTTACGTTTGTAGCCGTTAACGACATCGACCGCAGGAGTGACGGCGGCGGCAAGCTGTAAAAGTTCGCGAACGTCGTATTGTCCGTCGCCGTCTGTATAAAAGACCCATTCCTTACTGCTTGCTTCGAACCCGCTTCGCAACGCTCCCCCGTAGCCGTGATTATACGAATGATAGATAATCTTGAGAGAAGGGAGTTTCTTGGCAAGATCTGCGAGTAGTTCTCGACTTCCATCGGTCGATCCGTCGTCAACGACAATAATTTCATAGTCGGGTGTTAGTCGCTCAGCCGTGCGTTGTGCCTCTAAAATTAACGTACCAATGGTTCCCTTATCATTATAGCAAGGAAAGAAGATGGAGAGCGAAGATAATTTTCTGTCGATGATGCTCATTTTTTCAAAAATACATAGCTACCAACGAGCTGCACATGTGAATATTTTCCAAAAAGCGGCGACGTTGAACTGTAGGATTCTTGATGCATGGCAACGATATCCGGTGTACCTTCTTTCAAGGCGAGGAGACTATCTGAACCAATATCGCCGCCATCGTTATGTATATACTGATAATAATTCCTTGAGTCGGGAAGAAAAAGAGCAATCTCCGGTGCGTTGTATATCAGGAATAGGCTTTTTTTCGGAATAGACGCGATGTAGTTCTCCAGCAATTCTGATTTATGGCTGTTATACGAGAGCGCAACAAAAGACCCCCTCCACAATAGCTTGATGTTTATCGCAACAAGTCCAAATAACAGTATCACCGCGATAAGTCTCGCTAGAGACTTTGAGAATTCAAACTTTTGGCTAATGAACTGCGCGATGTCAGTCAGATTTACCGGCAAGAAGAACAGATGTAGAACTAACGCAATAAACAAATACCGATACCATCCCGGCGTTCTGAGGTACGCTAGGAAGATCAGTATCGAATAAACCAGTGCGATAAGTTCGAAACTTCGGATATGTTTTTTGGCATAATATCGGGTCACTATCGCCGCGCACCAAATAATCAACGTTCCCATGTAGTATGCTGGAGTGTATTCAGTCACAAACCTGCGCACATTCTGCACAATAATTAGAGGAAGATCTCCTAAGCTATATGGATTAATGTAATACTGCATAACCCCGGAAAACGTATCAGTTTGGTTGAATTGGGTCACTGCCCACAGGAGGAAAGCGATTCCGAAACCAATCAGTGCATAGAGCATCCCCTGCTTAGAAAAAGTTTTCCTGCGAAGAAAAAAGATAAGTAGCGTCGCCGGAATCAACGGGAGTAAAATCGGCTTCGTTGCCACCGCAAGCCCCAGAGCGACACCGGCAAGTACGTAGTGTCGATGGGTTGAAGTGTTTCTTGTTTCAAGACGGTAGACGGCGTACAAGAAAAGCAATAGGTAGAACAATCCGGGTATCTCTGCAAGAAAATTCTTGCCGTTTCCAAAGATTGAGGGAAATGATGACACGACCACTACTGTTGCGAGAGCACTCAAAAAACCTGCCAGCTGATACGAAAAAAAGAAAACCGTCCAAAAGAATGCCACGAGAAAGAGAACTGCCGCGACACGTAAACTAAGTAAATTTTTACCTAATATCTTCACCACCACAGCCGCTGGGTATAAATAGGGGTAACCGCCGGTAATGCGAGACCCGGAGGTAACAAGATCCGGGGAAGTGCGCACGCCCAGTTGCCCCACGTCCACAATATTGAATGCTGCCTGGCCATACCAACCTTCGTCCATCCAGGTAGGCGGATTCTCGGTAAGGTGATGGGTGGACTCAAAAAGGAAAAACAAAAAAACAACGGCGATACTGCCTACGCGTACATATCGGTTCTCAAACATATTCTTGATGGACTCCATTGGTAGCAATAATACTACAGGTAAATATCGATTTAGACAACTTCTTTCAGTTCGGCCAGCAATTGCTCGGGGCTTGCGAAAATAGAGATAAAATATGCATCGACGCGAAGCTGTTTTTCGAAAACTCTTCGCGCTTCCTTTTGCATGGCAATCAAAGAGTTGCTCGTTTGCTCACGGTAAAATTTTGAGATGATTTCTGGACTATCCATGATCTCTGGGTATGGAATTCGTACTAGACATTTTGAGTAGTCGAGCGTACCTTCAAAGGGCAACACCGTTTCGGTATCGAGTAACACCGGTATACGACCAAGGCTCATGATTTCGTAGAGACGAGCTGAGTCATTCATGTCACCTCGTACCGCGAGCGAAAAGTTTGATTGCTTGATATTGGCCACAAACTCCTGACGACCGGCGTCGGCCGCCACGGTAATCGTATTCTTATGCAAAAAGAACGCACTGCGTCGAATGAACTTAGATTCTATGAGTGTTGACTGCTCTAATCTGTGCAGTATTTTCTTACGAAAGTATATTCCCTGTTTTAGGGTTTCCAGCTCTGGAGTATGTGTAAGTGACTTTTGTACGTTGATGAATTGATGATACAACATCGCGCGCGCGCGTTGTCGCAGACTGGCGTACTCTGCCCAACCGCAAAATCCAACCGACGGTTTTGTATGCGCCTTGGCTTGATAATCGATCCCCCACCGAGCACCGAGATCTTCGACAAACAGCGGGAGCTTGATTTCGTTCCTTTTCTTTTTGAAACGATATAGGGCATTCTTGAAAATGATCGCTTCGGGAATATCAATATCGTAGTCGATGTCGCCGTAAGCGAAAATAATCAGTCGCTTATGCTGAAGTTTTGCCAAGTCAACATAATGGGAGAAGAGTTCCTGATTATCCTTGATCTGCCCATAGTTATGCGGTAGCAAAATAAAATCAGCGTCCTCGGGCCGGCCGGTAATCGCTACGACCGGCTCGGTAAACTGCTTGAATATGCCATCACTAAAAAGACTCTTCCCCGCTCGGTGTTGGATCTTAAAGTTCGGGTAGAGCAGATGGGTCAGCGATACTCCTTGTTGAGTTTTATCGTAGTATATCTTTATCATAAGATTCCTTTTTCTTTTGCACGGTCGACTATCGAAAGCACACGCGCTTTGGTTGAATGTGTGTCGAGAATTGTTTGATATTCATCGACATCACGGTCAAATTTCCATTCGTTTGTTTTCAGTAGGATTCCGAGCTTCTCTAGTTGTACTTCAAATTCATTGATATTTTTAAACTGAAATATCCTTTGATACTCGAGCATACTACTCCCCAATTCGTAAATATCGATTTGTTCCGTAAGCAAGGTACAGTTGTTGGCCAAAATCTCCCAAAAGCGCAGGGTGTCGAATCCGCCGCCGCCAACCGAGATACCAACTTTTGTTCGTGCAAGAATGTCATAAAATCTATCTTGCGACCTTTGACTCCGGAAGTCACGATTAAACAAAGAGCTGGTATGTTTTGTGGCATAGGTAAATCCATTCTTATGACACCATGACTCTAAAAATTCTGTCGCCTCGCGTCGAAGTGGCGGATACTTGTCTTGACCAAAGATACAGGCAAAGTCAACGTCCTTCTTTTGGCCTTGCTGATAGTGTATGTAACGCCGCTCGATGCCGAAAGGTAACGGAATGATATTGTGGCTATAGGGCTTTTCACGCCGAAAATAGAGCGCGCATTTCTTTAACATTTCCCGATTGATTGCTCCTCTGCCCTCGTACGTTCCTTCAATGACTTTTCTCTGGATCTCTCTGTCGTATCGATTATTCTTACCGAGTTCGCTACCGTCAATATATGCCGTCCTCCCCCATCGATCCACGCGTGCCGCGAGATTGTATTGCGAACCGAACTTGTTTGAGAGCAGTAGAATAAGATCGGCTTTTTGCGCCGCTTCAATTGAATGTTCGTCCACAAAAAAATAGTCGATTGCTTGGTCTTGCTTCAGAGCATCAAGGCCATCAAGAATCGTCTCGACAAGATAATCCTGGCCATCGAGTGTAGAAATTACGGCAATATTATATCTCATGTTTCGAAAGGCTTGCGATCAGCTCGTTCACTATTGATTTTGGCTGCAAATTCTTACAGTAATACTCATAAACATTTTTTGAAATGGTTCCAGAAAATCCTCTATCCGAATAGAGTTTCAATATCTTTTCGGCCAAATCCTTGCCGTCTGCTGCTCGGCAACCGAGGTAGTGTTGATTATCGACAAAATACTCCTGTAGCGCCGGCGTGTTTGCGGTGATAATAGGTTTTTGCATCGCCGCGTACTGGTAAAACTTATTTGGAATCACTCGAGCTGCTTTTTCTGAAGCACCGAATATTCCGAGGCAAATATCGAACCCCGCAATAATACGCGGTAGTTGTTCTTGGGGGACAGCTGGTAAGCAGTTAACTGAAGATTCAAGCTTATATTTCTGTATAAGCTTGAATATGTTTTTCTCATCTTGGCCAGAACCAACGAGCGTGAATGTAATATCAGCGTGTTCGCGCAAAATTTTAGCCGCTTCAATAATATACTGTGCACCGTGGAGCGGTGAGAACATCCCCGTAAACCCAACAACGAAATTTGTGTGAGGTGGCATTGGTAATGGTCTAAAAATCTCTGGGTTCGCCGATACCGGCACGCGAATGAATTTTTTAACCGAAACACCGAACGCCTTTGTTATGTATGTAATATGCTCGTTGGTATCCAATAAAATACACGAAACGAGATGTGCACTATACCAGTCATAGAACCAGTCACGTAACCCGCGCATACCCCATCCTGTGTACAATCTCCTGTCGAGTACGTTTGTGTCGTATAACGACAGAAACATGTCTATAATGGCCTTTTTGCCCCACAGAAGACATGCTATCCAATAAACGCTCTGTCCAGGGAACCCAACGATAACAACATCGAACATCCTGCGTTTTTTCAGCTGAAAACCTTCATGTAACAATTGCCAATATTTGCTAAATCCCGAGTATTTTTTTGGATCAACTCTGCACTCGACAACCTCTACCCCGTTTTCTCTTAATCCCATCATTAACACCTGGTTACGGGCATATTCGGGGTCATAGATTCCAAAATAACAAATCTTCATTTCAGATATTTTGTGATTTTTGTAATCAGCTTCTGTAACCCGAATTTTTCTGACCAGTCTTTTTGCAATTCTTGAATTGCTGTCCCGTTTCCAGAACCAACATACTTTAGGATTTTTTCTGCCAAATCTTCCGGGTCTCGATACTTTATCATAAATTCTTCTGTGTAGTTACCGAAATATACCCCGAAGGCTTCATTGGCGACAAATACCGGTGTGCCGCAAACGACTGACTCAATAACCGTTTTGTCTAGGCCACCAGTCGGGCACAGATTAACCGTTACATTCGCGCGCTTCATATACCCTGCCACTTCTGTATATGGCACATTGCCTTTAAACTCAACCTGTTGCTCAAGGCCGAGCTCTTTGGTTTGTTTCTTTAAACTCGCTAAATAGTCTTGATCTGCCACGGTGGCTGGGCCACCGACAAGCACAATCTTAAGTGGCTTAGAAAGTTTCTGCTTAAGCAACTTTCCCGCCTCGATTAATACGTCAAGATTTTTTATCTTTGTGATACGGCCGACGTGCAATATCATGAAAAAATTTTCATCCGGCTTCCCTGTAACCGCATCGAGTAAAGGCACATCAATGCCGTGTCCCAGGACTTTTACTTTCTTACTCTTGAGGTTGAAACTTTCGGGCGCTGAAGTGAAAATAATGTTTGTTAGTTTCTCTGCTATCCGCAATTTTAGATCGACGTTTTTATGCGTGTACCAAAGGCTCACTTTCTTACCCATGAGTCGCCAGAAGAATCCGCCGAGCACCACATATTCAGGATTCATATGCACAAATACCGCATCGTAGTTTTTCCGTTCGCGAAAAATGTATCGATAGAAATTTACCAGTTCAGTAAAGCGTGAAGCGCCATGTTCTTTCCCGAGCGAATATATATGAACGTTATTTGTCAAGTTATACGTGCCTGTACCGAGCGCGATAACAGTCACCTGTTCGCATTGCGCTGAAAACTCGCGTAGCCAACGGATGAAAAACCCTAGCGTATTGTTCGGATCGCCTTCATCGACTTTTTGTGTGCAAATGAGAATTTTCATGACAAATTGCCTACTCGCCATATACCGCTTTAATTTTATCCAAATCTTTTTGTGAACCGCGAAGCAGTGAAATATTTTTATCTCGTATTGCCTCGAATACTTTTTTTCCAATATTATCATTCAGGCTTTTTGAATATGATTCTATAAAGGCCTCGAAGTCTTTGACGAAGCAGTCGCCGCCGGCACCTCGCCCGCTCTTGTGAACTGGGTTAAGGTACTTATCGCACATATACGGGTCGGCAGAAATTGCGCTCTTTATACGTTCCCAGTCTGCCTTGTGCGCCGTACCAAGGTCGAAAAGCGTATTGGCGAATACGACCTGCATCACGCCGTGAATATTGTGTGCATATTTTATAATTTCCGCTTCTTCAGCTGTGCAAATGAGCTCATACGCCGCCTTTGGCAATATATTCAGAATTTCGTTCGCAATCTTCTTGTGCTTGTCGTCCCAGACTGGCACACCGATAATATTTCTGTCTGGATGTGATGCGTTCTGTGCTGCAGTCTTCTCGACGAGAAATTCCGGTGAATGAAAGACGGTACAATGCGTGAATTCTTTCGCAAGTTTTTTCGTACTGCCTGGGATTATCGTTGACTTAATTATCGCAACCTTGCCTTTGCCTACGAGTGGTAAGACCGCATGCAGATAGCTCATATCAAAACCGGTCTGTTTCGTTGGTGTCGGCACCGCAATAAATACGAATTCGCAATCTTTTATTTTCTTTTTATTTTCTATATATTCCGGCTCAAGCGAATAACGAACAACGGCAAATCCACGATTTTCGAAATCATCTGCATAGTTCTTGCCAATCCACCCCTGGCCAATAAAGCCTATTTTGTGCATATTTTCGGTTGAATTTCTATTTCTCTTTTAGGCTCATCTGTGGTAGCATAGCATACATCTTTGCATGAAAATAGTAAAAACTGAAACACTTATCATTGGTGCCGGACCTGCGGGGCTCGCGACCGCCATGGAACTCTCAAAGGCAGGCAAAGAATTTATTCTTATCGAACGGCAAGCTTCTGTCGGCGGACTTTCCAAGACATATACATTCACCGAAAGTGATGGTCTGACGTTTTATACCGATAATGGACCTCATCGCTTTTTTTCGAAAAACCCACATTTATACAAGTTTATTGAAGACATTTTGCATGAAAAATGGATTAAGGTGAGGCGCCAGACGAGGCAGTTCATTGACGGAAAGTTTTACGATTATCCCGTGAATGCTCCGCAAGCTTTACGCAACCTTGGTACATCAAAAGCAATCCGCATGGGTATCGACTATGCAATCGCGAAGCTACACTATGGATTGTTCAGAAAAAAAATAGCAAGTTTTGAAGATTATGTCGTCGCGAACTTTGGACGATCGCTTGGAGAGTTTAGTATGATCAATTACACAGAAAAGATCTGGGGAATTTCAGCAAAGGACATCCACCCGGATTGGGCGGCACAACGCATAAAAGGACTAAGCTTTATTTCATTATTGAAAGAAGCTGGAGCAAAACTTTTTGTGGCGGGTGGGGGCCGAAAGAAACCGAAATCTTTGATAGACACGTTTTACTATCCTGCGCAAGGAACGGGTCTCATTTATGAAACGATCAAAACGCGTCTTCTTGAAAAAGGATACCGCGTGTTACTTAACACTGCGCCAAAAACATTCCAGCACGCAAACGGAACTATATACTCGGTCGTCGTAGATTCTCCGGAAGGCGAGCTACTTTTTGAATGCAAACAGGTAGTAGAGTCGATTCCGATGACTGAATTCGTAAAAATGCTCCGGCCGCTGCCACCCAAACCCATACTTGAGTCATTAGCAAAACTACGCCACCGCAGCCAGGTGTATCTTTTCGTCACACTGAATAAGGAGTCCGTCACCCCCGATCAGTGGATTTACTTTCCTTCAAAGCACGTACCCATAGGACGGGTTAGTGAAATGAAAAATTTCAGTAGCCACATGAGTCCTCCGGGAAAGACCTCACTTTTCATTGAGTATTTCTGTTTTGAGGGAGACGAAGTGTGGAACATGAACGCGGAGCAGCTTTTTGCGTACACCTTGCCATATATTCTCGAGGCTGGTCTATTTACAGCAGCTGAAGTACGAAACTATTACATGATCAAACAAAAGAATGTGTATCCGATTTATGATCTACACTACAAGGAATATTTATCAGTAGTCAAGAACTATTTGGACACATTTACAAACCTGTTTTACATTGGGCGCCCGGGAAGATTCCGCTATAACAACCAGGATCATTCGCTCGAGATGGGAATGTTAGCCGCGAAGAGCATTATCGACGGCACACACTACGATATCGAATCCGTGGGCGAGGAAAAAGAATATTTTGAAAAGGGCACGGTACCCTCGGGTACAACAGGCGCATAACGGCTATCTTTTTTACATCGATTGCCGGTCATGACTGTCTGGTGTCGACGGGTCTAGTTTTGGGCGTCTTTTTCATATACTCACAAAAGTATACGAAGAGTATGACAATAAATGGTAGCGCAGGCAATCGATATTTCGGATTACTGCTCGGTCCGGGAGTAATGGTAAAATACAGCACGCAAAACGCAAAGAGCAGTAATGTGTAATAGAGGTCTTTATTTTTCCGCACCTTCCACAACAATGACCCGATGGCCAGGTACACGAATACAAAAACGAACTGGGTCGCATACTTCAAAAATTCACTCCACGGATCTTTGGTCTCGGGATTGTAGGGAAAAGGGATGATCTTTGCGTGGTCAAGGTAATATATTGCGGACAGGTCATTTGCTACCAGGTTGCGTATGAAACCGACGAAATGCTCGCCGGCATACCCGATGGGGTTGTGGCTTATTCGTTGTAGGACCACGTGCATATATTGTGATGAATACGATAGATTTCTTTCAGGCTCTCTGACTTGTGACGGGGCTATCGGTTGTGATTCATCGGCGAATATAAAATCGTGAGTGTGGTACGCGTAAAAATTATACGCGGTGATTGAGGATAATTCGGCGACTCCAAAAACAATTTTATTTCTAATGACCCACGGCACGAGCACAAGGGACGACAACGCAATAAACAACAACGCATGTCTGACGGCAGTTGCGATTTTCAGTTTGCGATAACACATGCACCCAATCCATAGTGCAAGAAGCGGGATGAGATACGTGCCGACCGGCTTAGCCAAGATACTTAAACCGAGCGCAACAGCCGAGAGAACGAGGTCTGTCGTTTTTTCGGTACGACTGAATCGTACGAGTCTGTATATCACATAGACAAACAGAAAGACGAAGAGCGCATCTGGTTCGAGTAGATTAGTTTGATATGCCAAAAGCGGCCAAATAACGATCAGCAGACCAGCAATAAAACTCGCATTTTTCGAGAGAAATAATTGAGCAAGTCGATAGACGTAGATACCGATTCCCGAAAGGAACACGTCTAAAACTAAAACGGCTATCCAGATTCCGGATATTCCAAAAAAGTAAACAGCGGGGGCAAGAAGAAGCGGAAATAAGGGCGTGCGGAAACTATCCGGCTGGAACGGCGGATCAGGAAATCGAGAGTAGACGCCGTGGTGTACCAAATTTCGCGCATCGAGAAGGTAATTTTGGAGATCATTACCGGTTATGGAGATACCATTGTTCGCAGCATAGAAAGCGCCGGCGCCATAAAAAAAAAGGAGGAGAAAAAATGCCGACAAGCGGGCGAGCAGACCAAGCCCAAACAATAGTCGTTCATTATAGCTATCTTGTGCAGCTTCAGGCTTCATCGCTTCCTTTAAAACCTAGGAATGTTATACGGCCATTTTTTTTGCTCCTCTTCATGATACTCTGCGTCCGAGTTTACATTAAACACGTCGTACTTGCGTTCGCCGGCCATAATATTCTTGACCGCAAGAAATGCCGTCACCATAGAGTGGTCGCTGTTATTGTACTTATGAATGCCTCCTCGGCCAATCGGGTGCAAGTTGCTTATGCTGTCTACCTCTGCACGAATACGCGATATCTTTTCTTGATATTCGAGGTCGTAGACAGGGTACACGTTCTTCATGCGTATAACCGAGGCATCAAGAATTTTATCCCGCGTGACAAAACCTAACCTTAAAAAGTCACTGATACCCTGTTTTTTCAACTCCTCATCAGTCATGCCCCAGAGCAGATCGCTGGTAATCGCGTTACATGTATACTCAAGTCCAATAACCGTTTTACTGCTGTCGGGGACCATGAATGGACTCCAATTTTTATAGTTTTGAAAGCGTATAGGCTTCATACCCTCGTCATGCGTATAGATCCAGTTGTCAGGACAAATATTTGGCTCATTTACGATGATGCCAACAGTGATGAAATCGCGCATTTTTAGCTTTTGCGCAGCTTCCAAAACTCCGTTTGACAGCGGTGGTGCGATTTGAATGGCGAGCTCTCTAAACGGCATCGTCGATACAAATTGATCGCCTCGTATCTGCTCCTTGACTCCGTTCCGCAGAACTTCTACATATTCAACGCGACCGTGCACAATATGAATATCTGTCACCTTATTGCCCAACTGTATTGTACCTCCTTTTTCTCGTATCACCTTCGCCACCTTCTCCCACATTTGGCCGGGACCTAATTTTGGATAGTTAAAGGTATCAATAAAGCTTTTGACACCACTTCCGCTACTGAACTTTTTCTTGAGCGGATCAATCAGCGTGTTCCATACCGACACCCCTTTTATGCGCTGTGTCGCAAAATCGGTGGCAAGCTGGTCGCACGGTATTCCCCATAACTTTTCGTTATAGTCGATGAAAAAAGGTTTTGCCAAAAAGTCGCCGAAGTTATTTTGGAACCATGCCTTCATGTTGGTCACCGGTTTGATAGGGAAAAATCTGCGGTACGTATATGACCCGACAAATCGAAGAGCAAACACCGGCCCAAACTTCCACGATATCTCAAAAGGTTTAATGGGATATGAAAAAAATTTCTTTTTATAAAACCAGCGGGAACTCCGCGGCCGTTGCAAGAAGTCGTTTCCCAAAATAGCATGCCACCATTGCATTACTTCTTGATTTTTCGAAAAAAATCGGTGCCCGCCTATATCGAAGCGATACCCTTTGTAATTCACTGTTCGAGAGATTCCTCCTACGTAAGTAGGATCTTCTTCGAGAATCAACACCTCTTGTCCGTGACGAAGAAGTTCGAGCCCCGCAGTCAAACCTGCCGGGCCGGCACCGATAATTATTACTTTCTGTTTTTTTTCAATCATTGTGACAATAATGCACGATACTGCTCTAAATATTCTGTCGTAGAAATCATCGAGGGAAGTTTCGGTACGGCAGGATTGTGAAGCAACTGTAGGATACCGGACGCAACCGTCTTTGTATCCCATCCTACTACAACTGCGCTGACTTCGCGAGCGACTCCAACATCAGTTGAGATTATGGGCGTACCGCAGGCGGCCGCTTCTACTAGCGTCATGCCGTATCCTTCATACCAAGACGTGTTCAGGAAAATATCGGCTGTTTTGTAGTAGCTGGCCAAGTCGTTGGTCCAGGGCTCGAATAGAACAGTAGTGAGTAGTGAGCAGTGAGCAGTGAGCATTTTTAAGTTTTCAAACTCGGGGCCGGAGCCGACGATAATCAAACCGACTTTGGGATTTTGCTTGCTCACTTCTTTCATTGATTCTATGGCGAGGCTGATGTTTTTCTCCTTGGTCAAGCGCGAGGCCATCAGGATTATTTTCTCGAACTGCGGATATTTTTTATGCAAATCTGCATTTATTGGCGCGTTTTTTAACTTGTCTGTGTCGACATATATCGGGAGAACGTGAATTGGCGGCAGTGAGCAGTGAGTAGTGAGCAGTGAGGTTTCTATTCTTTCCGATACAACGCGTATTGAGTCGGCTTTGGGCAGCAAAAATTTGGCTATTTTTACTCGTATCCAGTTTAAAAAAGAATTTTTTGTAAAATAAGGTGAGAGAAAGTCAGTGTGAATTTGCAAGTTCAATTTCACGCCGAGTTTTTTTGCTATGCGCCAACCGATGAAACCGATTTCGAATGGGTCCTGGGCGGTGATTACGTCTGGTTTTATTTCTGGAGTCCAAATAAATGCGCGCAAGAATGAAATTGTATGAATCGTTAATTTTTCATTCACTTTCAACTTTAAACTTTCCTGCCTGCCGGCAGGCATGGCAACTTTAAACCTCTTAACCACGAGCAGAATATCGAGCTGTCCAAATACACTCGCGTATTCAAGCATTCGCCTACGAGCATCACTTCCCTCCTCCAATATCTTCCGGTCGGTTGAGAGCATTAAGACCCGCATACCTCGGAAATTATTTCTAAATTCTTTTGTATCACATTCTCCCAAGTCTGCGAGTACGAAAGCTCTTTTACCCAATTTTGTGCTTGTTTATAGCCATTTTCTGACAGCAAGAAATTCAGCTTCTCTATGAATTCTCTTTCATTGCGCGGGTTGAAGAGCATATTTTCCGGCAGTGCGAACGGCATGCCGTTCTCGCGGCTCATAAGTGTCGGCTTGCCGAAGGCGAAACCTTCCAGCACATAGTTCGGGTTAAATTCGGTCAGCGCCGGCGCAATTGTCAGCATGCACTTTTTTAAATATTCGTCTTTTTTTTCTCGAGACACAGTGCCCACCGCCTTAACGTTTCCGATAGCGATTTTAATTTCTTGCGGACCACTTCCCAAGATGTACAACGTTGCATCGATATCAGAAAAAGCCTTGATTACGAATCCAAGATTTTTATACTCGACGAGCCTGCTCGCGAATATTACTGAACGTTCAGAATATTGTATTGGAGAAATTTTTGTCGGAAGTGGGTTAGGAATCAAAATAATTTTTTTTGCAGGTATAGAGTAGTATTTCTCGCACACTTTCGCAAGCAACTGGCTGGGAACAATTACTTTTTTCGCATGTTGCAGTACGGACTTCGTTATGTTATAAAAACGAAAATTTGAATATTTTTCTGTTTCGTAAAATGTAATGCAGGATTTGCTGATTAGCCCCTTTTCTGCACCTCGCTCCCAAACTATGTCGCCGCCCACGCGAATTATATATGGCTTGCGCAAAAGTCTGGCGACGTAGGCGGCTACTCCGGAAGAAACCGGATCCATCACATATATAATATTCGCGCCGATAGATTGCCGTGCAACAAAGAACGCAAAGACTAGATGCCGAAGCCCTGCCGGCAACCGAAGTAATTTAGAAAATATAACCAGCCGGACCTCGTGACCAACCCTCGTAAATTCTTGAACATATTTCTCGGCATGAGTTGACGGACCGCCAGCGTCTGGCGGGTATGATGGCGTGGCTATCACTATTACATATTTCCCAGCCGGATGAATATGTTTGAAAATGAAAAATTTGTTTATAGAATAGGTTACAACCGCAGTGGCCAGACCGATGATGATTTGTGATATAAGATAGTTTATATGTAGAAATTCGACGAAAACATACAGCGCGTAGGTATTGATCGCTAGGTTTATGAGAGCGACAGAAAAGTAGATAATGAGCTCGCGATGCGCGCCTTTGAGTGTGCGCTTACCGAATGTCCAAAACTTCTGCAGGAAGAAGCTTATCCAGAATGCGATAATCCAAGCGATTATCGATGAGTATATATAATGTATGCCGAGAAAGTGGGTGAAGGCGAAAAGGAGCGCAATATCAGTCCAAGCCGACGTGCCACCAGCTATAATATACTTGATTACACGGCGGTGGGCGCGAGTATATTTATCTATTCTCGGGAATGTCTCCTCGAACAGACTTTTTAAACTTTCGTAATGTCTAAGCATGAAGAGATTCGAACAAATTGCGCATACGCATCCCTACAGACTGCCACGAATAGCCTGATTTGACCAGCTCATAACCGCCTTTACTCACATGTTCATACAGTGCAGGATTTTGAACCAAACGTGTGACTGCTTGGGCAAAATTTTCTGGACTTTCCGGCTCGCAGAAAATACCCGTCTCGCCGTCCTTAAGAAAATCCGGGATACCGCCAACAGGTGTGCCTATAATAGGCACACCTTGTGCCATCGCCTCAAGGAATGAACTACCGAGCCCTTCTGTGCGGGACGGCCGTACGAAAATGTCACCTTGTTTAAGATATTCTATCGCCTGCTCATACGGTACTGCTTGATCTAACGTGACTCGTCCCGCCACATCAAGCTCTTTCGCAAGTTTAATTAGATTCTCTCGTTCAGCCCCATCGCCAACATTCTTAAATATAATATTCTCCGGCAACACTTTAAGCGCGCGTATCACGATATCAAATCCATTCTTCTTCTCGAGTCTCGAATTGGAAATCAGAATTATCTCCTGTGGAGGTCCGACCTCCGAAAAATTCGGAGGTCGGACCTCCACAGGGACTTCAACCCCATTCGGCACCACTATCGGCATCCCGCGGAAACCCATCTGCTTGCCGAAGCTCGCTAGATAATTTGATATCGCCTGAATAGCGTCGGCTTTTTCAAAAAGCAGACGGAAGAGCGGGCGCAGAATTCCTACACGCTTCATGATGTGTTCTATCGGATCGCCCTCCTGAAGCGTGAGTAAAAGTGGCGTACGCGAGAAAAATATTTTGTACAAAAGCGCAATCCCGCCAGAGTATCCGGCCATAATAGACCAGGAAAAATCATAAGGCTGTTTGAATGTAAGTCTTACTGCTTTTAGAAATCCTCCGACAATATAGCCATATTTTGTCGGCCAGGCGATTCTGTATATCGTTATATTATTTTTGGTCTCGATACTTTGCCACTCTGTATTAAATTTCCAAGTTATCACGTCGAAGTGAATGTCGGGATTGAGCTCCATGATTTTGCGCGGCGCAATCTCCCCTCCGCTTTCGAACGGATAAAATGCCAGGGAGAATATTATTACTCTTTTCTCTGAATTCACGGTCTTTTGGTATTCCCGAATCGCTGCCGTTTATCATCTTCGGTCACTTGGACCGTGCGGCGGAGGACATCCTCGGGTATCTCTTTTATAACCTGTTGGAGGGGTGCATTGGTTACTTGCTGTTTTGCCGGTTCTGGGGCTTGAATTATGACTTTTGGCGGTGTAGGTGGCGGAGGCGTGGGTATAACAGGTTGCGAGATAACAGGCTTGGGCACGAAAGGCGGAGTAACTGGTTTCGGTGGCATCGGCGTCGGAAGCGGTGTTACAACAGTGCGCTTAAGAACATCTTTTTCTAAAACGTTTTTGATCGTTTTCTGTAGTTCGCTCAAATTGCTCTCGCCTTTTTCTTCAAGCTTTTTTAATACCATCGGCTTGCTGGCCTCGGGAATTTTCGGTTCATCGGGTTCGACTTCCAGCCTTAGAGCGCTCGCCAGATCACTGCTTGCCCCGGCCTTCTGAATTTTCTTTTTTATTTCTTTTATACTGTCGAACTGCGTGCTCGCCCGCGCCATACGTTGCATGAGAGAGTCAGCCGGCCGTGGTATCGACTTGTTTGCTGACGACGCAGTAGAATATGCTTGCCTCTGACCGGGTTCAGCTTCAAACTCAATACCCAAGCTTGCTAGCCCAGAGATGCCATGATTGGTGGCAAGACTAGATGATATTGGTACTGTCTGATTTGTGGCGGGTTTGGACGATTCCGTGGGGTTCGTCGGCCGAACAGACGCGGGTGTGTCTGTTTTAGGCGCCGGTTCTGCTCCGGCGGGCATCATTCCACTCCAGTCATTAATCTCTCGTTCAACCACTTCTCGCGATCGGCAGTAGCGTTTGTGCGAAGCGTCGATAATCTCATCCGCCGTACAGACCTCACCTTCAGCCTTCGCCGGGGGCAAAGTGTAGGCAGAGAATGGCCGGCTGGTAACGCCGTCTATCATGAGGCGAGTGTAAATTTGGTAGTTCGGCAAGTTAACCATGTCGGGCGCGAGGAAGTCGGGGGTGAGTTCTTTCTCGAGGAACTCTGCGTCATCGGCACCGACGCGGAATATCACCATTGTACCGGCATTACCAAATACCGCATCGCGCACCTTGGTCGAGTTATCTTCGGCTAATTGCCCGATATATTGATGCGCGATAATAAGGTCGAGACGATATTTGCGCGCCTCGGAGAGAATATCGGCAAACGAGTCGGTCGCGAAATTCTGGAACTCATCTACATACAGATAGAAGTCTTCGCGATCTTTCTCTGGTATGCGCACGCGTTCCATTGCGGATAGTTGGATCTTGGTGATAAACATTGAACCAAGAAGGTCGGAGTTATCTTCGCCAATGCGCCCCTTCGATACGTTAAGCAAGATTATCTTGCGCTCATTCATCATGTCGTAGAGGTTGATAGTGCTCTTCTTCTGGCCGACTATATTTCTGACGAGAGAAGTAGACAAGAATTGCCCGACTTTATTCTGAATTGGCGCAATCGCCTCACTGCGGAACTTCTCTTGCCAGTTCTCGTATTCGTTAATCCAGAATGTCAGCACCACCGGGTCTTTAATATTCGCCACAATCCTCTGACGATAATTTTTGTCTACCAAAAGTCGCGGAATGCCGAGTAGCGTCGAACCCGGCGTATCGAGAAGCGCCAAGACGCAGTTGTTCATTATATATTCCATTCTCGCCGACCAGACGTTAGCCCAGATCTTCGTGAAGATTCCCATAAGACCTGATGCGATTAAATGTTTCTTCTCCGGATCGTCGAGCTCGAGCACGTTGAAGCCGGTGTGGAAGGCCGGATCGGCCGGATTAATGTAGACAACATCATTCAAGCGATGTTTGGGAATTTGGGCGAGCAAGCCCTCCACGAATTCTCCGTGCGGGTCGACGACGCAAAGCCCCGCGCCATTGCGAATGTCTTGGACGGCCAAATTATTTAAAAGCACCGTCTTGCCGGTACCCGACTTGCCGATAATATAAAAATGCTGTCGGCGGTCTTTGTGTTTAATACCGAAACGCACGCGCTTGTCGCGATGATTAGTCTCGGCGAAATAGGTTACTCGATTGTCCTCTAGCATGAGTATAATTCTAGCATAAAATCGTGAATGCTTGTATAATATTGCCGTGCATATATGCACAGATATTATCAGATATTATATTGTATGGAAGTTGGGAAAATTCAAAAGATACGTTATACCCCGCCACCGGCCGAGCTTGCTACGCCCGATAATACCGAGCTCCAAAATTTGACCTGCCTCGGCAAAACGAATTACGTCGTGGCGATGGACGACCGGCGCTATATCTTTGGCATCAAGCGTATGGACCGCACGCGCCATATGTACGTCATCGGCAAGTCCGGCGTCGGTAAGTCTAAACTCTTGGAAATCATGATCCGCCAAGATATCGCCCACGGCGACGGCCTCTGCCTTATGGACCCGCACGGCGATGTCATCGAGGACGTGCTTGAGTTCATTCCGGAAGACCGTATAGACGATGTTGTCATCATCGACCCATCAGATACCGCCTTCCCGGCATCATTCAACCCATTAGTCGGCGTTGAGGCCGATCTCAAACATCAGCTCGCTCAAGGTCTTATCGAGGTGATGCAAAAACAGTTCGGTGCCAACTGGACACCGCGCTTAGAGCACGTCTTCCGCTTCACCGTTCTTGCTCTCCTCGACTATCCGTACGCCACGATGCGCGGGATGCTTATGATGCTAACCGACCGCAACTACCGCCAGAAGGTGGTCGAGTATATTCAGCATGATGTGGTGAAAAGATTCTGGGCAATCGAATTCGCCGACTGGTCGGAGAAGTTCGATACCGATGCCATCATTCCGCTAGTCAATAAGCTTGGACAGTTTCTTTCAAATCCGCTCCTCGGTAATATCTTCGGCCAGCAGAAGAACTTAATCGACTTCGAAGCGCTGATGAACAGCAAGAAATTAATTTTCATCAACTTGTCCAAGGGCCGCTTGGGTGAAGAAAACTCTTCGTTCTTCGGCTCAATGCTCATCACCAAGATCAAGCAAGCCGGTATGGCGCGCGCCAAGATGTCTCGCTCGGCCCGCCAAGACTTCTACTTATATGTAGACGAGTTCCAGACCGTCGTCACCGACACTTTTGAAAATATCTTATCAGAGTCTCGTAAATATGGACTTTGTCTTATTGTCGCGCACCAGTACGTCGCCCAACTCTCGCCCAAAATCCAGCAAGCGGTGCGCGGTAACTCCGGCACAATAGTCACCTTCCGCGTCGGCGGTGATGATGCCGAGTCGCTCAAGGCCGAGATGGCCCCGCTCATCGAGCCGAAGGACCTCATCAACTTGGGCCTCCGCGAGTTCTATATCAAGATGACCATCGACGGCGAGACCTACGACCCGTTCTCGGCTGAAACTTTGAAAGTTTTGCCCCCGCTTCACGAGTCGTATAAAGACCGCATCATCGCCGCCTCGCGCTCAAAATACAATATCCCGGTAGAGCTTGCCGAGCAATTAGTCCGCGAAGAAGACGAGAATTTGAAGATGAATAAAGGCCCATCGAACAACGGCGCCGGCGCGACCACTACGGCAACCCTCACCTCATCACCAGCGCAAGCCCCAGGCACGGGCGACAGCTCTCCCGAACCGCTTATATAAAGACTGGCAAGGTTCAAATGGTGGGAATTGGCCCGCCCTTGTGATATTATCTCCTTATGCCCAGCAAAACCCCCAAATTCGATTCTGCGCTTGATGCCATTTTCGCCACCTTGGCGCCTCACGAACGCGTTTGCAAACAGTGTAATCTTTCGTTCCAAATAGAGGCCGAGGATATCGAATTTTTGAAGAAATTAAGAGTCCCGCCACCGACTCTCTGCCCGCGGTGCAGGCTACAGCGACGTATGGCATCACGCATACGGTTGCGCCCGGTGTTTTATAAAAAATCATGTGCAGCGCCCGGCCACAGCGAGAAGATAGTTTCATTTCTTGATGAAGATAATCCTGTGCCAGTCTATGATGATGCATATTATCGGAGCGATGCTTGGGACCCGTTCAGTTTCGCCACCACCTACGATGCGAGCGTGCCGTTCTTTAAAAAGTTCGCCGAATTCGCCGCCAACTTCCCCCATCAGACTGCCAACAAGGATGTCCAAAGTATCAACTGCGACTTCGTTGTTTCGGGCGTACAGGCCAAGAATTGCTACTACGTCGCCGTGCCGTACCTTTCGGAAAATTTACAATATGGCCACCTCGGGGTGAACTCAAAAGATTGCCTCGAATTCTTGAGTATTGATAGTGTGGAAAATTCCTACCATTCGGTGCGCGGCCTTCGTTCCTATAACTGCCTCTTCTGCGTTGACTCTGCTGACTGCGTTGATTCATCATTCTTGTTCGACTGTAAAAATTGCATGAACTGCTTTATGAGCAGCAATCTCCGCAATGCTAAATATGTTTGGAAGAATGAACAGTTGAGCAAAGAGGTATACGAAAAAAGGCTTTTGGACGTTGATCTCGGCAGTTATACAGTACTGGAGACATATCGCCGAAAGTTCGAAGAACTGTGCAAAAAAGCGATTCACAAGAATCTGGATATTTTGAAATCGGAAAATTGCGTCGGTAACAATCTGCGCAATTGCAAAAATTGCATCAACACATATGAATGTTTCGGGGGCGGAGAAAATATCAAAAACGTTATGAGCTCGCTCAAAGTCACGGATTCACTAGATACTTACGGCAGTACAGACACATCCCTCGCCTATGATTGTGCCGGGACCCCTGTTTGTATTAAATGTAAATTTTCTTTGCTTATCCGCACTGGCCTCGAGGTGGAATATTCGGTTGAATGCATTAACGTGGAATTCTGTTTTGCCTGTTTCGGTCTGCGAGGAAAAAAGTTCTGTATTTTCAACAAACAATACGATGAAAATGAGTATTGGGAGAAAGTCGACGCGATTAAAACAGCGATGCTTGCTCGCGGCGAATATGGCGAGTTCTTCTCTATTGCCGACAGCCCATTCCCATACAATGACAGTGATGCACAGCTCGAATTCCCTCTTACAAGAGATGAAGTATCGGCGCGAGGCTGGAAGTGGCACGATAAAAAAGAAAATCCTGTTGACCTTTCAGGGTTGAACGTCATCAAAGCCGCCGACCTGCCGGACAATATACGAGATGTTACCGATGACATTCTGCACAAGGCAGTCTTGTGCATGGAGACCGGCCGGCCGTTCCGCCTTACGCCGTACGAGCTTGCCTTCTACCGCCAGCACAATCTTCCGCTTCCGCGTCTTCATCCCGACGTGCGCATCAATAAGCTTTTCGAATTCCGTATCCCCTATCACCTCTATACAGACACCTGTAAAAAGTGCGGCAAATCAATCCAATCTGGCTATGATCCGGATAAAGGATATACTGTCTACTGCGAACAGTGTTATCAGCAAGAAGTTGTTTAAATAGAGAGTTCAACTCTCTATTATAAGGCTAAAATGGAAACTAGAACCTGCCAGAATTGTAACGAGAACTTCGTCATCGAGCCGGAAGACTTTGAGTTTTACGAAAAAATAAAAGTTCCGCCCCCGACTTGGTGCCCGGAGTGCCGGCGGTGGCGGCGCATGTTCTTTCAGAACGAGCGCGGGATTCGTAAAACTTCATGTGCGCTTTGCGGCCAAACGACACTCTCAATGTTCAACGACAAAGTACCGCATGTTGCCTACTGCCATAGCTGCTGGTGGGGAGATAAATGGGATGCGCTAAACTTCGGTCGTGATTACGACGACAAGGTTTCTTTTTGGAATCAATTTTTTGAACTCTTCCGCACCACGCCAACTCCGGCGGTGAGTAACGAAAATCCAATCAACAGTGACTACGTCAATCACACCTCTAACGCCAAAAACTGTTATCTGATTTTCTTTTCTGGCACACCACTACCCAATGAAGACTGCTACTACTCTTATCGCATAGACGGTTGCCGGGGCTGTATCGACACGGCTTATACCACCCAGAGCGAAGACTGTTACGAATTGATGGACGGCACCAAGTGTAATAAGGTGCAATTCGGGAGATATGTCGAAGAAACTTTCGACAGCATGTTCCTGGACGACTGCAAGAACTGTTCCGACTGCTTCGGCTGTTCCAAATTAAGAAACAGGAATCACTGCATATATAATGAGCAATACAGCAAGGCGGATTATGAACGCGAGCGCAGTAAGATAGATTTGGGCAGTTATGCCAATTTAGAAAATTTTAAAATGGCTTTCGCCGAGTTTAATGCTAAAACGCCCAAGCGCTTCGCCAATATAATTAAATCCGAAAATTGTACCGGCGACAACATAACCGGCTGCAAAAATTGCAGGGATTGTTATGTCATAAAAAATTCAGAGGATTCCCGCTTCGCCGAGATGTGCCCAGGCGGAGTACGCGATTGTTACGATCTCCGCATTGCCCGTGGCGAACAGCTTTATGAAGACTTCGCGGTACTCCGGTCATCAAATGTCTACTTCAGTGTGATCTGTCTAGACAGTAAGAATGTCCAGTATTCTTATTTTATGATTAACTGTTCAGATTGTTTCGGCTGTGTCGGACTAAAGAATAAGCAATTCTGTATCTTGAATAAGCAATATGCCGAAGAAGAATATCGCTCATTGTTGCCGAGAATCATCGCCAACATGAACGGTTTGCCCTATACTGGCAAAAACGGCGCAGTATATAAATATGGTGAATTCTTCCCTCTCGATGAAAGCCCCTATCTATATTACGACACCCCGGCGAACGAAGTTTTGCCTTTATCAAAAGAAGAGGTTATCTTGCGCGGTTTAAATCTGGACGATGAGCTCTCGCGGAATTATAAAGTAACGGTGGCAAAGGGTAATATCCCCGACCACATTCGCGATGTCCCCGACTCTATCACTAACGAAATTCTAGAGTGCGCTCACAAGGGTCAATGTCTGCACAGGTGCGCCACCGCCTTCCGCATCACCCCGTTCGAATTGGCTTATTATAAAAAATTCAATCTCGCTCTGCCCACAATTTGCAGTAACTGCCGCCACTACGAGAGAATTAAATCAAGAAACCCTTTAAAGCTCTGGCACAGAAAGTGTATGAATGTTGGATGTCAAAACGAGTTTGAAACGTCATATTCTCCCGACCGCCCGGAGATTATCTATTGTGAATCTTGTTATCAACAAGAAGTAGTATAAAACAAAAACCGCTTACGCGGCTTTTGTTTCTTCGTATCTTTTGATTAGAGCTTTCTGGTCTTTATTCGCTTCACGAACCACCTCCATTAGTAACTTCTTTTTTTCCCCTGCGGACGCACCATAAAAGAACTCTGAAAAGTCCGTTTGCGGGGGTGTATTTCTCTGAAATAAGGCTTTAATAACAGCAATCATACAAGGATTTCGATTAGTTGCTCTTTAGTATACTTTGTTGCCAAGAAGTAGTCAATTTTGTCGATATTTAACTCCAGGCTTTCGATTGCATTGTCGTTATTCTTAATTACGAGGTTAAGCTCTATTTTATTACCAAAATCGGCTTTAGCCTTATTAACATTTTCTTGAGCCATAAAGAACCCGCGAATAAACGTTTCTTTTGACACTCTCCTCCCTTCAAGTGTCTCTCTTTTCTTTGTGAATTCCCATGCTTGGAAAGGTTCTTGGTAAACAAAGTAGATTTCTACTTTTCTATTTCGCTCAAGCGAGCGGGTGATATTTTTAGTTGAATCGGCATAGGCAAATGTGCCGTCGACAATTGCGTTCAGGCTTTTATGCAACACATAATCGTATAATGTATTGACTCCTTTGTTCGCCGCTCTTTGAAAAATATGAGCGTTCGTACCATTGTAGCCCGGGCAGAGCTTTCTGATCTCGTCTGCATCAATCAGGATTGGCTTTTTGATAAACTTCTCGGCTAGTCGCCGAGCAACTTCGGTTTTACCCGCGCCCGGAGATCCGGCCATAAAAATCGTTATAAGCTTTACGTCGGTCTGATATTCATCGAGACTTGCGAACCGCCTGACAAGTTCTTTTGAGTGTCGCTTAATCTAGGTAAGAGCTTCCTCTGATTGTGTTTCCTCAATGTTCATTTTGATATTGTACCTCGTATACAAAGCAAACTCAATAAGTGGCGCAATCATGATTTTTGGGCTATAGTGGAGAGATGAATATTGAAACCAAAACCTGCCAGAATTGCAAAAAGAGCTTTAATATTGAGCCGGAAGACTTTGAGTTTTACGAAAAAATAAAAGTTCCTCCGCCTACTTT
This sequence comes from Candidatus Paceibacterota bacterium, assembly GCA_041660505.1. Taxonomy (NCBI): domain Bacteria; kingdom Bacillati; phylum Minisyncoccota; species Minisyncoccota bacterium. The sequence goes on from JBAZWG010000001.1 coordinate 308,507, forward strand.
CTGTCCTGACTGCCGACTGAAAAGAAGACTGATCTGGAGAAATGAACGAGCTTTATTTAAAAGAAAGTGTGACGCCACAGGAAAGGAAATATTCTCCATGTTTCATCCTGACGCCCAAGTCAGAGTCTATGATCGCGATTATTGGTGGTCAGATTCATGGGATGCCACTGATTATGGCCGAGAATATGACTTTAATAGGCCATTTTTTGAACAATTCAAAGAACTTATCCGTGACGTGCCGTGGTTTAGCCGCTCGGTGAACGATACAGTGAACAGCGATTATTGTATGAATGCAGGGTGGCTCAAGAATTGCTACCTTCTTTTTTCTGCGGCTTATAACGAGAACTGCAACTATTCAGTAGACTTGGACAATTCGAGAGAATGTGCGGATTTGTTTTTCTGCAGTTATTGCGAACTTTGTTACACCTCTTGCGGCTGTTCAAATTGCTATAAGGTGTTCTATTCTGTAGATTGTCGAAATTGCCAGGAAACATTTTACTCGAAAAATTGCACGAATTGTTCCAATATTTTCGGCTGTGTAAATTTAAACAATAAACAATATTGTATTTTTAATCAGCAATATTCTGCCGAAGAATACAAAAATAAGCTGCTTGAATTAAATCCGTTCTCTTATGAAAATCTTGACGACAATGCTGAGAAATTCAAAGAGTTCGCTTACCGCTTCCCCGTTAGGTCTATGCACGGCAGGCAGAATGTTAATGTATCCGGAGATCATCTAAACAATTCAAAGAACGTCTCGAATTCTTATTACTGCGGATCACTCGAAGACTCTCGTTTTTGCCAGTTCCTATTGACACCCCCTGGTTCGAGAGACTGTTACGACTTTACTGTTTTTGGCACAAATTCAGAATTGGTATATGAAAACTGCCAATCGGGTATCGATGTTTCAAGACTAAAATTCTGCGCGTATATGTATCCGGCATCTCATGATGCTGAATATTCAATCACGTCTCCGTCTTCAAGCTATATCTTTGGCTGTGCCGGACTTAAAAGGAAACAATATTGCATCTTAAACAAGCAGTATAGTAAAGAAGAATACGAAGCGCTCGTACCGAAGATAATTCAGCAGATGAATAATATGCCGTACATTGACGCGCAAAAGCGTGAATACAGATATGGGGAATTCTTTCCGATGGAACTTTCTCCCTTTGCCTACAACGAGACATTAATCTATGACTTGTTTCCGCTATCGCCAAACGAAGTGACGAGTAAAGGATATATCTGGCGAGAGCAGACCAAGAAGACTTATTCTATAACCAAACTGGCAAATGACTTGCCCGACAAAATCACAGATACTGATGATAGTATTGTAAACGAGGTAATTTCTTGTTTACATCAAGGTGATTGTCCTCATAATTGCGTTTCTGCATTCCGTATAACATCACAAGAACTTGATTTATTGCGAAGATTTAATCTTCCTCTCCCGCGTCTGTGTTTCGCTTGTCGACACAGTGAAAGACTTTCATACAGAAACCCGCTCAAGCTCTGGCACCGCCAGTGTCAGTGTGGAGGTTTAACCTCCACCAATAGTGTCTACCAAAATACCGTATCTCATACTCATGGCGTGAACCAATGCCAAAACACCTTTGAAACATCGTACGCTCCCGACCAGCCGGAGATTATCTATTGTGAATCTTGTTATCAGCAGGAAGTGGCCTAGTTTATAGATAACTTGACTACCTAGCGCAAAGGATATACAATATCGCTATCACTACGAAGGAGACCCTTGTGTGTATCCGTACACATCGGGGGCTTTTTCTTTTCAGACCCTCTTTCGTTGAAACTTATGGTATTGCTCATTCAAAAAAAGCAGGTTTATATTCTTGTTTTTGAGGAGGATAGAGCACTTGCCTTTATTGGGCGCAACAACTCCGCCGAGCGCTGATTCATTTTGTAAGAATTCCACCAGACAGCCGAAGTCGCCATCGCCGGTAACAAGCACGGCCGAATCATACGCTTTAGTATAAAAATCAGAGACGGCCTTAAGCACCAATTCGGCATCGCAGTTCCCTTTCACTAGACCCTCAAATGTTATGGTTTGTTTGAAAATAAGAACAAAGCCACATATCTGCAAATATTCGTAAAATTTCGCTCGGTCAGGAACGAGTCCTATAAACAGATAGCAATGTGCGGGATTATACTTCTGCCGTAACCAACCGCGAAATTTCTTATAATCGATCTCAAATCCCAGCTCTTTTGCTCCGCGATAGAGGTTATTCCCGTCAATATAAATATTTATTCTCTTCACAACCAAATTCTAACATATTGCGCACAAAGATGTATAAAACAAGAAAACCCGCCGGGTGGACAGATTTTCTTGTCCCCCCTTTGCGGGCTTTAAAATGCGCTATTCGACACTCACCTTCTCTCCCTCGGCTGTCAGATACGTCCGGGGATAGACTACTACCACCTCCTCCCCTTCGACCGGGTGGATTGCCCAGTCGCCGAGGCGACCCTCGGACTTGGCCTCGGTATCGGCGGGGAGAATCGTCACCTCTTCGATCTCCCAGAAGAGGGCAAGCAGGCAGAACACCACGCCTGCGACCAGCAGGCCGCAGGCGCCTGCCGCGATAGCCGGGTAGGCCATCGCGAAGAGGATCGCCCCGTATCCCGCGAGACACGAGATCTCGCAGAAGAGAGCAACTCGAAAAAAAGTCTTGAAAGAAATCACTGGGATTCCCTCCTGTCAAAAAGCGCTTTGCGTAGTGCTGCGCCGGAGATATTAAAACATATAAAAGAGAGAAAGTCCAGAGCGAATTATTCTGATGCGTTTGTTTGGATTTTAGGATATAATTACTCAATATGAACCCGGAAACAAAGGCTTGTCAGAATTGTAAAAAGCACTTCACTATAGATTCTAGAGACTTTGAATTTTACGAAAAAATAAGTGTTCCCCAGCCGACTTGGTGCCCTTGGTGCCGGATGATTCGGCGCATGGCCTTCTGGAATGAGCGTAGCTTCTTTAGGCGCACAGGAGACGATGGCAAACCGGTGCTATCAACTTACCCTCAAGAGTCTCTCTTCAAAATTATAGACGAGGATAAGTGGTGGTCAGACAGCTTCGATACATTAAGCTATGGCAGGGATTACGATTTTTCTCGACCGTTTTTCGACCAACTTAAAGAATTAGCCTCTACTGTGCCCTTCCCCCACCGCGCCGGGATGGAATTGATAGATAGCGAGTATTCCAATAACTCAAACCATCTGAAGAACTGCTACATGTGCTTTAATTCCGCCAAGTGCGAAGACTCTTTATATTGCGTATTTTCTGGCGCGGTAAAAAATTGCATCGACATACTAAGCGGGTCGGACTGCGAGCTGTGCTATAACCTCGAGACCGGGAGCAGATGTCATAAAGTCTTCTTTGCCAGCAACACCGACGGCTGTATCAACTCGTGGCTCATGTACAACTGCAACAACTGCAGTGACTGCTTAGGTTGTGTTAATCTGCATAAAGCGCAATATCACATCTTCAATAAGCCGTATTCTAAAGAAGAATACTTTAAGAAATTAGGAGGGTTAAATCTTGGCTCGCACCGAGCGCTCGAAGAACACAAGAACGTCTGGCATGAGCTAATGCTCAAGTCTCCGAGAAAGTACTATGTCGGGATACAGAATGTGAATTCTATCGGCGATCTTGTCGCCCACTCCAAAGACGCTAAATATTGTTACGAAGCCTATGGGTTGGAAAGTGTTGCTTATTCCCAAGCACTGGCGCCTACGGTCCGCGATAGTTACGACTTCACCAACTGGGGCGTTAATGCCGAGAGAGTTTATGAGGCGGTAGATTGCGGCATACACGCATATGATATTAAATTCTCCTTCGGCTGTTCGCCGAACTGTAAAAATATACAATATTCGCTTGGTATTTTCTCCTCATCAGACTGCTTCGGTTGTGTCGCTACTAAAAAGGCACAGTATTGCATCTTGAATAAGCAATATAGTAAAGAAGAATACGAGGCACTCATACCGAAGATCGTCGAGCACATGAATGCGATGCCATACATTGACGCGCTTGGCCGGAAATATACATACGGCGAATTTTTCCCGCCCGATATGGCGCCATACGCGGCGAACGAGACTGCTCTGCTCGACTTTACCGATTTAGATGAAGAAAAGTCAGAGGCCTTCGGTCTAATCTGGCGCGAGACTAAAACAGCAGAATATAAAACGACTATACAAGCGAAAGATCTGCCGGACAATATCAAAGACGCCGGTGAGAATATTACGAAAGAGATTATCGCCTGTGCCGGGTGCGAGAGAGCTTACAGAATTATTCCCACAGAGTTCACTTTTTATAAAACATACTCTATTCCTATACCCCGCAAATGCCATAATTGCAGATTTAAAGATAGAGTAGCCTTCCGCAATCTGCCCAAGTGGTACCCCGGCAAGTGTAAGTGCGGAGGTCTCGCCTCCGCCAATGGGATGTACCAAAACACCGCAGAACACCCACACGGCGCAGAACCCTGCCCCAACACCTTCGAGACGACGTACGCACCCGACCGTCCAGAAATTATTTACTGCGAGAAGTGTTATCAGCAGGAAGTGGTATAATGACTGGCAAGGTTCAACCTTGGGCATTCAAAAGGTTGAACCTTAAGACAGACCATGAACCCAGAAACTAAAAGTTGCCAAAACTGCCAAAACCCGTTCGTCATCGAGCCGGAGGATTTCGGGTTTTACCAAAAGATAAAAGTTCCCCCGCCGACTTGGTGTCCGGAGTGTCGAAATGTACGACGAATGGCGTGGAGGGAGTATATGACCCTGTATCGCGGCGTTTGTGCGATGTGCCAGAAACAAATCGTAACCATTCATGCCCCGGGCGGGCCATTCACCATCTATTGCCGAGAATGCTTCAGATCAGACAAATGGAGCCCTCTTGACTATGGTAGAGATTACGACTTCGACTCTCCGTTTTTTACACAATATCGTCGCTTGATGGAAGCAGTCCCCCGACCGGCGTTAACCGGCTCGAATCTTGTGAACAGCGATTACACTCACGCCTGCGAGAGCATTAAAAACTGCTACTACACTTTCTTTAGTTTCCAAACCCAAGATTCGGAAAATTGCTATGCGCTATTTCTGTCTCAAAATTGCTTCGACTGCTATGTGACTGACAATTCTAACCAGGCTTATGAATCATTGCATTCAAACAGATTGTACAGAGTGAGTTTCGGCTACTTCGCTGATGAATGCCTAGAATCGTCTTTCTTGTATGACTGTGTCGGCTGTTCAGACTGCTTCGGTTGTATAAATTTGAGGAAACAAAAATACTGCATTTTTAACGAGCAATTTTCCAAGGAAGATTACAAAGAAAGGATAAAATATTGGGATATCGGCAGTTATGCCAAACTCAAAGAAGCAAAGAAAAAATTCAGGGAACTCTATCTTTCTACGCCCCACCGTTATGCCAACATCCATCATAGCCAAGATGTTACCGGCGATATCATTCGAGACGCTAAAAACTGCCACGCGTGTTTTTCTGCACTTGATGGTGTGGAAAATTGCAAATACCTGTATTTGGGCGGCTTAAACTTGAAAGACAGCATGGATGTGAGCGGTGTTGGGTTGTCATCTGCGCTCCTATATGAAGTTTTTGGGATTACCGGAAATGCGTTTCGATGCTTTTTTTCTGTAGGCGGCGGTAATTCCCAGAATACCTGGTATAGCGATTGGGCTAATAATTCATCGGACATCTTCGGCTGTATCTCTGTTAAGAATGTTAAAAATTGTATTTTAAATAAAAAGTATTCAAAAGATGAGTATGAGGCAATGATCACGAAGATCAAGAAACAAATGGACGAAGTCCCGTATGTCGACAAAAAGGGCAGAATATATAAGTTCGGCGAGTTCTTTCCGACTGAACTATCCGCTTATGCGTACAATGAATGTTTCGGGTTCCCGTTCTATCCGAAGACAAAAGAAGCGGTATTGGCCGAAAACTGGCGATGGCAAGAATCAGCTGTCAGATCATATAATATCACCAAGGAGCCGCTAGATTTACCGGACAATATTCGAGATACTCCAGATTCTATTTGCAATGAAATTGTCGGCTGTATCGATTCCGATTGTGGCCATCAGTGCACCACAGCCTTCAGGATAAGCAAAAATGAACTCAATTTTTACAGGAGCATGAATGTCGCCTTGCCGAGGAAATGCCCGACATGCCGCACAGATGAACGCTTCGCTTGGCGGAACCGATATACTCTCTGGGAAAGACAATGTATGTGCGCGGTTGAGAGTCATGGTCATGGCAAACAATGCATAAACCGCTTCGAAACTACCTTCTCACCTGAGAAACCGGAGATTATTTACTGCGATCAATGTTATAAAGCAGAATTTATCTAATATGTTTTGGAAGTTGAAGAAATATCGTTACTTGTTTAACATACTATGGCAATCTATTGTATTTAAGATTAAGATATTTTGGTATAACTTGCTAAAATAAGATTAAAAGCTAATTATAAATCATATGGAGACACATCGTTCGAAGGTGCTTAAGTGGATTCTGACTATCGCCATTGTTATCGTGCTTAACCTGTTCTTCACCTTCGCCATACGTCTCGGATATAAGGAGCCTTTGCGCGAAGCATTCTGCCCTGTCAACCAGGTCAACGAGCAGATTACTAGTAAAGACAAGTGCGTCAGTGCCGGCGGACAGTGGAACGAGTACGGTACGATGGTATCTCCGGACGGCTACAGCCAACCGGTTAAGGTGGCGCCGGCCGGGACGGTCGTGCTCACGGGCTCATGCTGGTTGGAGTACACTTGCCTTAAGAACTTCGATGCAGTGCTATCGGTTTATAACCGCAACGTGTTCGTGATACTTATAATCTTGGGAGTAATCTCGCTCGGCGTGGGCTATGCAGTCGGCGCGAGCTCGGCCGTATCACTCGGACTTTCGCTCGGCGGCATCTTGGCTCTTATCATCGCCTCGATGCGCTATTGGTCTGACATGGACGACATCGTGCGAGTCATCGTCCTCGCCATCGCTCTCGTCGCCCTCCTCTGGTTCGGGATTAAGAAATTCAAGGACTAAACGAACGAAAAGGTTCAACCTTTTGCTTGCTTAAGGTTGAACCTTCCTGTGCTTTATTTTTTTAGAAGGTTTAACCTTCTATTTCTTGAACGGGACGCCGATGGCTCTTAAGAGCGCTTCGGTCTGCTTCTTGTCTTTGCTTGTAGTCGTGAAGGTGACGGCCATACCGAAGGCGTCTTTGATGTCTTCATCGGCTGACTCGGGGAAGATGGTGTGTTCTTTAATACCCAGGGTATAGTTGCCCATCGCGTCGATACCTGTAACAGGATAGCCACGGAAGTCGCGGATACGAGGCAATGTGATGTTCAAAAGTTTATCGAGGAAGCCGTACATGCGGGCACCGCGGAGGGTCACCTTCATACCGACGATATCGCCCTGGCGAGATTTGAATGACGCGATAGCAATCTTGGCCGGGCGCGGAGACGGCTTCTGGCCGGTAATCTTAGCCAAGCGTTCCGAGACGAGCTCAAGGCGCTTCTTGTCGTGGTTCTTGCCGGTACCAACAGAGACCACTACTTTCGTCAGTTTAGGCACAGCCATCACGTTCGTCAGCTTGAACTGCTCCTTGAGCTTGGGGGCTTCTGCTTTGTATTTTTCTTGTACGGATGCCATATTTTTTGTCTATCTTAAGGTTCAACCTTTTGGATGCCTAAGGTTGAACCTTGCTAGTCATTATTCAAGTTCTGCTCCAGACTTCTTTGTTACGCGAGTCTTCTTCTCGCCAATCATCTTCACGCCCGTGCGGGTCGGCTTGTCGCTCTTCGGGTCTACGATCATCACGTTCGAGACGTGCATTGGCGCGGCTTGTTCCACAATCTGACCTTTCTGCCCTTGCTTGCGTGGCTTCTGGTGAGACTTCTTGATATTGACGCCCTCAACAAGCACCTTGTTGTCGGCAGGAAAGGCACGGAGTACTTTGGCCACTTTGCCACGATCCTTACCTTTTACCACCATTACTTTGTCGCCTTTTTTGATTTTCATGATTTTGTTTTTGACTTTCTCCTCAACACTCGGTGTTTAGTGCTCCCAACACCGAGTGTTTTCCCGAAAGTCTTTATACCACCTCTGGTGCGAGAGAAATAATCTTCTGATAACCGACCTCACCGAGCTCGCGCGGGATAGGACCGAATACGCGGCCGCCGATTGGCTCTTTCTTCTTCTTCGTATCTTTGTCGATAATAACCACCGCATTCTCGTCGAAGCGCAGGTAGGTACCGTCCTTGCGGCGGAAGGCCTTCTTCTGGCGCACCACAATAGCCTTTAAGACATCCTTCTTCTTGATCTGGCGGCGCGGTTCGGCAACCTGGACGGACAGGATAACCATCTCGCCAATCTCGGCGTAGTGCTTCTTGGAACCGCCAAGCACCTTGAAGATGCGTCCGATACGGGCTCCGGTGTTGTCTGCGATCTTTACAATTGAGCGTGGTTGAATCATGGTAGTTTTTGTACTTGGACGCTTGGCTTCTGGGAACAGGGCACGGAAGCCGAGCGTCCAAGTTCCTTATCTTATCTTTTCGACAATAGTGAAGCGCTTCTCCTTTGACATCGGACGGCATGGCATCATGCGGACGACATCCCCTGCGGCGTACTCATTCTTCTCGTCATGTGCCTTAAACTTCTTATCGTGCACGATAAACTTGCCGTACTTCGGGTGTTTCTTATAGGTTGAGACGAGCACGACCGCAGTCTTGTCCATTTTGTGCGACAAGATTTTACCTTGTAAGCCCTTGCCTATTTTCTGACCTGTTTTTTGTGTTTTTGTTTCCATAATAATTTTGTCTTCTTTAAGGTTCAACCTTTTGGATGCCTAGGGTTGAACCTTTTCCAGTCTTTACTTTTTCTCGTTCAATTTAGTCAGAATTCGGGCGATATCGCGCTTCATAACACTTGATGCCTTCACGTTCTTCACTCGCGCGCCGGAGACACCGAAGCGGAAGTTCTTTAACGCCTCGCGTTTCTCGCCGAGCATTTTCTTCAAGGCATCGGTGCCTGAGTCTTGAACTTCTTTGCGATGAGTTGTAGTGTGTTTCGTTGCCATATTTTTTGTATTTTGTACTTGGACGCTCGGCTTCTGGGAACAGGGCACGGAAGCCGAGCGTCCAAGTTCCTTATCTTGCTATAATCCTTGTCTTAACGCCGAGCTTCGTGCCTGCTTTGCGGAGCGCCTCGCGCGCCGTTGCCTCATCGGTACCGTCGATCTCAAAGAGAATACGACCCGGGTCCACCTGGACGCAGTAGCCTTGCGGATCGCCCTTGCCCTTACCCATCTTCACTTCTGCCGGCTTGGCGGTGAATGGTCGGTCGGGGAAGACGCGAATCCAGAGCTTACCCGTCTTCTTCAAGCATCGCATGATTGCTTTGCGGGATGCTTCAATCTCGTTCGAGCGGATGCGGTCGTGACCCTCGGTCTTGAGTCCGAATGAACCGAAGGCGAGCGTGGTACCGCGCGTCTCCATGCGCACTTTGCCTGTGTTTTTGCGGCCGGTCTGCCACTTTCTGAATTTTACTTTTTTCGGGAGTAACATAAATTTTTTGTCTTCTTTAAGGTTCAACCTTTTGGATGCCTAAGGTTGAACCTTTTCCAGTCTTTATTTCTTTGCTTCGTTCTGCGTCTGCGACTTCTTGGCGGCTTCGAAGATTTCTCCGCGATAAATCCATACTTTGATACCAATGTCGCCATATGACATGTGCGCCTTTTCGCGAGCGAAGTCGATATCGGCGCGGAGTGTCTGAAGCGGGAGACGTCCTTTCATCAGCGCTTCTCGGCGGCTCATATCAGCACCGCCCAAACGGCCGGACAGTACGACGCGCACGCCTTGCACGTCGCGGTTGGCGGACACTTTCTCGATTGCTTGCTTCATAACGCGACGGAATGTCAGGCGCTTCTCCAAGCTCTCGGCAATCTGCATTGCGACGACTGCCGCATGCTTCTCCGGTACGCGGACCTCTTCAATCTCGAGACGCACATCCTTTGGTACCTCGATCTTCCAGCGTTTGAGCTGGGCCATGATGTCGGTGCGGAGTTTGGTTACCCCTTCCCCACTTCTGCCGATAATCATACCCGGGCGGGCGGTCTTGATGATGATTTTATAGCTGTTGGCACCGCGCTCGAATTCAATACCGTCCAGAGAGTACGGGCGCAATTTCTTTTGTAAATATTCACGAAGAAGCACGTCGGCCTTCAAGAACGAACGGAATTTGCCGGCCTCGCCATACCAGCGCGAGCGCCAGTCTCGCAGAATTACCAATCTATGTGCATATGGATGGACTTTGTGTGACATAATTATTTTTGAACTTGGACGCTTGGCTTCCGGGCCTTGTTTTGAGAAGCCGAGCGTCCAAGTTCCTTACCTTCATCGAGCGTAAGCGAGATGTGGCTGGTGCGCTTGTGGATCGGGTAGGCTCGGCCGAAGGCGCGGGGCATTGAGCGCTTCATTGTGACACCGGCGTTAACCGTTACATTCTTCACCATCAAGCTGTCTTTGTTCAATTTAAAATTATTCTCTGCGTTGGCAACAGCGGACATAAGCAATTTCTTCATTGGAGCCGCACCGCGCTTAACCATAAGGTCGAGCTGGGCCAAAGCGTCACTCACCTGCCTGCCGCGAATAGCGTCGGCAATGAGACGGACTTTGCGGGGTGATTGTCTATAAGATTGTAATGATGCTTTGACTTCCATATTCTTAAATTCTCAAATTCTCTAATTCTGTTTATTTCTTCGCTCCCGTGGCTGCAGTCGTCGCCTCTTTGGCAGACTTAGCGGCGTTAAGCTCAGCCTCCTTCTTTTTGGCTTCAAGCTCCTTCTGCATCTTACCACCATGGCGAAGGAATTTGCGGGTAACCGAGAATTCGCCCAATCGATGCCCCACCATGTCTTCGGTCACAAGGACCTCGATATGTGCACGGCCGTTGTGGACGCCAAACTTGAATCCGACCATCTCCGGCGCGATCTGGCAGGCGCGCGACCAAGTCTTAATAACCCCGGCTTGATCCGGCTTCTTACCCTCAATCTTTTTCATGAGTCGCGGGTCGACGTATGGGCCTTTCTTGAGTGATCGTGACATTGTTTTGAAAATAATGTCCCCAAAGGGACAATGCGCTATACTACCAGAAAACAGCCCCCTCTGTCAACGAAAATATCCCATGTCCGAGGTCTCGCCTCGGACATGGGATTATTCCTTAAATCCGAGCTCGGCTATGGCTGGGTCCTCCCCCTCAACCAGTTCTTCAGCATCTTCGAACAAGAAGTCTCGGTGCTCTTTTTTATCTTCGAAGATCTCCCAAAATAACTCGGGCGTAAGTAGTGAAGGAAAGTTTTTCGCTCCCAAATAGTCAGCACAGCTCGACCAGCGATAATTCTTCAAAAAAGCCTCTATTCTTCTATTGTCCGAGGCGAGACCTCGGACATCGTGTATTGGCATGAGATCGACGGGATTAAGGTGTATATATCGCGCCAATACCGGAAGATACTGCTCATTGGTCACTTCCTTGCTCTTGAATAGTCCTTGGTAAAGTGCGCCTGTGCGCTTGTGCTTTTTATTAAAAAACATCGTATGCCCTGTCAGAACTTTTTGCATGAACTTACTCAATCCCGTATCGGTCTTCGGCGAAAGTAGGAGGTGGATATGGTTCGGCATCAGCGCATAGGCCACAATGTCTACGAGCTTCTCCCGTTTATCGGGCTTTTCTGTCTTGTCCGAGGTCTCGCCTCGGACATTAGAATTTGAGGGGGTTTTACCTGCGTCGCCCTTCAGTTTACCTTCGTTGCGGATCTTTTCTATCGGTGCGGTGTCGTTACAGACATACAAATAATGAATAAACCGCCTGTAGTCGCGATTGTCCAGAAAAATATCGCGCTTCTCCGTCCCCCGATTATAGATATGATAATAAGCTCCCGCCTCAAATGGTATTCGTTCCATATAGCCTAGTATACCACGGATAATGGCGGAGGTTGAACCTCCGCCATATAACAAAAAACACCATTCTTATTGAATAGTGTTTTTTAGTTTTGATTTTCTTTTTATCGAGCTTTGCGGCCGGGGCGTCTACTGACGACGAAGACGTTTGAATACTTCTTGGGTGTGCGGGTTTTGTGGCCTCCGGTGACCTTTCCAGTGCGGGTCTTTGGGCGCTTGGTGCCACGGCCTTGGCGGCCTTCTCCACCACCATATGGATGATCTACCGGGTTCATGGCCGTACCACGGACCTTCGGACGTCTACCGAGCCAGCGTGATTTGCCTGCCTTGCCTAATTGAACGAGTTGGTTCTCATCATTCGATACTGCGCCAATCGTGGCGTAACTGTTCTCGTTGACTTTGCGGACTTCGCCGGATGGGAGTTTGATACTCGTAAATCCTGCGTCGGATGCAAGCACTTCACAAAAATTACCGGCCGAGCGGGCGATCTTGGCGCCGCCACGGGGGTGAATTTCGATATTATAGACAAATGTTCCGGCCATCAGTTTCTTGAGCGGCAGTCTGTTGCCGGTTGCGACCGGTGCATTCTCGGACACAATAAAGCTGTCGCCTACTTTCATGTTCTTCGGTGCCAAAATATAGCGACGTTCACCATCTTTATAGAGTACGAGCGCAATGAAGCCTGTGCGGTTCGGGTCATATTCAACAGACTCGACAGTCGCCGGAATATCAAATTTGTTGTACATGAAATCCACAAGGCGATACATGCGCTTGTGTCCGCCACCTTTGTGGAACGAAGTAACACGACCCTTATTATTACGGCCAACATCGCGCTTACCACCCAAGGTAAGAGCCTTATGTGGTTCATTACGCGTAATAAACTCCCGGTAATTGATGCCGGTCATATTGCGTCTGGATTTGGATGTGGGAGAGTAGTGTTTCATATTGGTTTTCCGAGGCGAGACCTCCGCCTTTGCCGGAGGTCTCGCCTCTTCTATCGTTATGCAATTTCAATCTTATCGCCCTTTTTTAAATAGATTACCGCTTTCTTCACGCCTCCCTTGAAGCCGGCTTTACCGCGGACGACGACCGCCTTGCGCGGATTGGTCGTGATAGCCACCTTCTTCGGTGTGACACCGAACAGTTTCTTAACGGCATTAACCACTTCTGCCTTGTTGGCGCGCGCGTCAATCTCGAAGGTATATGTAGGAGTGTCCACGCGCTCGGCAAGCATCGTCGCCTTCTCTGTTATGCGCGGTCTTCGTAATACCGTAAATTGTGCGTGTAAATTTTTCATATTATGCGCGGTTGGCCAGCTTCTTTAAACTTTTTTCCGGATTCTCGATTACGATATATTTATACTGCAGTGCATCGACCGGGTTAATGTTGCGTGCCTCATCAATCTTGGCCGACTGGATATTGCGGAAGCTCTTGAAGAGTTCGGTATTGGCCTCGCCCATAAGGACAAGGGCGCGCGAACCATTCTTGTACGCGATCTTCTCGTAGCCGGAAATTTTCGAAAATGCAACAAGACTCTCGGCTGCTTTCTTGGTCTTGGGTGCGGCGCCAAAGTTGAAGCTGTCAACGAAAAGCAATTCGCCCTCCTTCATCTTTTGCGACAAGATAGCGAACAAGGCCTTGGTCTTCATCTGCTTGTTGACCTTGCGAACGTAGTTGCGCTCCTTTAATGGTCCGTGTGTGACTCCACCGTGGCGCCATAATGGCGAACGGATAGAGCCATGGCGTGCGCGGCCTGTCCCCTTCTGCTTCCACGGCTTGATACCGCCACCGGCCACTTCGGCGCGATCTTTGGCATCCGCCCACGGCTCACGAGCTGACGATTGCATCGAAGTAATCACTTGGTGCACCATGTCGCTATTCCACGGCGTCGAGAATACCGAACGTGGGAGTGTTACCTTGCCCGTCTCTTTGCCCTCTTGATTGTAGACTTTTGCTTCCATATGTATTTTCTAAAAACTACAAACTAAAAACTAGTTCTTGCTTCGTATTTCCAACAGTGTTCCCCGACGTCCCGGAACTGCGCCTTCGATAAATAATTTGCCTGCTTCTGAATCAACCCTGACGATTTTGAGATTGCGAACGGTGACGCGGTCACTGCCCATGCGGCCGCCCATTTTCTTGCCGCGGAAGACGCGTTGGATACCGCCGGCACCGAGTGAGCCCGGGGCATGTTCCGAGTGCTTCTGACCATGCGAGCGCGGACCGCCATGGAAGCCGTGACGTTTGATAACACCTTGGAATCCTTTACCCTTAGACGTGCCCGAGACGTGTACAACATCGCCCTCTTTGAACTGTGTTAGATCAAGGGCTGAACCGCGAGCAAGATCCGGAACGGTGCGCTTGAAGCGGAACTCTTTAATGGCTTTGGGCTTGCCTAACTCCTTAACATGTCCGGCAACGGACTTGGAAATATGCTTTCTTGTGCCATAAGCAACCTGCGCGGCATCATATCCATCCTTGGCTTTTGTCTTTACTTGAGTGACGACATTGGCGGCGGCGTTAATAACCGTGACCGGATGCACCGTGCCTTTGTCATCGAAGATCTGACTCATGTATTCTTTTGTACCCAAAATGAACTTCATAACGGAATTTTAGAATTTAGGAATTACAGCATCTTTACGTCAATATTCACACCGGCTGGCAAACTTAAATTCGTGAGCGACTCGACAATCTTGGCCGATGGCGACAGGATGTCGATCAAGCGCTTGTGCGTACGCATCTCGAACTGTTCGCGGGAATTTTTGTCGATGAAGGCACCTCTATTGACCGTATACTTCTTGATATCGGTCGGGAGCGGAGTCGGACCTTCTACTGCCGCCTCGTTCCTCATCGCGGTATCTATAATCTGGCGAACACTCTGATCCAGGATCTTGTGTTCGTAAGCAGACACGCGAATGCGGAGCTTCGTCGGCTTGTCCTTGGCTGATTCAATTTTCTTGGTTTTTGTTGCCATAGTGTAATCGGAGGTCCGACCTCCCTCTGGAGGTCGGACCTCCGATTTCTTTACGCGTTGATTTTCGTTACAACTCCTGCACCCACCGTCTTGCCACCTTCACGGATAGCGAAGCGTTGCTTCTCTTCCAAAGCTACCGGGGCCACGAGCTTGACTGTGATGTTGACCGTATCACCAGGCATAACCATCTCTGTGCCGGCCGGCAATGTCACGTCGCCCGTCACGTCCGTCGTGCGGACGTAGAACTGCGGCTTGTAACCATTGAAAAACGGCGTGTGACGGCCTCCTTCTTCTTTCTTCAAAACGTAAATTTCTGCGGTGAAATCGGTGTGAGGAGTGACTGAACCAGTCTTACATAGGACCTGACCGCGGGTAACATCTTCTTTCTTGGTACCGCGGAGGAGAATACCGGCATTGTCGCCAGCGATACCCTCGTCAAGCTGTTTGTTGAACATTTCGATACCGGTAACGGTCGTCTTGGAAGTCGGGTGAATGCCGACAATTTCTACTTCTTCACCTACCTTAATCTTCCCGCGTTCTACACGGCCGGTGACCACAGTACCGCGGCCTTCAATAGAGAACACGTCTTCGATAGGCATGAGGAATGGCTTGGCGACATCGCGAACAGGCTCAGGAATATAAGTATCCAAGGCGTCTGTGAGCTCAAGAACTTTCTTGACCCACTCATCATTTACATCCTTGCCTTCCAGCGCCTTAAGGCCGGAGCCGCGGATAATCGGACAATCCTTATCGAAGCCCTGCTTGGCCAATAGGTCGCGTACCTCCTCTTCAACGAGGTCGATAAGCTCTTTGTCGTCAACCATGTCGCATTTGTTCAAGAAGACAAGTACCTTTGGCACACCAATCTGCTTGGCCAAAAGAATGTGCTCGCGAGTCTGTGGCATCACGCCATCGGTTGCGGCAACAACGAGAATAGCCCCATCCATCTGGGCGGCACCGGTGATCATGTTCTTGATATAGTCGGCGTGTCCCGGAGCGTCGATGTGCGCGTAGTGGCGTTTATCTGTGGCGTATTCGTTGTGAGAAAGGGCGATAGTAATACCGCGCGCCTTTTCTTCCGGCGCAGAGTCAATCTGGTCTACCGACTTCATGCGCACAGTCTTACCCGCCAAGTTGAGCGAGTGGAGGATGGCCGCGGTCAAAGTGGTCTTGCCGTGGTCAACGTGACCGATGGTGCCGACATTTACGTGCGGCTTGGAACGATCAAATGCTTCTGCCATATTTTTTAAATAAGATTATTAATACTAATTTTTTATAACGTCAGGAATCGCGCTCTACGAGGACGCAATACCTATTTAAAACAAAGCCACGCACATAATCATGCGTGGCTTGTATAGTAGCAGATTCTAGGGCTATCCGTCAATACTACTTGAGCGAGGCTTTCAAGGCTTGCAGAGCCTTAAGAATACTGGCAAGTTGTAGATTCATACTCTTCGTATTTAACGATGCTGCCGCCGCCGTAACCGTAAAGTTAGCGGTAGCCCTTCCACCATCAGGGTTTGTGACAACAACTTCCTTGCTTCCGGCTGCGGTAATGTTGCTACCGAGTACTTGAGCAACCATCCAAGTGCTAGATCGTGCCCTTCCACTGCCATCCGACGATAGAACTTGATTTACCGGCACTCCACCAAAGGTGACGGTGGAATTGAGGGCAAAGTTGGTTCCATTAATAGTTAGCCAGAAATATGAGGGGTTTGAGCCGGCAACGAGTGTTGCCGGAGAGAGCGAGGTGATGGTGGGAGTAGTGGCGGCAGGCGTGACAACCGTGAATACTGATGGTAGTCTCACATAGCCACCTGCGGACTGATAGACTATTAAACCATAACTGCCGGGTAGGAAATTGGTTGGTATATCCCAAGTCACACTATTGCCAGTAATATTTTGGGCAATATAGATATTGCTTGGCCCCTCTGTCGCTAACGTAATAGGGCCTGTAGAACCGGCGGGTACTCTTGTAAAACCAACTGTTACCCTAGAGCCTGGATTTATTATGCTACCTGATGCTGGTGTGACTGTGATACCGCTTACCGAGGTGGTGGGGATGGGGGTAGCGGAGACCACTGTGTAATCCACTGTCACTGTATTCCCTATCTGTGCGCCTGACCTCTGCAATTTCCACTGTCGACTGATTGCTCCGAGATTACTCGTACCTTCAGTGAGGAATGTCACGGTGTAGCTTCCATCGCTATTTCGCACCACCGTACTGCAGTTTGAATTACTCTGCAAAGAGATAGAACTGCACACCTGACCTCCGTTAAACTCCGGTCCTCTGTATAGATTAACATCGTTACCCCACACCGCCGTACCTGTGTTTTTCACAGTGATAGTCGGTCGGAATGTACTGTTTTGAACCACATTTTTGTTCGCCGGAACTCCACCTACTGTGAGAGTCGCTTGATAGGTAGGTTCAGCGACAACTGGGGCTCCATACTGCACATCGGCCTGGTAGTACCAACCTGACACCTGCGTGTCACCGTTATATGCGACTACGACATAGTGATATTTTGTTCCAAGTACCAGAGTCCTGCCGTTACTACCTGTATCTACACAAGATGGCGCATTCGGGCTGAAGCCGATGGCACAGTCAGTGCTAACGTCAGACCAGAAATCCTTACGGTCAGAGAGACTCCCGTCTGTCGGGCTAACGACATAGCGCAAGAAAGCGTATCTGTTGTAATTTGGGTGCTTAGGCCAAGTGAAGGTTATCTTGCCGGCGGTTGTGTCTGCGACTGCTGTGGCGGTGGTCGGTACGGTCTGGGTAGCATCGATAATAATATTCCTTATAGAGGAACATGTGGTCAAATTCTTTTTACATACGCGTATCTGTAGATTTCCAACAGGAGTATCGCCGCCAGTACCCAGATTCAATGCACCAAGACCTAATTGGATATCGGCCACAGAAGTGTTCCAATTTGTAGCACTTGCAGCTTTATATTGAACCGTGGCTAATTCAGTTGAAGAAATTTCGAGAAATGACCACGTTAGTGACACTGATTGACCCATAGTGACATGAGCACCCTCAATAGGATTATTTATGGTAATAGACCCCATGATTGTTGGTGTCGTTCCATACACCACATCGGCTTGATATGAGTATTCACTTGTAGGAACTTGGCTTATGTAGCCGTTCCATGCATATACTTTGTATCGATATTTTGTTCCAAGCACTAGACCTGATTTGTCGACACAAGACGGTGAGTTACGATCGAAAGAGTTTGAACTGGTTGTGCTTGAACATTCACCAGTGTCTGACCATAAATATTTTTCCACGGCAGATTCCGTACCAGCTGAATTTACCGTCCTGCGAGAAACAACATATCTATTGTATGTCGGGTGCTTCGGCCAAGTGAATGTAACCTTACCGGCGGTTGTGTCTGCGACCGCGGAAGCCGTTAGGGTTGTTGGGTTGTTGATTGTAATACCGTCTGTTTTTGCCGTTGCGATTATTAAGCCTTCGGGATGGACCGTGGCATCAGCGAGGGCGATACTAAGCAGATATTCACCTGCTGGGATTGCATTAGTATTCGGTAAAGTCCAGCTCATTGTCCCGGCTGATGCGATTGGATGAGCACTCAAACCGACGTCTTGCTGTGGTAGCCCGGTGTCGCTACCTACTGGATACAGCGATACCACCACAAATAGATTATGATTTGTCGGCAAATTTGTAGTCGTCCAATTTACTGCGTAAGTAGCACCTTTCTGTAAACGGTTGCCACCGCTCGGTCCAGTAATTGTGATTGTCGGGGAAACCGGCGCTGTCGCAGTCAGGCGGGTCCCTGTACCGTATACAGTCCCTGCGGAACGCAATTGAATCAAACCTGCATCTGCGCTGTCGATCTTTCCGTCATCGTTTACATCACACGACCTACTGGCCGGACATGAGAATCCGGGTTTATTTATGGAAAGGTTGTACATAAACGACACATCCGTGCTGGTGAATGCGCCGTCGCCGTTCACATCAAATGTTGAATCGGGAACATTAATGACTCCATTGTCCAATCTGGCTCCCTGACCAAACTTAGCTTGCGAAAGCCTCGATGCCATGAGTGCCGTATCGCTGTCGTCCACTTTTCCATCTCCATTCAAATCACACTTCTCTATCGTACAGACAGATGTTTTGCCGAGAGTGAAGTTGATTATATTCTGCTGATCTGAAGAATCTACTCTGCCGTTTGCATTTATATCGAGAGCACTGTCGAGAAGTTTGATGTCTCCGGTGTTTGTCGGGACAAAACGTGCACCGGTACCAAATATCATGTTGGTGCCCATAGTTCTGTAAACCATAAGCTGTGAGTCAACTATGTCAACAACACCGTCTTTGTTTAGATCGCACTTATTGGGCGTGCAAGCAGACTGCGTGCCGGCAATATAATTCTCTAAGGTTTGTACATCACTAGGAGAGACTCTTCCGTCGTTGTTTAGATCCAAATTAGCATCCGGCACGAGAATCTGTGCCACAGGCAGAACAGGCGTCTTTCCCGCTATATAATTTTGAATTACCTTCAGGTCAATTTGGTCTACTCTAGTATCACCGTTTAAATCACAAGAGAGAATTGGGCATGTCTCTTGTCCATTAATAACTTTCTTCATGAGGTCAATACTGCGCTGGTCTGCATGCCCTGTACCGGCTAGGTCATAATTCTGAAGAAGGTAGAACTGCGGTACGGCGATACTGCCTGCAGATGTCTCGATGGTAACCTGACATGCCGGCGGGGTACCGCCTGCCGTATTCGCGCGCGGACAATCCGGAGTCTCGTGCAATTCCGGAATGACGAATTGGAGTCTTGTGCCATTACCGGTCGAGGAGACGTTCTCTACCCGCTTGCCGCCTATGACTACCGTGTCGGTAGCGTCGAAGTTGCGTCCGGTGATTACCACTGTCATGCCCGGCTCGCCCATATAAGGCGTTATTGCAAAAACGGTTGGTTTGGAAGTCAGTAATCCTTGCAATGACTGGATGGCACTATAGAGTGCGGAGCTGATGAGGTTTTCGTAGTTTATTCTCTGGGTGTTTGTAATCTCGGGCGAATTGCGGACAAGATCGAGTAGATCATAGCCAGTAGTAATACTATTACAGGCCGACCGCATGCCGGCAGACGGATTGTTGGCCAGAATAGTTGTGCATTGGCTCCGCGCATCGGCAGACACGCTGTGCGGGAATACGGTAACAGACACGAAAACAAGACCTGCCAGAAGGAGGCCTCCTAAAAGTTTTTTCATAATATATTGTTGCCTCGATGGGCTAATTAATTGCACTAAATATAATAATAAAGAGACGAGGTAAGTGTACCTCGTCTCTTTAGATGTGACAAGTTGATAAAAATTACAGCGTTGTTTCGATAATTTCAACAAATTCTTCGATATCTCGGTATCGCTTCGTGAGCACATCGTACAGAATGTCATAATTCACTTTTACATAATCATGCGCTATCACATTTCGAAATCCGACCATTTTCACCAATCTTTCCGATAGGTCATGCGGAATAACGTTATTCTCATCGAGAACATAGAATGTTTCGCTCAAGGTGGTCGGCTTCCTTAATCTCTTGTAAGCAACTACCGCCTCGGCAAGATCGATCGTACTCTGGGCCATGAGATACAAATACCGCTCCACGGCTCCGCGTATCGTTTCATCAGCTACAATTTCTTCTTGTGATAACGTTCGATATCGGGCAATGGCTGTCAGATACTTACGCACAAAGCCGATCATATTTTCAAGCACTATTTTATTCGACATATACTTTTTTTGTTAAGCCATGGCGCAATAGTATCTTCCGAAAATCAAAATATTCATTTAAAATCTTTGGTTCTGTAAGTACACGGAACGGTTCACGCTCAAAGATAATCTCTCCTTCGGCAATAGCCGCATACTTGAGTTCTGGAGAAATAGCATCGTTCAAGATCACAAGGTCAACGGCGTCGACTTTTAGAATGTAAGATAGGTCGGCTAAGAGCTTGAGTTTGAGGTCGCTCCGTTCTAGCGAAGACAGTTTATCGAACTGGACGGCGAAGTCATAATCGCTCATCGGCCCCGCGTCGCCGCGCGCGCGCGAGCCGAAGAAGTACGCAACAACTACTTGCGGGCAGGCGCTAAAGACCTCTGTTATCTTACGTTTGGTGGCAGTATCCATAGTGTTAGTCCTAAAACAGACAAGGCCATTGTACCTTGTCTGTTTTGTTATCACAAGTTTATACTACTTTCTTACTTCACCATTGCCTTGAGCGCCCGCAGCGCAGAGATGATACTCGCGAGTTGCGAGGATGCGGTGGCCGTACTAGATGGCGTAGCGCCTGCCTTGTTAGACCAGCCAGTGAGTGCTGTATCATTTTGCCAAGCGGAGACCGCATAGTAATAGGTAGTGCCATTGGTCAGACCCGTATCGGTATAGCTTGTCGCTCCGCCTTCTACCCAGATTACTTGAATAGGGTCAGTCCCCCAGCGCATCGTTGACACCGTACTTCGGTATAGCGAGTATTTCGTTGCGTTAGGATAAGTGCTCCAAGAAAGCGAGATTCTACCATTACCAACAGTCGGCACGTTCACAACCGGCGTACCGGATATTGCAGAATCGGCGAACGGGGCGGGCGCAAGAACAGTAAGAGCCGATTGTGCCGAAGCAACCGTTGTGGCAAGTGTACCCATACAATAGCCGAAACAGGCATTGCTTGGCGTGTACAATACTGCGCGTAACGATGTTTGCCCGGCAGACAGATTACACAAAGTTTCCACATCTGCAAGACACTGTCCGTTCAATGCAGGCACTTGCCAAGTACGCGTTCCGCTCGTAGACAATCCGTCACCGATAGATTGATGAAATGGCTGATTGCCAACCAAGAGCCTTACAGCACTGTCTGCTGGCGCATTGGTTGATTGCCAAGAAATAGTTACTGTATCGCCCGGACAAACGGACGTACTACTTAAGTTCGTAATTGCAATAGACGGTGTCGCAGCGGTTGGGGCCGTCATGCTCGCGATATTACTTGCAGAGTTCTGTGTCGAACGGTCTGGCCCAAGCGGGAATAATTTATAATAATATGTGCCTGTCCAACCGGCCGCACGATGATCGGTGAATGATGTGGCGGAGGGAGACAAACCGAATGCCAGCGCCTTGGTGGCAGTGTTGTTGAGCGGAACCGAAGAATCTGATGAAATATAAAGGTCGTAACCCTGTGCGCCTGAAGCTGGCGACCATGCTACCAGAACACTCGTACCATCACTTTGCACAGATGCATGCAGGTCGGTAACATAAGCGGGACGAACGGGCGTACCGGACGTGACGTTAAAGGTTACGCTCCATGTGCCCGAGTTCGTATAACTGATAGAATTTACTGTAATGTTTACCGGCGTGAATCCGGAAGCCACGCCGATATTCTTCGTCTGTCCTTCATAGAGATAGTCTGAATCCGCGAGTAATGTACCCGCACTGGTATAGAACTTAAACTTCACTTCAATCGGTCCATCACCGCCCATAGAATCCGCACTGTCTGCGTAGAGAACCAGGCCATTATTGAGGAGGAGCGAGTCCCAGCTATGCAGTGTCTTCGTACCCTCACCGGTAAAGGTTGGGGTAACTGTAAATGTTTTACAGAAGTCGGTAGGATTAGTGCTTGAGAAGTCAATTCGAGCGCACACAGTATTAGGACCGGGAAGTGTCAAGCCAGAGGTGGCGGTACGTTGCGTAGTCGCACCGGGCGCAATAGTCGGAATCGTGTCGGTTGATCCATTCAAGGTAAAGCTCGTCGGCACAGACGCAGTTGTCCCGTTATTCTTTATGGTTGCCGTCCAGGTAGCAGTCACCCCGCCCAAAATCGGGTTGGCACTGGCCGTAATGTCAATGACACTAAGACCCGAGCTCGATGTGCCGCCGGTGATAGTAAACGGTGCATCGCTCTTATCTTCCACAGTGCCCGTGCCATCGCTCTTGTAGCCGATGATATAAATCTTGAAGATTGCACCGTTGCCCAAGTCACTCGCGGAGATAAACTGCGAAGGAACCCACGAAAGGCTCCCTTGTCCTCCTATGCCTCCCACAGAGATATCGCGTCCAATCCAGGCGTAGGATGCATCATTGCGATAGAGCGCAATGGATACGCTGGAAAGATTGTTTGGTGCGTATGTAATCGTCTGATTGCCGGACAACGAGAAAGACTCACCGCCATTCGGAGAGATTACCTTAATACTTGCAGGCTGATTGTTGATAACTACACCAGCAGGGCCATTAACATAGTCGCCCGCGGTCCCTTCTACTGGACTGGATGAATTGCACCACAACGAGACACTATAGGTATTTGGAGTTATGTGTAAGGTTCGACTTCCGGAGGATCCGACATTGTCGTATTGCACATATTCAGCATTTTGATTGCTGTTTACACTCATTGAACAGTTAGCGGCATTGGATGACCACGTCGCAGATACATCACGGCCGGCTGCAGGGACACTCGTGATCGCATTGTGCGAACCGTCAAGACTCAAAGTTGCGTGGATCGTCCCGGTTGAAACCAATCTAAACGGATTATTACTGCGATCGGTTTCGCCGGTCACCGTATTCACAAGGCGGACATAATAGCCATCGCCGGGAGTTGGTAGGTTACCATAGGTATCCAAATCGCCAGACCAGTGGATTGAGGCCTTGCCTGACTCGATAATCTTGCCGAGGGTTATAAAATTGCCGTTCACTCGCTTCTCAAGATAAGCGTTTACTTGTGAAATTGCCGGGTTGATACCATTGTCCGGATCATACGGTGTCCATAATATGGTGTGGGTGTCACCGAGTTGCCACTGTTCACCGCCGTTTGGCACGGTCAGCCTAAGCGACGAACTCTGTCTCCAACCTCCGCCTCCTTGCCCTTGTGCAATGAGCTGATTAACTAATACCTGGAGTGCCAGCGCCTGCTTTAACAAATTAACTTGGGCCTGGAGTTCTGCAACGGTGCCACCGGGCATACTGTACACTTCATTTATTAATGCTTGTACCTGCGCTTGCAACTCTGCTGCCGTCGCCGCGTGAACTGCCGGCGCGCCGGACACGAAAACAAGACCTGCCAAAAGGAGGCCTCCTAAAAGTTTTTTCATGATATGTTGTTGCCCTGAAGGGTAATTAATTGACAATGTGCTTATAATATCACCCCCCCCCCGGCGAGTCACAAGGGGACAAATGCGAATTTCAGATCATTTTAAAGACAAAACTGCTGGTTTTATCTCCCGCACATATCTCTCATATACCGGAATGATCGAGCAATGACAAATATTTCTCGGCATTCTCTCTGTGTATAATATTGATTTTATAGTGTTTGTAAATACTGACGCCTTAATGCCAGCAACTTCTTTGATTCCCAATAAAGATCATACACGTACACGGCAAAACGGTCGAACCACCCGGGCTCGCGTTCATAGAGCAATATCCCATCCTCTATAGCTCCTCGTTGATATATCGGCGACATTTGGGCTAGTTGTGCAACTTCGACATCTATAGCCATCTTTTGAGAGATTGCCGCCGCAATCTGACCGACTTCAATTGTGCTAAGTTCAGATTTTACAGCAATACCGATATCAATATCACTTAATCTATTCGCATCCCCTCTCGCTTGCGAACCGAAGAGAATCGCCGCCTGTAAATCATACTGCGGGGCTATTTCGGCGATAGTTTTCCGTAATAATTCCGTATCTATCATATCTACCAGTATATTGCCTTTCTAGCCTTGGCGCAAGAAGAAATTCTAGTAGCTATAATACGCCGATGTCGTAAACGTATTGATCGGGCTGTAGACCGGTGTGCCGGTGCTAAGTGATGCGACTAGGCGGTATTGATACACAGTACCCGGCTGGAGATATGTGACCGGCGCGCTCACAGGTATTATGCCGGCCTGGAAGGTATTGTTGGTCTTGTTCGTGCGCATGACGGTGTTTGCATTGGTCACATCGGTGCCATATTCGAACCATGTCCAGACGGTGTCACCGCTTGTGTTGGTGAGATTGACGGTGCCGTTAACAGTCGCGCTGTTTGGCGTGATGTTTGTTGCTTGGGTTGTCGCTGTAGAGCTAATCGCGCTCGTCACGACATTATTGTAGCCGTAGTTATATCCATACGCGTTGGTCGGTGTAGTTACAACAACCGGTGCCGACACCACAGAAACTTGCGAACAGTCGCTCGTAACACACGCGTAAACTACGTAGGTATGCGTACTGTTGGGAACCAAGTTACTAACCTGCAACGTTTTATTGGATGTAACTGATATCACACTAGACTGATTGTTCGGCAAGACCTCTACAACCTTGAACGAATAGATACCCGTCGTGTTATACCAAGTCAGCACAACGGAATTCGGCATAAGGGATGACGCCGTAAGGCTAAATGGTGCGCCAGCCGTTACCACTGACACGCCGTTATATCCGGTCGTCCCATTATCTACTTGGAAATAGAGCGTATTACTGCCGGTGCCGTCTGGCTTACGCAAGCGAACACCGTAGTTCCCCGGTGTGACCGGTGATGCGCAGGCGTTCTGATCTATCGAAGGATTGGAGCAAGGATATTTGATCGTCGTTGGGAAGATGAAGCCGAAGCCCGGGTCGACTACGTCGACAGTAACATAAGACTGCCCCGGCGGGATAATTTCTATCCTGTCATTCACGGTGATGTTACTGCCCTGGAAGTTGACTCGGACGCCGGCCATACCTGATGACGGCGAGAGCATTGAGAGATACGGCGCCGGCAAAGAAATGACCGGCGGTGTCATCGGCGGGTAATTCGTGGTGCCAGACTGGGAGTTGGTATAGCTCGCGTTATTGACTTGAAGTTGTAACTGGAGCGCCTGTTGGAGGAGCTGAATCTTCTGGGTCAATTGTTCATTGGTGTCGCTAGGTAGTGACTGCACAAGATTCAAAATATACTGCACCTGCGCCTTCTGGCTGTCCATTGTAGGGTTATACATCTGGGCCGAGGCCGTAAGAGGCAAGAGCATCGCGCACAAAATATAAAGGGTGTATTTTTTCATACACATAGTTTAGCGCTTTTGAGTACGCTCTGCAACCAGTTTCCCCTCTCCTTCGGGGAGGGGCGCAGGGGGAGGGGCTTTACTTCCTCGCTTCGATAATCTGGGCTTCGATATTCTTGGAGACAATCTGATATTCGCAGAATTCCATGGTGAAGCTGGCGCGGCCCTCGGTCATACTGCGGAGCTGAGTGACGTAGCCGAACATTTCCGATAGTGGCACTTTGGCATTGACCACTTTGTTCTGTCCGCGATTTTCCATACCTTCTATTTGGGCGCGGCGGGATGACAGGTTACCGGTCACGTCACCCATAAACTTCTCGGGCGTCACCACCTCCACCTTCATTATCGGCTCGAGGATAACCGGGCCGGCGCGTTTGGCCGCTTCTTGGAAGGCGATGGAGCCCGCCATTTTGAACGCCATTTCGGACGAGTCCACGTCGTGAGATGAACCGAAGGTGAGCTCGACGGATACATCCACAACCGGGAAGCCGGCAAGAATACCGCGGCCAAGAGCTTCGCGCACGCCTTTCTCAACGGCCGGGATAAATTCATTCGGAATGACACCGCCCTTGATACTGTTGATGAACTCGAAGTGGTCCTCGCGCGTCGTATTCTTCGAGACTTTTTTATCAGGGTCAACAGCCTCAAGCGGTTTGACGGTAAGCACGCAGTGGCCGTACTGACCGCGACCGCCGGACTGCTTGATGTGCTTGCCTTCCGCCTCGGCGCTCTTCGTGATGGTCTCCTTGTACGCCACCTGCGGTTTGCCGACGTTCGCCTCCACATTAAATTCGCGCTTCATGCGGTCAATGATAATTTCGAGGTGGAGCTCACCCATGCCGGAGATAATCGTCTCCATTGTCTCTTCATCGGTCGAGATTCTAAATGTTGGGTCTTCGTCCGAGAGGCGCTTCATGGCCAAGCCCATCTTCTCTTGGTCGGCCTTGGTCTTGGGCTCAATGCGCATAGACACGACCGACTCCGGGATCTTGATAGACTCGAGCACGATAGGATGTGCCTCATCACAGAGCGTGTGGCCAGTCTTGGCTTCTTTAAGCCCTACCGCCGCCGCGATTTCACCGGCGAAGACTTTCTTAACCTCTTCGCGTTCATTCGCATGCATGCGGAGGATACGGCCAAGGCGTTCGCGCGAACCGGTACTGGCGTTATAAACATAAGAGCCAGACTCGATTGTGCCGGAGTAGACGCGGAAGAAGGTGAGCTGGCCAACAAACGGATCTGATTGTAATTTGAAGGCAAGAGCCGAGAAAGGCTGGTCGTCAGAAGCCGGGCGAGTAATCTCCTCACCCGTGTTCGGGTCAGTCCCCTTCGTGACCGGGATGTCTAGCGGCGATGGCAAGTAGTCAACGACAGCATCGAGCACAAGTTGGACGCCTTTGTTCTTAAGAGCCGAACCGCAGAGCACAGGGACTATCTTGTTGTCGATTACCGCTTTGCGGAGAATTTTCTTGAGGCGCGCGATATCGATCTCTTTACCTTCCAGATATTCATTCATCGCGGTGTCATCTTCGGCCACAATCTTCTCGATGAGTTCGTGATGGAATTTCTTGGCTGTCTCGAGCAAGTTTTCCGGAATTTCCGCCTCTTTTACCACACTGCCTTTGTCTCCTTCGAAGTAGAACGCCTTCATTTGGAGCAGGTCAATAACGCCTTCATGCTTATCCTCTTCGCCAATTGGGATTTGCATTCTTACTGCGTCCTTCGTAAGCCGGTCTAATATTGTGGCGTAAGAATGTTCGAAGTTACCTCCCGTGCGATCGAGTTTGTTAATGAAGCAGATGCGCGGCACGTTGCCCTCGTCGGCATAACGCCAGTTGGTCTCGGATTGGGGCTCTACGCCGGCCACGCCGTCAAATACTACGACAGCGCCGTCCAAGACGCGCAAAGAACGACGCACTTCGATAGTGAAGTCAATGTGCCCCGGGGTGTCAATAATATTGAAGCGGAGCTTTTTACTGACGTCCTTCTTATCGGCAACGTAAGTCGGTGTCCAGAAGGCCGTGGTTGCAGCCGAGGTAATAGTAATACCGCGCTCGCGCTCTTGCTCCATCCAGTCCATGACGGTGTCGCCCTCGTGTACCTCGCCGATCTTGTGTGATACGCCGGTGTAGAAAAGGATGCGCTCCGAAGTGGTCGTCTTGCCCGCATCAATGTGGGCGATGACGCCGAAGTTACGTACTCTGTCCAAAGGATAATCTCGATTCATGAAAATAATTTCGAATTTCTAATTTTTAATTTCGAATGAAACAAAAAAGCACGAGTGCTTGTGTCGCCATACAATACAGTAAAATTGGGAAATAATCAACCCGCGCGAGTCCGCATTCCGAGGTTCGAAAGTGGTCAACACCCGATGTTGACCACTTTTTGATTAACCAACCAAACTTCTTTTCTCCTCTTCGAATGCTTTCAGCTTGCTTAATTCTTTACTACTCCAGCGGCAGGAATGGCCGGTTTTGTTCGGCTTGCACAGTGCACAACTGCGCTTTTTATTTTTCAATCTTTTGCGCATGATTAAATTTTACTTGATTTTTTATGTGTTCCATCATATACTTATCTCGTGCTTGGAGGGCTTCAGCCCTGTCACGGCTATCCATGCTGTAGCCAGGCACGCTAAAGGACATCGTTCAGAATATGGCGGTGTTTTTTAGTTTCTGGTACTTCTTTAATCATTCTCAGGGTCACCACCATGCAGTATCCTACGTTTCGCCTCTTTGTTAATTTTCCAGAATGGAATGATGCTCCAGAAATACTTTTCTCCGCCAGCTACTTCTTTGACAATTACTTTGACGCGGACGTTATCCAAAACCGCGATGAATTCATAGAACGAAACATCTTTAAGAACATGCTCCCAGCGATTATTCGTCTTTTGTGATTCGAACCGTTTAGTATGGAATATGCCTTGTACCGTCCGCGAGAGTCTTAAGACTTCAGGTGCCAAATGTAATAATTTAAGCCGTGCATACTGGTCATGGTGCGGCCGCGCTTGTTGATCCGATTTGAATTTTAAATGTCGAATCCCCTTAGCATTGAATGCGATGTCTCCGGAAAAATACGGACAGCGCACAGATTTAATAGTTTCATAAAATGCTTCTGCTCTATCGCGATGTGCCAGGAAGTCAGCTTCATCTTTCAAATTAAACTTTCCCATGTAGCCGTCATTATAGCGCAGTCGAAACAAATCAGTTGTACCCGGAATGGGGACAACGCAAAAGGTTCGACCTTTTACTTGCTTAAGGTCGAACCTTGGAAATACAAATTCGGGAAATCAAACTACCAGGCGAAGTGGGCGAAGGCTCTGTTTGCCTCTGCCATCTTGTGAGTATTCTCGCGCTTCTTGACGCCCTCGCCTTCGTTCTTATTGGCGGACATTATTTCTTCTACCAGGCGCTTGTGCATAGGCTTGCCCTTTTTGGCGAAGGCGGCGTTGATGAGCCAGCGGAAGGCGAGTGACTGGCGGCGCTCCGGGCGCACTTCGCGAGGTACTTGGTAGGTCGCACCACCAATTCGACGTGAGCGGACCTCCATAAGCGGGGCGACGTTCTTGATGGCGTTCTCGAAGAGCTCGAGCGGAGCCTCGGTCTTGCCGGCGGTTTTAAGCTCGTCCAACATGCCGTAAACGATCTTCCTCGCTGCATTCTTCTTGCCGCGCTCCATTATATAGTTGGTGAACTTAGAAACCACTTCAGAATTATATTTGAAGTCTGGTGTAACTTTATTTCGGTTTTTTACTTTTCTGCGCATAATTTTTGTCTGTCTTTAAGGTTCAACCTTTTGGATGCCTAAGGTTGAACCTTGGCCAGTCTTTATTTCTTTATTTCTTTCCTGCCTTCGGAGCCTTTGCACCGTACTTGCTGCGACCTTGGCCGCGCTTCTCTACCCCACCGGCGTCCAAGCGTCCACGCACAATATGGTAGCGCACACCGACAAGGTCCTTCACACGGCCGCCGCGAATCATCACGACAGAGTGCTCTTGCAGGTTGTGGCCGATGCCCGGGATGTAGGCGGTGACTTCCATACCGTTCGTCAAGCGTACGCGAGCAACTTTACGGAGAGCGGAGTTCGGCTTCTTCGGCGTTGTGGTCTTTACCAATGTACAAACACCGCGCTTGAAGGGCGACGGGTAATAAATCGGCTTGTTTTTGATCGTGTTGAACCCGCGCGAAAGAGCGATCGTGCGGATCTTGCGCTTCTGAACTTTGCGCGGCTTGCGGACAAGTTGATTGATGGTTGACATGTAAGTGAGTATGATAGCAGAAATTTGCCTATAATGTCAATTTGCCGTAGGCTTAACTAGGTTTTGGCGGGGAAAGGAAGGATATGATAATAATAAAGCCTGTGAGGCGGAAGCGGCGCCTCGATGACATCTTGGGAGAAATCCTAGCGTTCGAGAGCGACCTCGAACGCGACTTCAAGAATACAGCGGCGGCCATTGGCTCGCCGAACTTCGTTTATCACCTTCAGAAGACTCATGCGAATTGCTTCAGTCTTTTGGATTTGGTGAACACCAAGTTTCATAGACCAGCCGATTTGCCTCCAAGTGCAAAGAAGGAGAATTTGCTACCTCTTTGCGATTGGACAGTTCTACTCCTCGAGCGGGTCATCGACACCTGCAAGAAGAGAAAGGACTCGCAAGTCCCATGGTCCTTGGAGCCAGGAGTCGAGAGACTCAAGGCTATCAGGGCGAACATTTCCGTCATTTGAACGGCCGCGCGTGAATCCCGCCACACGCCGGCCCATTGCGACCCCTCCGCTCGACACAGAGCAGTGAGGGGTCGCTTCTTTTCCACAGAAATTTGCCTTAAACGTCAAGATGTGTTACTCTAATTACAGTTTGATTGGCGGGAAAGGAAGAGAAGAAATGAAATTCTTGACTAGAGGTGTGTTTCTCAAGGTCGAGGAGCTTGTCCATGCTCTTCGCGCTAAGAGCACACTCGAGGTGCACACCATGAGGTGGCACCTTTTCGTTTACCTCGGGGCCGGTGAAGCCGAGAAATTCGGGATCACTCGTCCCGAAAACACGGCCACGGATCTGAAAGTTGCCAGGGATTGGACCGAGGCAACCTTGAAGAGACTCTCGGCACTGACCGGGTCGTGCTTTTTCGAGGAGCAACTCTCTCTCCTCGAGAGACCTCTGCCCCAGACGGCCAGTAAGGTCTCGGACGAGTTCGAGGAAATCACTGGCTGATCAGCCCGACCAACGGCCTGCGTGAACCCCGCCACACGCCGGCCCAATACAAAGCCTCCCTCGCATGGTGCGTCGGAGGCTTTGAACTTTCTATGAGATACTTAAGCGCCAAGAATCAGCTTAATCAAAAAGTATTCGAAATTCACAAGCCATGTTACGCCGGACGAGTTCAAGAAAACAATGAGAATAAAAACCAAAAAGAGCTGATTGCGCGTCATAAACTCTTCTATATATCTTAAGTGATACGGCAAGAGGGCGAAGAGAAGCTTAGAGCCGTCCAGAGGCGCAACCGGCAAAAGATTAAATATACCTAATGAAATATTAACAAATATGATTGTGAACAGTAATGTCTGCGCGGGAAGACTAAAATAACCAAAGAAGAAGCGCGAGATAAGCCCGAAGACAATAGCCAAGAAAAGATTAGATAAAGGCCCGGCGGCGGCAACTATTGCCGGCCCCCACTTCCCTGCCTTTAGATTATACGGATTATACGGCACCGGCTTGGCCCAGCCGAAGGGGAATCCGGCAAGCGAGGTTATTATCGGCACTAGAATTGACCCGACAGGATCAAGATGTTTAAGAGGGTTCAATGTCAGCCGACCGGCGTATTTGGCCGTCGGGTCGCCGAGTATGTAAGCCACATAACCATGCGACACCTCGTGCACGATAACCGACATAATGAGTACGGCGAGCGAGAAAATTATAGTGAGTAGGCCAGTATCTTGCGGCATAGTGATTTATATGATAACATAATGGCTCTTATGGCAAAAGCATGTCCACTATGTGCGCGAACGTCAGCCTCGGGCGGAGGATACTCCAACCGTGTTCGTGCTACCAAATTTAACCCGACCGGCACGGTAGCCAAGAAGGTTAACCTCCAATGGGCCAAGATCAAAGACGGCAGTAGAATGAAGATCTGCACCCGCTGTATCAAGGGCAACAAGAATCTCACCGCTACGCGGTAGTTGAAAGTTTTAAAGTTTAAAGTTGAAAGTTCGGGATTACTTCCGAGCTTTTTTAGTTGCGGCTGCGCCTTCTACTGACAGCACTTTACTTGTCATTGTGTTCATGCCGTTTACAAATTGTGATGATGAGATAAGGGATGGTGAGCTCGTAGATACCGGCTCGAGACGAATCTCGTACTTGAGCGTGAAATCTTTTTTTGTAGAGATGTACGCGTAATCAGTTTTAGTAAATACGTCCTTCGGAATCTTGCTTATGACCGGCACATCGTCTCCCCATGGCGCGAAGTCGAAGCCGGCTTTAACGGTGGGCTTCTTCGCTGTCTGCGGATGTTCGAGACGAATCTGATTCGGCGTCTTCATCAGCTCGCTTAGCGACATTGGGAATTCGCCGGCCACAGTCTTGTAACTCCCGAGTGCATAGAAAATACTTGAGACATTAGTTTCTTGCTTGTGTTCGTAATATTGGTCCAGGGTCATCCCCGAGAGCGATGCATAGGCTTCGACTGCGGAGATAACATTACCGGGTGCGACTAAACTGATCGGCGTATTAATATCAGAAAGAGTCAGTGATGATTCGGTAACCATCATTTTATCTTTCGTGGCAGGGTCACTTTCGTCATAAGCGATTTTGGAGAGCGCATGCACCTTGACTGGGAAGGCTGTCTGCGGGTCGATCCAAACCTGCATCGCCACATTCGGGTCTGTATCTAATTTAACATCGTATTTATATGTGCGCGTATCTCCAATATTCTCATTTGCGAGATAGGTGGCAGAAGCATGCGTATTCTGCATGGTTTCTATGGCACTTAATACTTGTGGCGCGCTCGAGGCCATACTGCCGAGCGAGAAACCGAACTCGTCCGCCGTGGTTTTATCAAACTTAACCCACTTGCCTTCAACCTTCGAAAGATCGAAGAGCCCGAGCGACGGAAGTTTATTGAGTTGAGCATAAAACGTTTCTCCTATTTTCATGAAACTGGCTTCTGAAGTGAAGGAAACTCCCCCCACGGTGCCGGTGAGCGTACCGTGAAGTTGGCCATTCTTATTAAGCACCGAACTTGAATCGGTTATATCGGCAGAACCGGATATATCCGCGTGAATGGTCATATCAGCCGGCATTCCGTAACCTGACATACCTGTAACGGCAGGAGTTGTAGAACCGGTGACGAGTGCCTTGGGTGGCCGAGGGACAGAATTATCATAAGGCTCTGTCTTAACATCGATAGAGGCGGAGTAACCGAATGTATTAATAGAAGAAAACTTACCGAGCATCGCCCCGAAGAGCTGATCCTTGGGATACCTCTCGAAGAACGAAGAAACGAATGGCAGTTTGCTAATCTGGTCAGACAAAGCCGGCGGCAACCACGAACCGGTCATAGCGAACGATACGCCCGAGCCGATACTGGCCAGCACAACAAGCACAAGGACAACCATCGCGAGCTTATAAAAGATTCCGTGCTTTTTCTTTGGCATTACGCTAATCACAGCACCTGGCGGAGTCTTTGGTGCAGGTGCAGGTATTGGAATCGCTTTCGGCACCACCTCCGCTTGCGGGACAGATGGGTGCATCAAGTCCATCGGCATTGTTGGAATACCCGTAAGTGTGGTACTCAAACTCTGGGCCAGATTTTCATGAGCTGCGGGTGTCGGAAGAGTCATTCCGCGAGGAGCGGCTACTGGTGCGGGTATCGGCGCATAAGCAACTGCGGGTGTTGAGGACGCAAATTCAATTTTAGTATCTTGTTTTATCGCGGCAGACAGATCGTTCATCAAGTCTTGATCCGCCGGATGCGTCATAAGAGGAACGTCAATAGGAGCAACTGGCGCCGGCGGTGTTACGGGCTTTGGTGCCACCGGTTCCGCTTTAGCGGTCGGGATGGGCATTGCTGGTTTCGTCACAAGCCTATCTTTTTTAATTTCGGCTATTGCATTCTCTATTGCTTGTACCGAGTAACCAACCTTGATCAAGTCGGCCTTAGTTACATCTTCTTTACCGTTTGTAACTTCGCCTTTTAGATATTCCCAAATGACTCCGCCTTTTGTAATGGTATCCATACATCTATTATACAATGCGCGGATATATAATGATATTGAAAACAGTGGAAAAGTTTTTATTTCTTTTGCGCGATAGTATTACCGTCGGAGACGAAGGTTATTGTACCCTGCTCATCCGTGCGTAAGTACGGGACGCCGAATTTCGCGAGCTTATCCAACGTTTCTTTATTCGGATGACCGTATTTATTGTCTTTACCGACAGAAATAATAGCGAATGAGGGTTTAACATATCCAAGCAGTGCTTCGCCGGTTGCGGTCTTAGAACCGTGATGACCCAATTTTAAAATATCGGCCTTAAGATTATCGCCGTCTAGCGATGCGAGATAATTTTCGACCGCTTGCGGTTCGTCGGCGGTCATAAGCACGCGAGTTTTGCCGTAAATCAATTCTGACACAATGGATTTATCATTAGTGTCACCGCCTTCTATGTATCTGTCGGGGAATAATATTCGCAACGTTGCTCCCCCGCCGAGGTCAACTACTTGCCCGCGTTTGGCGATAACGACCGGTATCTCCTCTGTCTTGGCAATTCGTTCAACGAGTTGTTCTTGTTTATTAAGAGAATTGCCGGGCGACACCATCAAGGCGCCGACATCATCGCGCGACAGCACGCTTGGCATACCGCCGGAATGGTCTAAGTCGGGGTGCGTCTCCATCACGAAGTCGATACGGCGATCATAGAATGGCAATTCATTGCCAAGCCTGCGCAAGACGATACTACCCGGGCCGGCATCGATGAGCGCATGATTCCCCACCGGTGACTCAATATATATAGAGTCGCCTTGGCCGACGTCTAGGAACGAGATAGTCAGTTTGCCTTGTCTTAACTCGTGGGATAATACATAAGCAAAGAAAAATACCGATACGCAAAGCCCGAGAAGAAAAGCTAGTTTAGCGTAGTGCTTTTTTGTGAAGAATTTCAGGTAATTTCCTTTCATACAATATCAAGCATAGCATGGCCAGATACCAGATAAGCATTAATGCCGTAGGCAATGAAGCGATTTGCAAATACGCGAACGGCAGATGAGCGGCGAGCGACACAACTCGTAAAACGTACAAAAGCAAAATGTGAGTCGGCACGAGCGCAATGAATGCGACCGGATATGCAATGAAGCCGAGCACGATCATTATTGCGCCCAAGAGCATTAATGTCGGGACGACAGGCAGGATAAGAATATTGGCGAGAAGCGAGATGAGAGACACTATCCCCGTCTTATATATAATGAGTGGCATTATCATAGCCTCGGCCGCAATTGTGCCCGTAAGAATTTCTTTGACTCCGTAGAGCGCTGGTGCGCGTACGAGCAAACGACCAACAACCGGCGAGAGCCAGATAATGCCGGCGGCAGCGAGGAAAGAGAGTTGGAATGAGAAATCATAAAGAGGCGTAAGCGGATTCCAAAGAGACATTAGCAGTGCCGTGACCACAAGTGCCGTGCCGGCATCATATGTCCTGCCTTCTTTTTGCGCGAGCAAAAGTATCACAGACATCACTGCCGCACGCACAGCCGAGGCAGAAAGCCCGGTCATAATGACGAACAAAACAATCATTACCCCGCTTAGGCCGAGGCCGATAGCCGTGGGTATACCGAAATATAAAATGACTGCTCCGATAGCATTCGCAATTATCGTAATGTTGTAACCCGATATGGCGACCACATGCGAGACGCCTGTCTGATTGAATTCGGCAAGTACCTCTTTGCCTATCGTCGTACGCGCACCGATCAAGATGCCGGCGACGAGCGACGACTCCGGCTCCGGCAGAAGTTCTGATATTTTATTTAGGAATGTATGCTTGATTCCGTAAAGAAAAGAAAATGCAGAATTGCCTGCACCGCTCTTTATTTTCGATACGCTCGCATATTTAAACTCATACTGAATACCGCGGAGTTTTAAGTATTCCTTCCAATAATCCGTCACGTTGGTCGCCTCAACTGCAGTTAAATTACCTTTTATGGAGATCAGATCACCGTAAGTAAATTCCTGCGGGCCGTTTAATGTCACCACGGCCTCTTTATTTTTAAACATAGAGTCGTCAGTAAACTTAAGCGTTAGCCGCATACCGGTGTCTTGCTCTACCGGTTCGTCATTAACTACTGCCTGTATATTCACACTTTGCGCCGGTAGAAGTGCGGGTTGATTCACCTGCCAGAATTCATAACGAAAGATACCGAGACTTGTGGCGATTAGAAATACTGCGGTAATAAGCACTGCTCGTTCGCGCGATACGAACGGTAATATGAGCGCAAGCAGAAGCAAGAAAATCCCCACAGACCAGCCGAGCGCGAGAAAATAGGCAACAAAAATACCTGCGACGAATCCGACGCAGGCAGTGTAAACGTAAACACGCATAGCCTACGCCTTATGATTATCAATAGCCTCGTTCGAGAGCCGGTCGGCTTCTTTATTCTTTTCGCGCGGGACGTGGGTAAAGGTAATGTGCGGAAAGTGGCTGGCAATCGTCATCACGCGGTCGAACTGTTCACGCAAGACCGGATGCTTCACGCGATAGAGCCCATTCAACTGCCGCACAGCGAGCTCGGAGTCCATCCGCACATCCAGGTGCGTATCCTTCGCCGCAGCGCCTACGATCTTCTTAGCTTCAGTCAGCCCCAGAATAATAGCCTGATATTCGGCAAAATTATTCGTCTGGTTACCAAGATATTCTGTGCATTCTTTAAGTACCTTCCCGTCAGCATCAGTAATATAAGCCCCCGCCCCGGCAACGGCTTTATCTTTCACTTGATTATTCCGCGAAGCCCCGTCGGTATAGATAATTAACTTTTGCACGACCATCAAACTTATTGTATCCTCGAAGAATCGTAGGCCGTGCGTACCTCAGTGCGGAGCCATGTTTTAGCATCTGTGTAACTAGCGAAAACCGCCTCCTTTTGTGCGGTGC
Organism: Candidatus Paceibacterota bacterium; assembly: GCA_041660505.1. Classification (NCBI taxonomy): domain Bacteria; kingdom Bacillati; phylum Minisyncoccota; species Minisyncoccota bacterium. The sequence goes on from JBAZWG010000001.1 coordinate 345,601, forward strand.
GCAACAGTTCACCGACTGGGCCATCAGGAAGTTCACCCTTAAAATCAACCACACAGTTATAGCCAGAAGTATGATCGGCACCCTTAACAATACGATATTCAACGTTTACTCCTTTAAGGATTGGATGAATTTCTGCGGCAGCATCATCAACGAACTCAGGCGCCACTCCGCCTTCCTTCGCCTTTTGTCGAGTAAGTTCTGCAAATCGCTCCGAAGAACCCGTGGGCAGTCTGTTTGCCTGCAAGGAATCCTGAATCTCAATGTCTTGCGCTTTTTCCTCTTCGTGGGTACCTGGTACTGATTCGCTCATTTTATTGTTGTTTACTAAATAATGTTGTCATTATATCCTTCACGCGACATTTTGCAATCCACGCCCCTTATTCCACAAGACCGCCTTGTGCATAGGCCCAATCTACAATTCTAAGCCGTAACTCGTGCGGGTATTTGAAGGTGGATTTTTCTAGCGTTACTTGTAGATCAAGCTTCGTATCTAGTTTGATATTTTTGAACTCGTCATAGGTGAAGAACTTAATAGCGCCTATACTACTGCGTGACTTTTTGAGAATTAATTCTGTATGTATCCCTTCTTTGCCGAAGAATCTTACTTCGCTCACCTCGACATTCTTTAAACTGAATACCGGCTTCTCGTTACCAACACCGAACGGCGCGAATTGATCTACCTCTCTGTACATTTCCCAGGTTATGTCATTAACGTCAATCTCTATATATTCTGATTTTTCTATTTGAGCCTTATTATAGAGAGTTGAACTCTCTAAGTTAAGCTTCTTGTAAGCAGATATCAGTGCCGGTGCAAACAATTCTATTTTATCTTCGTAGATTGAGAAGCCGCCGGCGAGTTCGTGCCCGCCGAAGTCTAAGAATATTTCATTGGAAATTTCTTTCGTTTCTGTCATCAGCTCTACTATATTTACCGAACCGTCGGAACGGCACGAGCCTTTCAGATGTGTTGAAGTGTGTTTGCCCCAGACGAACGCTGGCTTCTCATATTTCTCTGCGAGCATATTGGCGGCGAGGCCTACTATCCCCGGCTTCCAGTCTCTATGGCCTATCACTATAACGGGTAAATCGGTGTGTAAATGCATGAGCGCCTCGGCTTCTTGGATGATAATTTGCACTTCACTCTTCCTGTCTGCATTGTGATCCAGTAATTTTTGCACGAGCTCCGCCGCCTCGCCGCCATCTTCGGTCGTGAGCAATTTGAAGGCATCATAGGGGTCGCCCATCCTACTCGCCGCGTTTATGTGCGGGCCGATGGTGAAGCCGACGTCATCTTCTGTTAGATTTTCCGGCCTAACATTTTTCTTTTTTAACAATTGCAAAATACCGACCCTAGGAGTTTTACGTAATACTTTGAGCCCGTAATAAGCCAAGACTCTATTCTCGCCGGTCAGAGAAACCATATCGGCAATAGTTGCAAGACCGGCCAGATCAAGCAACCATTTCTCCCAGCCTTTCGGTAGCTCGAACTTCCCCTCTTTCATCAAAGCCTGCACTAACTTAAACGCCGTGCCCGCACCGCAAATATTTTTATTTTTATACTTGTCACCTTTCTTTTGTGCGTTTATTATTGCGTAAGCTTTCGGTAGTTTATCCTGAACAATATGGTGATCTGTAATTATTACATCAATGCCAAATTTACTCGCCTCGTCAACCGCTTCTGTATCTGTGATACCGCAATCTACCGTGATAATTAATGAAGCGTGTTGTTTCTGGAGTTTGCGCACCGCTTCTACTGTCATGCCGTACCCCTCTGTATATCTATGCGGAATATAGGCGCTGATTTTCTTGTACCCGATTTTTTTGAAAAATTCGTAAAGTAATGCCGTGCCCGGAATGCCATCGCAATCATAGTCGCCGAAGATGACTATCTGTTCTTGATTCGAAATTGCATGGAGAATTATTGCGACCGCTTTCTTCATCCCCGAAAACAGGAATGGATCGTGCAAGTCGCGCACATAGTCCGGATGCAAGAATATTTCTGCCGCCTTTTTTGTTGTTATGCCGCGTGCTTTGAGCAGCTGTTGCGTAAGGCTGGCCATATGAGCTATGATTGTAGCATATGGATTGTATCTTCTGTAAAATCATCCGGGGCGAGATACCGTGCGAGAAAGTCTATGAAGATGAGTTCGTTTTATCGTTCTTGGATATCAACCCGGTAATGCCTGGACATACGTTGGTAATTACCAAAGAACATCATGCCAATATTTTGGAAGTAGCCGAAGGCACGCTCGAGCGCCTCGCAACCCGCGTGCAGAAAGTGGCGCGCGGAGTTAAAGACGGCACATTAGCGGACGGCATCTTCGTCTCAACCTTATCCGGCGAAGCCGCCGGCCAAAGCGTCTTCCACATCCACTTCCACATAATCCCCCGTTATGAAAATGACGGCCTGGTAAACTGGCCGTACAAACCGTACGCCCCGGGCGAGAGAGAAGAAGTTGCCAAGAAAATTAAGACTGCTTTGAGTTCTTAAGGGCTTCGATGGCCGGCAGGGTGCCTTTGGCCAAGAAGTCTATCATGGCGCCGCCGCCTATTGAGACGAAGGTGAATTTGTCTAAGAGGCCGAGCTTTTTTATCGAGGCAATGGTGTCGCCACCGCCGACTATCGTTCCCGCCTTTGACTCCGCCAAGATTTTCGCCATGCTTTCCGTGCCTTCTTTATAGCCTTTTTCATAGACCCCTAACGGCCCGTTCCATAGCACAAACCTCGCTTTCGCGATTTCTTTACCGAGCATTTGTATCGTGTCTAGTCCGACATCGAGCATATTCTCGTTCGTTTGTACCAAATCCGGATTTTTGGTTAAAGACTGTCCATCGCGATCTACAACAACATCTGCCGGCAACAAAACATTTTTATATCCCAAAATTTTCTTGGCTTCTTTAAGATCGCCGTCGACCAATGAAAGCCCTGTTTCATAGCCTTTTACTCTAAATAAAGTGTTGGCAAGCGAACCGCCGACGAACACCGTGTCGGCCTTACCGGCGAACTGGTGCACTAAAGGAATTTTCGTATCTGCCTTGGCCCCGCCGAAGATGCAGAGGAATGGATGCGTCGGTTCGAAGGCGCCGGAGAGCTGGACGACCTCTTCGGCAAATTCAAGCCCGGCATAACTTGGTAAATATTCCGTAACGCCGACAACGGAGGCGTATGAACGATGAGCGTCCGGAAATGATTCGTTAACAAAAAAATCTGCGCAAGATGCAAGTTCTTTTGCAAAGATAGGATCGTTCTGCTCCTCGCGCGGATCGGTACGGATATTCTTGAGCACAACCCCTTCTCCGGGCAGAAGTGCGTCAACTTTTTCGTTAACAATCTTCGGATCAAGTGAGTCAACATATAAGAATCCGAAATATCGCGCGATAGGTTCTGTACTCTCTTCCCCGTCGTGCCCGATGTGGCCGACCAGAATTATCTTCACCTTGTTCTCTTTAAGATATTCGATGGTCGGCTTAATGCGGTTGAGCCGAAAGTCTTCTGTTACTTCTCCATCGGTTATGGGCACGTCCATGCCGGCGACAACCAAGGCTCTTTTGCCCTCCAGGCTCGGTATGCTCCCAATTTGTGGCAGATTGTTATGCATGTGCGGCGTTACTTGCTATACGAATAATTTCAGAAAAGTTCTTGGGGTTCAAACTCTCTCGGCCGACAAGCAGACCGTCTACATGAGAAATAGAGAGTAGTGCGGTGGCGCCTTTCATATCGACAGATCCGCCGTAGAGCGTGCGCACTTTATTACCCGTCTTACTCAAGACGCTCGCCAGCACTTTGCGGATATAAAGCATCATCTGTTCAATCTCCTCCGGCTCGGCGGCGCGGGCCGCGTCTTTGCCTATCGCCCAGACCGGCTCGTAGGCTATGACGATGCGGCCGGAATCTTTCTTCTGTACACCCTTAAGCCCAGCCGTTAGCTGGTCTTGAACGGCAGAGAGATAAAAGCCATGTTCATCACGCTGTTTCTCACCGACGCAAAGAATAATAGTGAAGCCCAAAGCAAGAGCCATTTTAACTTTCTTATTAATCATTTCGTCGGTATCACCCGCCGCGCGCCGTTCCGAATGGCCAATAATGAGATATGAAGCGCCGGCACCACGTAACATAAGCGGAGAAATTTGACCCGTATAGGCGCCGACCTTCTCGAAGTAGGCGTCCTGCGCACCAAGCTTGAGCTTGTCCGAGCGAAACATTCTATTAATTTCAGAAAGATATATGTCCGGCGGACAGAGAACGGTCATAACATTTTTAGCAGTCAGAGCCTCTTTCTTTATGCTATTCACTATCCCCTTAGCCACCTTAAGCGACTCGGGATTCATCTTCCAATTCCCTATTATTAATTTTTTATATTCCATGTCGTAATACTACTGTATTTCGCGCCACTTTAACAGTGCGTAGTTGGAGGAGACCAGCGGGAAAGATGGAGGCGGACTATAAAACAAGTTCTGATCATAGACATAAGTGCGCGTTTGGTAGCCGGTACCGTCGGCGTAGGCAAAGCCGGGACGGTCGAATGAAGTCATTGAACCGTAGAGATATAGGGACGCACGCGTATCATAGGGCGAGCACTTATCATCATCCCCTTCTTTTTTATCAAATTTGAAACGTTGGACTGACCCGTCCTTCGCAATAAGCGCCGCATCGATGCGCAAGTTATCATCGCTCTGCCAACCGATATTGATGTTATTCTGGCCGAAAATTCCGATAACATCGGTACCGTCATAGTTGGTATATCGGATGCCGTGATTTATCGTTATATTTTTCTCTTGCCCGCTGAAACTTCCGGCAGCGAGCGTTACTCGCGTGTTGTTAACCTGTCCATCAATCCACAAGTCATCTTCAACGAAGATTATGCCGTTGGCGGGATAATTGTTGGTACTCAATTTAGTTTCCGTATCTATTGCGCCCAATTCCCAGCCACTCTGCCCGCCGTTCGACGGACAGCTACCTCTGGGGACAAGTTTGTCTACGTTATACACGTCGAAAGTACCGTTGATCTTAAGCACAATATGGTAACCGGCAGAATTCCCACCAGCTTTTGATAAGTGGAAGCCGCTTGAGGTTAATGACTTTGTTTTCAAATCAAGCATAGTTGCCGTCAAGCTGGCGAAGCTTACCGCCGGAACAGTATAAAATGGCGGGAACTGTCGGCCGGCCAGGAAGACATCCGGCCGTGACGGAATAGACTGCACCGGCGGAACAGGGTCCACGGGAGAAACGTTGGTATTTACTCCTATCCTCTCCGTGTGTCCGTCGTCATCATAGGTATCAATTGCGGCACTGACGATATTGTGGGCGACACCGTTGAATTGGATGCCGTGATTGCTGTGGACGAGACCATATGACTGTGCTCCGGTGCCCATCACCATGCTCGAGTCGGTAAGAATTGCATACTTTGCGAACGAAGCCAGAGCGAGCGTTGCTTGAACCTTGCGCGTAATGCTCGAATCTTCTGCAACAGAACCGATAGAAGTTATCACGACAGTCGTGGCACCTAGAGGCGGCGGCGTGATGGTTAAGGAATAACTTCCGATAGTATTCCCCAGTTTATCTTGATAAGTGTGCACATAAGGCCCGACATGACCGGTGCCATCTTGATAATCGTTCTGGAAATGGGCAAGGTGCCAGCGATAGTATTCAATACCCGCCTCGGCAATATGGAATGCTTGTTCGCGTAAAACAGCCTTGCGAGTTGCATTCAGTGACGCTACTCCCCACAAAGCCAAGGCGCCAAGAAGAACGCTGCCTACGGTAGCAAAGACAAGGACTTGGACGAGGAGAGCACCTCCGGAAGTTTTTAGTTTGTAGTTTTTAGTTTTTAGTAAAAACAAGATCATAGATTATCTTTCAAATTACGAATCGTCACTTGAGTACCGTCGACTATCGGAGCCGGTGAACGGTTCGGGTCAGGATCGACGCTCACGTTAACTTTTACCAAGCGCACTTGATCTATCGGTACAGGCTGGGTAAACGGCGCGCTATTACCGGTATAGGTGTCCGGATAATATGAAAATATTGCACTGCCGTTTGTGACGGTGTGCACCAGCTCTATAATTTTCTCGTTCGCAAGATTATATGTCGGCGGAGAGCCCAGTGTCGGCGAGATTATCCCCCTCTTTAATATATTGCCGCTCATATAATATCTGACCTTCTCGTGCGTACCATCGCCGTTTACATCGGAGAAAAAAGTAATGGCCGAACTTGATGCGACTATAAACAAGTAATCGCCGGCATCGGAGGGTTCGGCGGTTCGCAACTCTGCCGTGAATTGCTTGAGTCCGCGACGCAATTCGTCTGATGCGATAAGCCGTTCTTGGTTGTAGGCGTTCAACGAGAAAACATCCCTGCTGAATGAGCTTACGGCAATAGCCAAGATTGCAAGAATAGCGATTGAAACCAGAAGCTCGGTCAACACAAATCCTTTATTATCATGTAGCCTCTCCATAAATTATTGATGCGTAATATAAACCAGGCGCTGCTGCCAGTCATCACTTACTAATATGTCATTTGCTATGGCCGTTGTATAGCCCGGAGCACTAATGGTGGCGGTGTAATAATTAGGAGAGCTATATTTGGTCAGACCTTGGAACAACACTTCCCCCGACGGCGTGCAGGCAGTGGTGTACTGAAATTGCACGTCTGTTACGGACGGCGTCAAAGTAGACGACGCGGTTTGTAAGAGTACTTTATACCTGAAGTAGCGATTGTTCGCGAGCTCACTGCCGATGGAATTTTGTGCCAGCGTGTAATACGTGCTTGCAGTACCGTCCGGGCCGATATAGTTCCAGGTGGTATTGTCGGTGTTGGCGGCAATTTGCATGCGCACCGCATTCGCCCCGACACCTGCCGGCACATCGACGGGGTTCCATTTTACATTATAGAGCGACGCGACTATGCCAAGGTCGAAGCTAGATGATGTTAACCAACCGGACGGTGCGTAGGTCGAAAAAGTTTTGAGCAGACTGATTTGCCCAGCTGGCGTGATAGATATGTTGCCGTCAGAGTCATAAAATTTAGTTTGGTCGGTATAGTTCGCCTGCCCTGCTCCGCCGGACCAGTCTGTCTGTTCCAATACTCCAACGCCAGTCGACTTAGAAAGATTAACACTGTTCCCCGTCAGCGTGACGGTCGCGCCGGAAACAGGAAGTTTAGTGGCCGTGTCTTTTATATCCAAGAGCAACGCCGCCGCTTGTCTGGTATAAACTGTGAGGTTTATCGTCGCCGTCGAGGCAGGGGCGATAGCTATCGGCATTATCGGCAAAGCGCCGCCCAAATCATATGTTGTGCTGGATGATGTTATCGTGTAGTTGTCCCATTCGAGATTCGGGACAGTAATACTCCCTGTCGCACCGGTATTCTGTCGAACAAAGTATTTATAAACCGGCAAACCACTCTTGGTGCCTATTGTTTTATTGCCTCGGAGCATGAATGGGAAGTTCGGTTGTGGAACGCAAGATGTATTAACACTCTGGAATACTGGCGAGGCGGTCCGGTCTATATAAAACGAGAGACCGGTAGTCTGCCCTGCCGAGACTGTCGCATCGCGCACGGTTGGTGTCGGATTATCGCTTGTCACTTTATACGTTTTATCTGTGGAATAATTATCTTTAGTCGTGCTTAGCGCGTACGAAAGACTTGACGGTTTGACGTCATAAATAGTAAGCACCCCCTGCGCGTTAGTAACATCGAAGAAATTCAGATTGGGTGATACTGCGGTGTTGACGATCGTTACTTGCGCGCCTTGCACCGGCTGGGCAGAAGCATCGCGGACAGTAATCTTTAACGCACCGTTGTTGGTGGTGGTCTCAAGATTCTTCGGTGCTATCGTGGTTGTGAGCGCGATTGGCGTAAATTTTTTACACATACTGCAATCGACTGATATCTGCGCGAGCTTGTAATCTGCCTCGGCAGGGTCCGTCGGAAAGATACCATCCGACGGGTCATCGACATTACGGATGGTCGTCGTCACCCGAAAGGTGTTGCCATCGCGAACGGTAGTAGTCGACTCCGTAACGACACCAGCCGGGATGCCGCCGATAATGCCGACGCTCTGATAAGGCAGATTGTGCAAAATTTCTATCTGCTCGTTCGCAAGCTCGATAGCATCAAGCTTGTCCCCCGCTCCGCGAGTAACGATCATCACGCTCGCGTAAGACTGATACATGGCGATAGAGACGATAGCAAGCAATGCCGCCCCAACGACAATCTCAACCAGTGAAAATCCGCGCTTCATAGCTAGCTTATCGAGTTACCAATAGAATAGATGGGTTGAATGATAGAAATGGCGAAAAATCCGACGGCACCTCCGATAAGGAGCATCATGAGAGGCTCGATGATCGTCGACATATCTTTGGTCGCTGAGTCTACCTCCTCTTCATAAAAAACTGCGGTCTTCATCAGCATTCCGGCCAAGTCTCCTGTCTCCTCTCCCACTTCTATCATCTCACCCACAAGTATCGGGTAGAGCTTCTCGTTGGCTTGGAAGACGGCAGAAAGCGGCTTGCCTTTTTGAACAGCGCTGACAGCTTCATCCAAAACTTGCTTATATAAGTCGTTCTGCATTACGCCCTTGGTTGTCTCCAAGGCTTGCACCATATCCACACCGGAGGAGATAAGCGACGAGAGCGTGCGTGCGGTCTGTGCGGCGTTGGATTGTTTTATTATATTACCAATAACCGGCGCATGCAGGGATATAAAGGTAACTGCACGCTTACCAAACACCGTCTTAAAGAACCAAGTAAGCAGTGCGACAGTGGCGATAAGCACGAATAGCGCGATAAAATAATGATTGACCAGAAAAGAGCTCGTCCCGATAATGAGCTGGGTCTGCCACGGCAGGGCCACATGCATCGAGGTGAACGTCTTGGTCAATGTCGGCACGACGAATATCATCATCAGGACACTGATAATAATCATTATACCGATAATGACTGCGGGGTATATCATCGCCCCCTTGACCTTGCGCTGGATGGTGTAAGTCTTCGTCATCTGTTCGGCGAGCATCTTAAGAGAGCTTGGGAGATTACCCGACTGCTCCCCCGCTTTAACCATCGCCGAGAAAACCGGCGGGAATATCTTGCTCTCCTTCGCCAACGCATCACTCAAGCTCCCGCCGGCGTCTATCTCGGCAGTAATCTCTTTGGCCACTTTCTTTAATTTTTGATTGCTTGTCTGACGATCCAGAATTTTAAGCGCGCGCGAAAGCGATAAGCCGGCCGTGAGCATCGAGCTTAAGTTGTTGGCGAAGGTGATCTTGTGCTTAAGAGGCACCGAGACAACCATCTCGTTCAAGCCTTTGAAATAGTCGGCAAAAGCCTTGGTCTCGGCAGTCGCCGAGACGATAGAAAGTCCCTCCTTACGCAACTCGTGCGCCAGCTCGAACTTATCCCGCGCCTCGCGGACGCCAGTCGCACTCGCGCCACTAGCATTTTTCGCAGTGTACTTGAACTTCATATGTTTATAGTATAGCGCACCTTAGCCAGAGATAAAATCAGAAAAGTTTTCTTTATTCACAGTTATATAGCTACCTTGGTATGTCTCGATAAAGTTCTTTGGTGGACGGGCGTGCTTCTCTCCCCATTTGAATTCATAACCATGGATTGCTCCATCATACTCTTCAACATAATCAACTTCCCCACTACGGCGGTCTCTCCAAAAGAAATGATTTCGATACATCATGGAGTTTCCCAGGGACTTCATTCTTTCAACGATGCAAAAGTTCTCCCAAAGTGCCCCAATATCATCTCTTACCGGAAGCTGATTGAAACGACTAATAATAGCGTTACGCATTCCAAGATCGTAGAAGTATATCTTGTTTTTTTTGCCGATTTCATTTCTTGGATTCCGTGATAGAGGATAGAGCGTGAAAATAACAAAAGACTTCTCGAGCAAATCAAGATATCGAGAAATAGTGACTCTGCCTGTTTCAAGTTTCGTCGCTAATTCATTCAATGAAACTTCGTTCCCCACTTGCAGCGCTAATAATTGCAATAGATTTGTGAGTAGCTTTGGTTTTTTTACTTGTTCAAATTCGAGTACATCTCGGAAAAGGTAGTTGGAGGATATATTTTGCAGAAATAGTTCTGCGTCATGCCACCCGCGCTGAGTGAGCTCGGGATAACTTCCATAACGCAACATTGAGTCCAAGACGTTTGCCATCTCCCATGGCTCCTTCATTGCCGCAATTTCCCCATACGAAAATGGATAGAGATGGAATTCAACCGATCTGCCTGTTAGCGGTTCGCTAATCTTATTTGCCAAATCAAATGATGACGACCCTGTAGCCAGTAGTTGTAGTTCAGGAAATGTATCTTTGAGCAACTTCAGTGCTAAACCAATGTTTTCTACTCTTTGAGCTTCATCGAGAACAAAAAATGTGCCCTCCCCAAGGTATGCCCGCAATTGCGCAGCATTCTGTGATTCAAGCGCTTGACGCGTTTCCAGATTCTCGCAATTAATATACTTCCCCTTGCGGTCTTTCAGAATCTCTTTTGCCAGCGTGGTTTTGCCAACCTGACGAGGGCCATAAAGTATCGCTATTTTACCCTGCTCTAGCCAATGTTCAATTTGGGCCTTAATAGTACGTTTTATGAACATAATGTATGTATATATTACAATATAATCAGTTAATATGTAACTTACATGTACATTATATACACACAGAGATGAATGTCAAGTGTGTGCTTTCGCGCCACTAGCATTTTTCGCAGTGTAATGAAACTTCATTATACTAATCTTTCATACAGGTATAAAGAGTACCCGCAGAACCTGAACCACCACTTCCGAATGGAAACCCGACGCGCGTGTAGCCAGCAGGACAACCACTATTATAAATATTTACGACAGTCTTGCATGCCCGCGAACCTCCAGACAACGGAGCTCCAGTACTACTTATCAATGCCGAGCCACACCAAGATCCAACTGGGGCAGCATTACTGTCGACATAATCCTTGGTTGTGACTGTGGAGCCGGTGTCACCAGAAACCGTGCTTCGAGATGAAATCTTCCCCGCGGTGCCAATGTCAGTATTAGCAACAATACCGCCCAAAACAGTCACGCTACCGTTAAGATAAGATGCTCCGCTTACTCTCATTATTCCGTTAACTTCAAGCTTGTAAGACGGTGTTGTGTTCCCGATACCGACATTCCCCTGATACGTCGTAATCGTTTCTGTGTTATTAGAATAGAGATGCAATTTACTGCCAGCTCCTGAATTATAACCGATGTACATGTCTTTATCGATAGCGCTGTTCGTATTTTGCAGTACGCGCATGTTGGCATATTGATCGGCCGAGGAAAGATCGATTCCTTGCGCCGCACCAGTACCGCTTATAACAAGCTTAGCTGTAGTTGGTGAGTTTGTACCAATGCCTACATTCCCCGTACTTGTCACGAGAGCTGGTCCTTGGTCGGAGGAGAAATACCCTCCGTAACCACCTACCCCAGTCGCTTTGGCGTAAATTCCATATGTAGCTCCATTACTGATAACACCGTAGGAACCGGTATTTAGAACTCGAATTCCAACGGTGCCACTGCTGGATACTTCTAGCTTGGCATTAGAAAGTGTTTGTGTGCCAATACCGACATTGCCACCAAAATATGATTGACCATTGCCGTAGAAATCGTACCCGCCGCTACCCCCACCTTGCCCCATAACACCGTTGCCCGTACCGATACCTACTCCAAATACCCCGCTTACATTACTCATCGCATACACACCGTAGCTGTTACCACCCCTTACATCAAGCTTCGCAACTGGTCCGGGTGTCCCAATTCCAATATTTGTACCATCGTCATAGATGTTAGAATTAGCAATAGCGCTGGCAGAGCTGAATTTGGAAATGTATCCAGCAGAACCGCTTCCTGTTACAGTTCCTCCTCCACCGCCACCTGCCGGCGTCTGCCATGTGGCAAGACCCGCCGCATCGGAAGTCAAAACTTTGCCCGCGCCCGGGGTGCCACCAGTAATCTTGACTTGTCCTGCAACCTCAAGCTTCGCACCAGGTGTAATTGTGCCTATACCGACATTTCCGGTCGAGCCTTGCATTGTCGCAAAACTTTTACCTGCACCAGAAGCGTTAGCCGAACGGAAAATGATGTTGCCGGTTGCGCTCGGTGCGTTCACATAAGTGTTTGTCCCATCTGTAAGCATCGAATAGTCTACACCGCTTCTCCACCATGCAGAGTAGGAGCTCGGATATGATGGATGCGTACCCATAAAAGTGTTGCCGGCTGCACTAACATTACCCGTAGCCGTAATGTTACTACTTGAATTGATTGCACCGGAGACATCGAGTTTTGCGCCCGGTGAAGCGGTGCCGATACCGACATTTCCTCCCGTATCTGCTATCACCGTAGTGCCGCGCAGATAATTAATACCGTTGCCGAGATAATTGAAAGATGTTAAACCTGCCGTGGAATCTTTACCAGCCGGTAGTCTGACCTCGCCATAAGCAACTTCAAACTTTGCGTTTGGTGTCTGTGTGCCTATACCAACACCGCTTCCGTTGTCAAATATTATAGAATTGGTGAGTGCGCTTGTGCCCCATTTCGACAAGAAGTTGGTCGTGAGAGATCCGACTTTCGGATCAGTTTCTGACACGACACTGGCCCATGATGTCCTACAATCAGCATTTATACATAAACCGGTGCCGTTTATCGAACCGCCAACATTAAGTTTATGGGTTGAGAAGGGTGCGGATACTGCCGCATTGCCAGTGTTCGTATCTAACCTAAATCCATAATTCCCGCTTGTGTCGGTCAACCCTACTTGTGTAGTACCGAGCATACCTATATATGCTTGATCTGTAGTGTTGTTATTGAAGTAAAGCCCGGCCGCAGTACTGGCTCCTTTGCGTATACGCGACCAACCATAAACATCAAGCTTCGCCGTAGAGGGAGTTGTGCCGATGCCAATATTGTCGAGATAATAAGCTCCGCCGCTAATTGATACGAATGGTGATGAACCAGCAGGCCCTGTTGGGCCTGTCGCACCAGTCGGCCCGGTTGACCCTGCAGGACCGGTGGCACCTTGGGGACCGGTCGGCCCGGATGCCCATGTACCGTCTCCGCGAAGGAAGGTCGCCGCCGTAGCACCTGCGGGAAGTTTGGCGACAGTTACGGCGTTTGGAGCGATCTTAGCAGTAGTCACGCCACTATCTGCGAGAGAGAGCGCTGTCGCCACAGAAGACCCGTTTCCTGTGATTGGTGAGTTAGCAAACACAGTCGCAACTGGTGCTGACCAGCTACCGTCATAACCGAGAAATGTTCCTGCATTCTTTACGCCGGCCAGCTTTGCGATAGTAACGCTACCGTCTGCTATTTGCGCAGTTCCCACTCCGCTGTTTGCGATTCCGATTGTACCGGTTGTTGTAATAGTTCCGCCCGATAATCCTGTGCCGGCGGTTATACTTGTCACTCCGCTTGAAGCCGGCGTCTGCCAAGTCGCAAGTCCTGCGCCGTTGGATGTAAGCACCTTATTATTCCCCGGAGTACCGCCGTCAATTTTAATCTGTCCGGCAATTTCAACAATTCCGCTATTGTTATTCGTGATATTATTCCCCGATGTCGTCCATTGAGTTGTTGGAGTTGCCCAAGTACTATCACCTCGGAGAAAAGTTGTGTTGTTTGCTGTGCCACTGCCTAGGCGGGCAGTGGCCATAGTACCTGTTGTAATCTTGCTGGCGGGCAGTGCACCGACATAATATGGGACGAGAACACCGTTTCCGACTATTGTAGTTCCGTCGACAGCGACACTTGCGTATGGCCAAGCAGTGCGACAGTCGGTACCGAGGCACATTCTCGATGTAGATGCCGTACCTTTAACTTCGAAGCTGCCGGTCGTTGTGGCATTACCGGCTAGCATTGTATTGCCCGTAAACCACGAGTCACCGGA